>JBKBKL010000045.1:0-27372 GCA_046294665.1 Runella sp.
ACATGGCGGGAAATTTATTACCTCACCATAAATTTTTGTTCAAAAAATTAAAAAAATCACGGCTTTTTTATTTTACTGGGCGGGGGTGTTCAACGACGGTACCAAAAACGAAAATGGCAGCAGCAGCTTCAGCGAAGTGGACTCCATGGGCACGAACCTTCTGCGTTTTGGGTGGTGGCTATGGAAAAAACAACTGCCCTATACGTTGGTTATTTCGGGTGAGCGCAATCTGATGTCTTTTCAGTTGGTCAATCGCGAGCATTATCATGCTTGTTATTTTCGTATCAAACACAAAATCGAAGCCTTACAACATTTCATGGATACCTACGGCCTCAAGCCAGAGGAAGTAGCCTTTTTCTTCGACGATGCGCTCGATTTGTCGGTGGCCGAAAAATGTGGTCTTAGGATTTTGGTAAGACACAGCGGCAATCCTCTGTTTCAAAACTACGTGGTGTCCAATAGTCTGGCAGACTACATCACGGGGCAAGAAGGCGGTAGATTTGCTGTCAGAGAAAGTTGTGAGTTGCTACTCGGTGCAGCACAGGTTTATGACCTCACCATTGCTCAACGGGTTGAATTTTATGGCAATTACGAGCAGTATTTATCTGAAAGACAGGGAGTCGAACCGAAGTTTTATACTTCAAAAAATAGAAAAATCGTTGTTGAAAACGATACTATCCTCTAATTTTAGCCTCCTTTTTTACCTCAAACCTTCAGCTACTATGTCATACCTCAACGCCAATGGAATCGAGATTTACTATGAAGACAAGGGCAATGTAGCCCGCCCGGCAGTCGTATTTTCACATGGCTTACTATGGAGCTGTCGAATGTTCGATGAACAAGTAGATGCCCTACAAAACGACTATCGAACCATTGCTTACGACCATCGCGGTCAAGGCAACAGCCAGCCTCTTACTGATGCCTACGACATGGAAACCGTCTATGCCGATGCCGTAGCCCTTATCGAAACACTGGGTATTGCCCCATGCTTTTTTGTGGGGCTTTCGATGGGGGGCTTTGTAGGTATGCGCCTCGCCGCCCGACGACCCGATTTGGTGCGGGGGTTGGTATTGCTCGAAACTTCTGCCGAACCCGAACCCACCGAAAATATACCGCGCTATCGTATGCTCAACAATATCGTAAAATACATCGGCTATTGGCCCGTGTGGAATTCGGTCAAAAAAATCATGTTTGGGCAAAAGTTTTTGAACGACTCCACGCGCCGTGAACTTCTCAAGGCTTGCGAAAAAGCCTTCAAATCCAACCACCGCAAGGGCATCACGAAAGCCGTAGAAGGGGTCATCAATCGAAGGGGAGTTTTGGACGAACTCAAAAACATCAAATGCCCTACACTCATTATTGTAGGCGACCAAGACGTAGCCACCGTCCCCGAAAAATCCAAAACGATACAAAAGAATATTGCCTGTTCTAAGCTGGTCATCATACCAGGTGCGGGACACTCCTCCAGTATCGAAGAACCCGAAGCCGTAACAAAGGCTATCATAGCTTTTCTCAAACAATACGGATAAACTTCTTTTCTTCGTTTGGGGTTTTCTAATTATATTCGTTCAAAATTGATTTGCGAAAAAACCTGATATGTTTCTTATGATAATCAATGGGTTATATATCTAATTTTTTACAAACCTATGAGGTTTAAGTATAAAAAAATCTGACAATGACATCACAAGAAAACCGACTTAAAACTGGGCAAGGAGGAGTAATTTTGACCAATGTCGAAGACCTCCTCAACTGGTCGCGGCTGTCGTCGCTATGGCCTATGGGGTTTGGGTTGGCGTGCTGTGCTATCGAAATGATGGCTACTTATGCCTCCAATTACGATTTAGAACGTTTCGGGATTTTTCCGCGCCCTTCGCCCCGTCAGTCTGATGTGATGATAGTAGCCGGCACGGTTACTTTCAAAATGGCCGACCGCATCAGGCGGCTCTACGAGCAAATGCCCGAACCTCGCTACGTGATTTCGATGGGTAGCTGCTCCAACTGCGGCGGTCCCTACTGGGAGCATGGATACCACGTAGTAAAAGGCGTGGATAGAATCATACCTGTAGATGTCTATGTACCCGGCTGCCCCCCTCGCCCCGAAGCATTGATAGGCGGGTTTCTGAAACTTCAAGAAAAAATACGTAATGAACAGCCGTTAGCTCCCAAATTATTGCTCGAAATAGACCCCTAAACTCCAGATTAATGACTTTTGATGAGATTTTTGAGTATTTACAACTCCGACTTGACATTACCTCCTTGGAAGTCAAAAACGCACAAGCATTGCAACCACAGATTGAGGTCAAGCCAGAATACCTCCCGACTCTCTGCCAGTTCCTACGCGATGATGAGCGGCTTTATTTTGACTATTTGGCTTGCCTAACGGCCATTGACAACGGCCCCGAAAAAGATACATTAGAAGTGATATATCATTTGTCGTCGTTGGTTTATGAACACAACTTGGTGTTGAAAACGACCGTTTCGCGAGCTTTGGGGGCTTTTGTTCCTACTGTAAGCACGATTTGGCGTACCGCCGACTGGCACGAGCGCGAGGCGTTCGACTTGGTGGGCGTTTGTTTTGAAGCCCACCCTGATTTACGTCGTATTCTTTTGCCCAACGACTGGGAAGGCCACCCGTTACGCAAAGATTATGAAGAACAAACGACGTATCACGGAATAAAAGTAAAATATTGACAATCAGAGTGTTAAAAAAAAATATTGACAAGTTCAAAAAAAATGCTATCCTTCGCAACATTTTTCGGAAAAGAAGCGTTTGCAAAGCAAGTTTTGAGCTATTTTAAATTGAATTTTTGAACCATTAAACGTGACAAAAAAGTATGTATTGGACACTCGAATTAGCCTCCTATTTAGAAGATGCGCCTTGGCCGGCTACCAAAGACGAGTTGATTGACTTTGCGATTCGGACAGGGGCACCTTTGGAAGTCGTCGAAAATCTACAAGAACTTGAGGACGACGGCCAGCCTTATGAAAGTATCGAAGAAATTTGGCCCGACTATCCCACCAAAGATGACTTTTTCTTTAACGAAGATGAATACTAACAAAAAAGCCCATTTTCAGAATGGGCTTTTTTGTTGAATGAGTTAGGCTTTTTCTATTTCCAAACGTAGCAAAAGCTCGTCCATTTCCATTTCATTGACTGTACCTTCGAGTTGTCCAACTACTTCTAACGACAACGCCTGTACTTCTTGAGAAATGTACTGTTGATTGGCTTTGATGGCTTCTGCCAAATCTGCATCGTTGTTTTCTATTTTGATGTTGATTTTATCCACTACTTCAAAACCCATGTCTTTGCGAAGATTTTGGATACGATTGACCACGTCGCGGGCAATGCCCTCGCGGCGTAGGTCATCGGTGATGGTGATGTCGAGTGCTACTGTCAGATTTCCTTGACTTGCCACCAGCCAGCCCGGTACATCTTCGGCGATGATTTCGACATCTTCGAGCAGCAGATGCGTAAAAGAGGCGATAGGAGCATCAGTCTGCAACGTACCTGTTGTTTCCAACGCTTTGATTTGGTCGGCACTTAGGCTATTGATAAACTCCGCCACGGCTTTCATATCCTTGCCGTATTTGGGACCAAGAACTTTGAAATTGGGTTTGATTTTTTTCTTCAAAATACCACTATCGTCATCTACAAACTCTACGGCTTTGACATTGACCTCCGACATAATGATAGCCGCTGTACGTTCGATTTGCTGGCGCGTGTTGGCCGAAAGCACCGGAATCAAGATTTTGGTCAATGGCTGACGTACCTTGATTTTGTGGGCTTTGCGGAGCGAATGTACCAAGGAGCATACGTCTTGCGCCAGTTTCATGGATTGCTCCAAATCAGTATCAATCCAGTTTGGGTCGAAGGTATGCCAATCGGTAAAATGCACCGATTCGTGGCGAAAGGGGGTATTTTTTTGGATAGATTCTTCTCTGATATGTTGGGTCATATTGCGATAGAGCCAATCGGCAAAAAACGGGGCAATCGGACTCATCAACTGCGCTACGGCACAGAGGGCGTGCTGGAGGGTTTCAAAAGCAGCCCTACTTTCCAATGGCGTGATGGTTGATTGTCCATTGGGCGTTTGAGGAGTTTTCCAAAAGCGTCTTCTGTTGAGGCGCACATACCAGTTGGAGAGGTCGTCGCACACAAAATCTTGTATCAGACGGCCTGCTTTGGTGGGATTGTAGTCGTCATAGGCTTCTCCCACTTCTTTGACTAAAGTATAGATACGGGAGATAATCCAGCGGTCGAGTTCGGTCAAATGTTCTTTTGGGACTCGGTCAAATTGTTCGATTTTATAGTTGTCCAAATTGGCATACAATGCAAAGAAATTGTAGGTGTTGAACAACGTACCAAAAAATTTGCGCTGCACCTCGACCACACCGTCGAGATTGAATTTGAGGTTGTCCCACGGCTCGGCGTTCGTAATCATGTACCATCGGGTAGCATCTGGGCCGTATTTGGCGAGGGTTTCAAAAGGATTTATGGCGTTGCCGAGTCGTTTCGACATTTTGTTGCCATTTTTGTCTAACACCAACCCCGTCGAAACTACATTTTTGAAAGCTACCGAATCAAAAAGCAAACCAGCAATGGCATGGAGCGTAAAGAACCAGCCACGTGTTTGGTCCACCCCTTCGGAGATAAAATCGGCAGGATATACGTTTTCTAAGCTTGTTTTTGAAAAAGGATAATGCCACTGTGCGTAGGGCATGGCACCCGAATCGAACCAAACATCTATCAAATCAGGTTCGCGGTACATGGGCTTGCCTGTTTCTGAAACCAAAAAGATTTCATCAACATAAGGTCGGTGTAAATCGAACGTTGAATGATGGTATGATTGAATGAAAGCATTATTTTTTTCGACTTCTTCGAGGCTCAACATTCCACTATCATTGGCCTTTTGGAGTTCTTGGATTAATTCTTTTACACTTCCGATGCACTTTTCTTGGCCGTCGTCGCTGCGCCAGATAGGCAGAGGCGTACCCCAGTAGCGAGAGCGTGAGAGGTTCCAGTCCACCAAGTTTTCGAGCCAGTTGCCAAAACGCCCCGTACCCGTACTTTCGGGCTGCCAGTTGATGGTTTTGTTGAGTTCTACGAGTCGTTCTTTCTTTTTGGTAGTGGCAATAAACCAGCTATCCAGCGGATAGTACAATATAGGCTTATCGGTACGCCAACAATGCGGGTAAGTATGCTCATATTTTTCGACCCGAAACGCCTTGTTTTCTTCTTTCAGTTTGATGGCTATCAGTACGTCGGTAGGTTTAAAATTAGGGTCATTTTGCTGTTCATCAGAGTAATATTGTTCTTTGACAAATTTACCTCCAAACTCTCCCATTTCTTTTACAAAACGCCCTGTACGATCTACGATAGGGACTTCCTTGCCTGTTTCGTCGCGTACCATGATGGGGGGGACACCATTGGCTTTGGCCACCCGAAAGTCGTCCGCCCCGAATGTTGGTGAGGTATGCACTATGCCCGTACCATCTTCGGTGGTTACGAAATCGCCCAAAATCACTCTGAAGGCTTTGTCAGCGTCTTGTAGTGGCTGTATGTAAGGTAGCAACTGTTCGTATTCAATCCCTTCAAGATGTTCTCCCTTCAATTCCATCAAAATTTTCCATGGAATCACCTTATCGCCATCTTTGTAAGTGGCAAAATCACCATCTTTCCCTTTGTCGTTGAACCACCGTCCTACCAAATTTTTGGCAAGCACCACATTGATTGGCAAATAAGTATAAGGATTGAAGGTTTTGATGAGTACATAATCTATGTCTTTGCCTACGGTCAAGGCCGAGTTGGCGGGCAATGTCCACGGGGTAGTCGTCCAAGCCAAAATGTAAATATTGTCGCTATTGGCTACATCGAAAAGGTAGCCCGATTTTCCAGTTAGTTTGACTTTAAATTGAGCGACTATACTGGTATCTTTTACCTCTTTGTAAGTACCGGGCTGGTTCAATTCGTGCGAACTTAGCCCTGTACCAGCAGCTGGCGAATAAGGCTGAATCGTGTAGCCTTTGTAAAGGAGGTCTTTTTCATAAAGTTGCTTCAAGAGCCACCACAGACTTTCGATGTACTCGTTTTTGTAGGTAATGTAGGGGTCGTTCATGTCCACCCAGTACCCCATTTTGTCGGTCATGTCTTGCCAAAGGTCAGTGTAGCGCATCACAGCTTCGCGGCACTTTTGGTTATATTCTTCTACGCTGATTTTGACCCCTATATCATCTTTTTTGATGCCCAGTTCTTTTTCTACTTGAAGCTCAATAGGCAGCCCATGGGTGTCCCAGCCCCCTTTGCGTTTTACTTGGTAGCCACGCAGGGTTTTGTAGCGACAAAAAATATCTTTGATAGTCCGCGCCATGACGTGGTGAATACCGGGTGTGCCATTGGCCGAGGGCGGGCCTTCATAAAAGGTAAAACTCGGTGCCCCTTCTCTTACTGCGATAGACTGCTCAAAAATGTGGTTTTCTTTCCAAAATTGTAGCATCTCTGCCCCCACTTGGGCATAATCTAAGCCTTTGTATTCTTTGTAGTTCATCATTACAGCTATCCCTTAGTGATACATTCAAGTCCTCAAAAATAAGGCTGCAAAGGTACAGATTTTTTGGCGAAGCCTTTCAAAGAGTGAAAAATCTGACTCTCAATCCTTCTTTTCGTATTTTGGATCTTCGGGAGATAGCCTAAGTTTATTTTTATATGAATTGATGAAATTTTTGATTGTTTTTTGGCGTTAAACTTTTTGTATATCACCAATACCACTTTAAACATTCAGTGCCATGAAAGAACGTATTTTAAGCATTTTAGAAGACTTTGGCGTAGAGAGAGAAGCCATCACCAATCAAGCCCATTTTGTCAAAGATTTAGGTTTTGATAGCCTTGATACTGTAGATTTGATGATGAAACTTGAGAAAGAGTTTGGCCTACGGATTCCTGATGAAGACTACAAAAAACTGACAACCTTTGAGAGTTTACTCGAATATCTCGAAGAAGAACAAGGGTTGATGATTGCTTAGTCCAAGTTTCATTCACTTCAAAAAGAGGATACAAACCGATGGGCTGTATCCTCTTTTGTTTTTTACCTTTGTATTTATAGCTACAACAAGACGTGGAATCTTACGCTCTATTTTCGGACGAATATTTTATGCAACTTGCCATTTATGAGGCAGAAGCAGCCGCCCAAGCGGGGGAGATTCCTGTGGGGGCGGTAGTGGTGTGCCGTGATCGAATCATTGCTAAAGCACACAATCAGACCGAACACTTGACCGACGTAACAGCCCATGCCGAAATTTTGGCCATCACGGCTGCGGCCCATTATTTGGGGAGCAAATACCTGCGCGACTGTACGCTTTATGTTACGCTTGAGCCTTGTGCCATGTGTGCGGGGGCGTTGTATTGGGCACAAATCGGACGTATTGTCTATGGGGCTTCTGACGAAAAACGAGGCTACTCTATGGTAAAACCTACCTTACTTCACCCCAAAACAATAGTCAAAAAGGGGGTGTTGGAGGAAAACATTACACAGTTACTCAAGATTTTTTTTCAAAAATTGCGAACATAAATCCGTGGCATGGTGTTTTGAAAGTGCTACTATAAAAACTTAAAAACAATCAACACTATGACTTTCACATTAGCTCCTCTCCCTTATGCTTCCGATGCTTTGGAACCTCATTTTGACCAAATGACCATGGAAATACACCATGGCCGCCATCATAACACCTACGTAACCAACCTCAACAACGCTATCGCTGGTACAGCCCACGAAGGCAAAACTATCGAAGAATTGGTAGCCAATGCGGGGGCTATTTCGCCGGCAGTGCGCAACAATGGCGGCGGTCACTGGAACCATACTTTCTTCTGGAATATCCTCTCCCCCAATGGCGGCGGCCAGCCCGTAGGCCATTTGGCCGAGGCTATCAATGCGAAATTTGGTTCATTTGACGCTTTCAAAGATGAGTTTAAAAAAGCCGCTCTGGGGCGTTTTGGGTCAGGCTGGGCTTGGCTTATCAAAACTGCCGAAGGGAGCGTAGCCATTACTTCTACTCCCAATCAAGACAATCCTCTCATGGACATTGCCGAAGTGAAGGGTACGCCCATTATTGGATTGGACGTTTGGGAACACGCTTATTATCTCAAATACCAGAACAAACGCCCCGATTATGTAGATGCTTTCTGGAATGTAGTGGACTGGAACAAAGCCGAAGAAAATTTCGGGAAGTAAAAATTTCACTCTTTATCCCTTTAGCCCCAACAAACATACTTCTGTTGGGGCTTTTTTATTGCCCTTCATAAATGGCATACTGTGAAGTTTGTTTTATGAGCCTAAACGTGTAGGCCGGAAATTGATGCTCCAATGTAGGATTGGCCGTAAGTTGTGTGTATCCTTTATGAAGAAAAGCATAGAGCTTCTCTCCTTTGCCTTGATACTGACGATGTGCAAACCCACAACTTTGAGCAAAATTCAAATCAATACTCCCTACGATTTTTCGTGCTTGTTTGGCCTCTACATTGAGCGAGCCTGAAGTAAAATACAAAATATGGTCGGGTTTGTCCAAATGATGCACCATTTCAATATCTTCCTTACCACTATCTCGCAGCGAAAAACCAGACTCCCCTACGGCACTTTGACGATTGGTTTCAAATTTTTTGTAAACAAATGCTCCTAAACCATAACCCGTATTCAACAGCCACAAAAGCATAAAGGCGATTTTGAGAGACCATTGGGGCGTTTTCAGAAAAGATACGAGCATCGGCAAAAACAAATAAGCTACCGTTTTGGTATGACGGTACTCTATCGAAATGTCCGCACCTTTGTTATAGAGTAATAAAAAAGCCCCACAATACACTACATAAAATCCGGTAAAAATCCACTTCGCTTTGATATGTTGCGTTTTCAAAAAAACATAAATCATACTCAACAACCCCAATATTAACAATAAATAATAGCCCCAATAATAGACCGAAGCCAATTCATAGCGCATACGCCATTGGGCGAAGATTTCACAAATACTATACCAGTGAGTAAGTGGATATGTCAAAATCTCAAAAGACTCCCATACGATTTTGAAAGGCTGCGATGTACTGCTTATCGGACTTGTACCAAGTTGGACAAAGCCCCACTGTGTAATCAGGAAATAACAAACAAAACAAGCCGCCACCGCCACCAACGTCCAAAAAGGGGGATTAATCCATTTTTTTTGATGTTTCCACTCGTTGAGCCATTGTAGTCCGGCACAGCCACCCAATGCCGCCAAGCCAATGGTATAAGCCGATTTGAAAAAAAACGAAACCAACGATAATACCAACAACACCCCAAAAAGCAAAAAATACCGACGATGGTACCGTAGCAAAACCCATATCGTCCATGGTTGGCTACCGAATAGCAACAATTCGCCTCCGGTATAATTCAAAAAATTGATGGTAAAAAGGCGGGAGGTGGTTATCAAAAAAAGGCAGAGAGCTACGGTTGTTCTGTCAAACTCTAAGTATTCGTACACTTTTTTCCAACCCCAAAGCCCCAAAATCGAAAAGATAAGCGTAATAATGAGGCCGGAGTACCCCAATGACAGATTCAGAAACTCACTCAATACACCGGGGAGCATATACTGACCGGGAGTCCACCAAGTCAAGAAAAGGACATCGTCGGTAGCGATATTGGAAGCAGAGGGTACTTGAAAGGTGTTGAATATCCCCCCTTTCAGCATTTGATTCCATACTGCCAGCCCAAAACCGGGGTCTTCGCCCAGTACCTGCGGCACTATCAGACTACTTGCCATCAAAAAAACCAAAAGACCGACTAACGAATAGCGGTTGGTAAGCATTTTTTCAAGCCAAGTCATCATCGCTATCAAGCCGCAGTAGGCTGCATTTTGGGGGAGGTAGAGAGTTGGGACTGAGAAGGAGTAAAATAAATACCAAAAAACCGAATATAAAATACATATACCAGCCACATACTTAAATCTATCGGACGGGCACCCGAAAACAAGGCAATCAGGACAATGATAGAAAAATAGGCCATAAACAACGACAAATCGCTGGCAGGTTTGAAAAACTGCTGTACCGCAATAATCCCCATCACCAAAAAGAAGCTATTGAAAAGTACAAAGCCCAATACCCCTTGATTGACGAGTGCTTCTAAGGCAGGCACATCAAAAAACTGGGCTTTGTAGCCTTCGCCAAACAGGATTGTCCCCCAGCTACCTTCTCCTAAAAATATCTCGAATACGTATTTGAAGCTATAAACTCTATTGACAGAGGAATAGTCTATTTCAGCGGACTGTTCGTTTACTTGCACACCAGCCACTGTATAAAGTACTTTACCAAACCGTGACATCAAAGCATCAAAATATACTTGAAGAGCGTAAGTGGCGTACCAAAATTGGGCTAAAACAAATGCTATAATACCATAGACTACTGCTATTACAGACAGTGTCTTGACAGAAAAAAGAGCCGATACTGCCGCACGACCATTCAAAAACAAATAAATCAATACCATAACCCCTAAACCAAGTATGCTGATGTTGGTACGAGCCAAGATCAATACCCCCAACGAAAAAATAGCAATCAAGTAATAAAAAACTTTACCCAAAATATTTTTGACTCGTGCTGCTACTATCACCGAAGCTAACACCCCACAGAGGGCATTGTTGGCGTAAGCATGGGGGTTACTATTTTGGGTGTTGGCTGCAAATTTGATAGCTGCCCGCTCTCCAAATGTCCAATAGGGGTCTTTACTCAAACTGTACAAAAGCCCGGCACTGGCCACCACCGAATAAAATACCATCACGATTAAAATGATGCGGGTTTTTTCGTTGGGATAATACATCGCCGCAAACAAAAACACTAATGGAATAACGTATGTGAGTATTTCGCGAATAGGCTCGGCAGCACCTCCCAGACTTGGATAGTACTTATAATACACCCAACCCAACACAATAAATGAGAACCAGCATATAAAAAGCATTTTATTGGGTAAGTACAGCGGGCGAAATATATTGAAGGGCATCATCAAAAGAATACCTACGCCCCAATACAAAATCGTAAATGTACTGCCACTTGGCCCAATCCCAAACCCATCGCGCAAGATGAAAATAATGGGGTAAGAGTTCCAAAGCATATTGATACCCAATGCCTGCCAATAATATTTTAAATCGTCTGCCATTGCGTCTCTTAGGGTTTATTCAAACAATCCATAGCGAAAAATGCAATAAATAGCCCTGAATCCGTCTTTCCAGTTGATTTTTTTGCCTTCGGCATAAGTACGCCCATAGTACGACACGCCCACTTCGTAGATTCGTACTCCTTCGATACGCGCTATCTTGGCCGTAACTTCCGGCTCAAAACCAAAACGCTTCTCTTCCAATTTGAGCGATTGAAGCATTTCGCGTTTGAAAAGCTTGTAGCAGGTTTCCATGTCGGTCAGGTTGAGGTTGTTGAACATATTGCTCAAAAACGTCAAGAATTTGTTGCCAATCGAATGCCAAAAAAACAAAATACGATGTGCCTTTCCTCCCATAAATCGCGAGCCATACACTACATCGGCATGGCCATCTACTACGGGCTGAAGCAGTATGTTAAACTCATTGGGGTCGTATTCGAGGTCGGCATCTTGAATCACCACATAGCTGCCAGTAGCATGACGAATACCCGTATGCAATGCCGCCCCTTTGCCTTTGTTTACCTCATGTTTAAAATACACCACTCCGGCTTGTGGATAAGCCATTTGAAAGTTGATGATTTCTTTTTCGGTATTGTCCCTCGAACAATCATTGACCACGATGATTTCCTTTTCAAAACCTCCAATCAATTTGACCTCAGTTACTGCCTTCAATACTGTCTGGATTGTCTTTTCTTCATTGTAGGCGGGTATGACTACGCTCAATTTTCGATTCACTTTTTATAAAAAATTAGTAGCTATTTTTTGAGTACTGTTCAACTATTTCTGGTGCTTTTGAAGACTTGAAATAGCGACTTCGTATGAATTTTAAAGCAGGCTTTTCAATAAAATTGGTGATAAAAGTAGCAATAATTAGCGCACTCACCAAAGCAAAAACCGCAGAGGGCCAAAATGACCACCCCCATTGCTGCTGCAAAATCGTTTGAAAACCATTGAGAAAATAATGGTGAATCACATAAAGGCTGTAAGAAATCGCCCCAAAGAAAAGAGTAACTCGATTGTTGATCCACTCTAAGCGACCACCCACAAACAAGCCAAAAAGCACATAGTAGAGCGTGGTCGTCAATAAGTATCCTTCAAAAGAAATAAATAAAAAACTACGGCCACTTTGCTCAAACAACAGTAGTGTTGTAATAAAACTTACAAAAAGCCCTATCCAACGAGCTATGGTTTGGCCTTCCGTAAATATTTTATAAAACAAAATACCGGCCCAAAATAGCTGCAAATGATTGAGGATTGGAAAACCCCAGTGCAACGATTCACAAACTGTGGGCAAATGCTGTTTGAGCAATGTATGCACCAAAATTTGAAAAAGGACTGCTATACACCCAATTTTTTCAATATTACCAAGTTGCTTTGCTAAAAAACAAAGTAACATCAAACCATAAAAAAGCATTTCGACCAGGAGTGTCCAATAGGATTCGTCTAAATCTCGAACCCCAAAATAATGCTGAAACATGGTCATATTGGCCCAATACTCATCATTCGATACATCGCTATACCCCCAAATACTCCCCAGAAGCATACATAGGGCTGTGAAGGTTACGGCAGACCAATACACGGGATACAATCTCGAAAAGCGAGCAATGATAAAATCTTGGGCCGAACGAGTGCGCTGGAGTGTAAGCAAAATCACAAAACCACTGATGATAAAAAATAAATCAACGCCCGTTACACCCCAAGTAAGATGAAAGGGAGCATCGGGTTGATGCAACGTAAGATGAAAAAGAACTACCGATACTGCTGCTATACCTCTAAGGCTATCGAGTGTAGCTAATCTGTGGGGATTTGTTTGCTTCATTTAATCGTCCAAAAATTCACTTTGCGTTACAAAGTTGATTTTTTTACTTTGTAATTCAAAGTGAAATTCGATTTATCTTACACTTGATTCCTCGGATGGAAAGGTGAGTAAATGGTTTTGCTCCATGAACTCATACAATTTGTGAGCATACTCTCGGCTACCTTCCTCTGTCAAATGACACAAATCGCAATAAAACTCTTTGCGACGTGGGAAAAGGCTATCCATATCCATCAGAGGCACTTCGTACTGAGTAGCAAGCTGACGCAAGGTTTGATTGTGCTGTTTTACTCCTTTTTCTACATTGACAGGATCGCCCCACAAATGTAAGGGGGAGGGAAATTGACAGCCTGCAAAATCTCGATAATCTGTATAACCTCCATTGCCTCTCACACTCGGTGGCACGTAGAGCGCATACGTAACAAGGAGCAGGTTTTCGTGGCGGGCTTTTGTTTCTTTGATGAGTTGCTCGATATTGTTTCGGTAGGGTTTCGCTGTTTTGATCTCCCCGCCGTACATGATATAAGTTGGGTTGATGTGTTTGAATGCTACATTTTTTTCCCCATTTATTTTGTCAGTAATGAGTTTTATGCTCTTATGCACTACAAAGGGCAGTACTGTCCAATTGACTTCGGGGTGTTTTTCTATCAAAGCCAAGTCATTGTACCAAACGATATGTTGATAGTCTTCTCGAAAATATTGCGGTGGGATATTGTTGGCGCGGTTTTCGTTGATGGCCTCATAAAAAACCACCAAGTCAAATCTCTTCTCTGCAAGTTTTTGATACTTCAGCAAGTTGTCCAACGATGTATGTGCAGGAATAGCCGCATTGTGAAGACGGACTTTAGGTGCAGTGCCTTTGGGATTGAGCAACGAATCGAGCGATTTATTGATATGAAATCCAAAATCCATGCTGATGGCCGATCCTCCCAAAAGTAAAATATCGAAATAGCCATCAGTAGGAGATATTTCTTGTTTTTTGATGACCTCCACTTCTGGATAAAACATCTTGGAAGGCTGCCAAAAAGGATAACCCAACAGAGCTAATGCTGTACGTGCCATCAACTCCAATACAACCACCAAAAGAAGGATAGAGATGCTCCCAAACAGAAACGTGCGGCGTGAGGTTTTCATTAGAAAAGTAATTTTTCACAAAAACTATCAGCAGCGTGATCTTGAAGATAGCTACTACCGTCTATAGAAAGTGATGTTGGATTTTCGAATAGGGTTTTCATGGCGGCAGCTATATCCTTAGGGCTGTCGGGTGATACTGTGTAGCCCAATTGATACTGATTGACCAAAAAGCCCATTACTCCCAAATTGGAGGCTACGAGGGGCTTACCATATTTGGCTGCCAAACCGAGGATATTGCTTGAGCTGAAAAAATTAATATAAGGCACCAAGACGGCATCGGTCAGTTTGAACACTTCGTTGGTACAAATCGGGTCAAAAAAGTGAAAGTGCTTTACAAAGGCTATCTCGGAATACTTTTCTTCTGCCTTCTCAATCATTTCTTTTAAAGGTGCCTCGTAACCTTTTTCGGGTTCTCCACAAATCAACAGGCATATTTTGGAGTGCATTTCCAAAGGAATATGCGAAAGTGCTGCCAATATATGGGGAATATTTTTGCGCTCCGACAAATGACCATAAATCAGAAATACAAATCGGTCGTTGGCTACTTGATATTTTAGTTTTAGTTCGGGCAAAGGTGCTGTGGAGAAAGGCTCTGTGGCAATGGGATCGGGGAGATAAAAAAAACGATTATCAAATCTTTGATTGTATTCTTCTACTCCTTGCTTGTCGTTGAGAAAAAAAATCTTTTCCAAATTTTTGTTTTGCAACATCCACTGGATCTGTAGGTTTTTGCGCCAGCCCCGCAACTCTCGTTTGAGGATAGCTTTGAACGTAGAGCCGTCTTCATAATATTTGCGAAATGGCAGAAACAAAAGCCCCGAAAATTTGAGGTGGAGATGTCGAGCATCAGCCGCACCCAATTCATATTGAAAAGCATCTAAGTGCATCAATACAACTCGTTCAGCCTTGTATTGATTTGCCAAATCAACCACATATTTCATTTCGGCGGCGGCTCGCTTCAGCACGCTCTGCATTTGCTCCAGTTTATGTAGCTTGTCGGCATCAATGTAGTGAAAACGTACCTCCTGCTCGGCCTCTTCAAACCGTTGTCGGGCTTGGTAACTCAACGCAAAAATGAATTTTTCCCTTATATAGTCAGGGCTTTTCTTGACATATTCTACCAAAAATTGCAGATAGTCCAAATGATGCCCGCTTACATCGCGGTCGTAAATTATAGTACGTGTGGTAGATTTCATCAAACCGTCAAATTCTGATAAACTTCCAAGGTTTTAAGTAAGGTTGTTTCGGGCTTAAATATGGGTACTCTTTGGGCACCTTTTTGGCGCATTTGTGTTTGTAATTCGGCATCATAAATTACCCGTTCGATGGCCTCTCTGATACTTTCTGAATTTTCGGCCTCGAAATAAACGGCAGCATCGGCCGCAATTTCGTCGAAAGAGGTTCCTTTGGTGGCTATCACGGGGCAGTTGCTGCTCATGGCTTCCAAAATCGGCAATCCAAAACCCTCCATCAATGATGGAAAAACAAACGCCTGCGCATTGGCATACAATTGCCTCAAGGTAGTATCATCGAAGATTGATTGATACACAATTTGCTTTTCTAAGCCATTACTGCAGAACATATATTTTTCTTGCTCTGTAAAGCCTCCTCCTCCTCCACAAACAAGGCTCAACGTATCATCTTTTTTGAGAACAGGCACCATTGCTTCAAAAAACCGCTCAAAGTTTTTGTAATACTCGCGCTTGCCTACAAAAAGCACATATCTGGGGGGGAGTTGCAAATTTGGTTGAACGACACCCTCTAATCCAGAAAAATAATTGCCGAGAGGTATGACTTTTATCTTTGATTCATCTACTTCAAAATACTCTAAGATACCACGCTTGGTAGCCTCCGATATAGCGATGACGGCATCGGCACGGTGTAGCAGTTTTTGTTTGACTTCTGTCAGCCCTTCGCCCAATACAGGAAATCTCGTCTTGTACTTTTCACTCAATACATCATGAAAAGTCAATACCATGGGCTTACTCCCGATGTGATTTAAGAAATAAGTATGATAATAGGTAGGGTGAAAAATATCAAAGTTTTGTTTGCGAAGTCGGGCGATGCTATAAATACGATTCACAACAGAAAGTATCTGATTGAGGCGGAGATTGTTACTGAAAGCATCATACCGAAGCGATTTGCCAAATGGACTCCCTTTGAGATATTCGTTGTTCGTGATTTTTACAGAAAGCTCAAAATCTACCTCTTGCCTATGCGACATTGCTTTCATCAACTCAAAAAAGTACCGTGCTATTCCTCCATATTTTGCCCCTACAAAGGCTTGGTGGTCAAAAAATATTTTCATTAAATCTTATACTCGTTAAAAATTGAATTACGAAAAAACCTCTTATGTTTCTTATGATTATCAGATGGTTACATCGTTGTCTTTTCTCAAACCTCTAAGGTTTAAGTATAAGATCAGATTGTTGAGGAAAGTGATACTTCTTGCAAAAGTACAAAAAAACACTTGCCCGACCTTTAGAAATTTACCTAATGGTATAAAGGAAATTCATCAATCTTTTTTATAAATGACTCCAAAAAACGCTTTAATTGCTTGCGCCATGCAGAAATGGGTGGGTTGGCCCAACGGTACAACGAAAAAATAGGGGGAATGATAGTCGAGTTTATTTTCAACTTTTCCATGTATTGACTACACAACTTCCCTGCCCCTGCTACTCGTACTATTTCTGATACGGCAGGCGTTGGGTGGATACACTCTCTAAAATTGAAAAACAACAAAGGTTCGAGTGTATTGACCCACCATTTCCCTTGTTGGTAAGTGAGGATACGTTCGTGGAGATTATGTAGGGCTACGTTGCAGCCGATGTTTTTATAAATCAGCACCTTTTCAAACATCATCGGAAAATAATTGAACCAAAGTTGGTCGTAGTTCATGCCTTTACATAAATCCAAATATCCCCGATCAGTCATGCGTTTTTGCCACCAGTGCAGAAGTTTGGAAGAATTTTCTGTTTTTTTCATGGCCCAAAAACCCGAATCGTACATACCTGTATTGAGGTATAGCTTCTCATCGCCATAAGGGGTTTGACCCAACGGACGCACAATACGAGGCGTGATGATGACATCGTTGTCTTGAAGTTGTTGATTGATAAATCCCAAATCACCGAAAACTTGTATCGTCGGGTCGAAATAAACTACTTGTTTTATATCTTCATTTTTAAAAAAATATTCTGCAAAAAAGGGTTTGGCAGCAGCCGACAAGGCAGTGTCGTCGTAGCGATGTCGCATAGCCTCCCACTGAGAAATATCTAAGCGATTTACCGATACAACGCCCTCATCGGCAGGCACATTTTCACCAATAATCCCTACTTTAAACAAGGCATTTGAGGGCAAGCTATCTTTCAAGACTTGCGCAAATGAATACTGACTGCTACTACAAACTGTAAAAAAAATGGTATTTGAATCAAAAGAAATCATGCTCAAAGATAGTGAAGGATTTTTTCAATCGGTTTTTTCAACCATTTCCTTACACGCTGGTATTTGTAGGTGGGGGTAGATTTGATATAGTAACACGGGAATTTGCGATAATACGCATGATGATTGCGCAACAACTCACTCCGATAAAACTCAAACAGAGGCAGCAAATCGGGGCGTTGGTCGAAGGTAAAGCGATTTTGGTACTTGGATACCACTTGGGGTTTGTCAGGGTCGTAGCCGCTGTAATGAAAAAATACCAATGGCTGCCCATTGACCTCATGTGCGTCGTTATGTTCTGTAAAGGTACGTTCATGAAAATTCCAATAGGCGGCGTTCCAGCCGGGGTGTTTTTCGATGTGGACGTTTTTCCAAAAAACAGGGGCAAAATTGACCCAATGTTGATCTACAAAAAGGCCATTACAAAGGTCTATTTTGCACTCGTCAAATAGTTTTTCTTCCCACCATTTTACGAACGCTACCGCTTCGGGGCTTTTGTGCAATGCCACAAAACCTAAGTTGAATATACCGGTATTGAGATGGTCGAGTTCGGAGGGCGAACAGTCATCATCTATCGGAGTCGTAATGTGTGGGGTCAATATAATGTCATTTTCTTGGAGCAATGCTTCGAGCGATGTCAGCGGCTGATAGACAATGATGTCGGGGTCAAAATAAATGACATTTTGGATTTGAGGGAAATGCTTAAAAAAATAGGAAAAGAAATAAGGTTTGACGGCAGTATTGAGTTCGGTGATGTTATAATGCTCGCACATTTGGTCAAGGCCATTGATGCCTATGCGGTGCAGTTCGAGCAGTTCATAGTCGGGGTATTTGTCGAGGGGCAAGGCTATCGCATCGAGTTTATCTACCAGCCCTATCACGTATCTGATGTGGGGATTGGTACGACGGAGCGAGTCGCCCAAAGTACGGGCTTGAGCCAGATAATTGACCGAACAAAGCGTAAAGGCAAGCGTCATCGTGAATCGTTCTATATTTTTACAAATTGGGCTTATTCGGTATCTTCTCAATTATTTTTATCACCCTTTCTACATTGGTGTTGATTTCGTGTCGGAGAAGAACTTTTTCATAAGCTCTATCCCCCATTATGGAGCATAAATCGGGCTTTTCGATGAGTTGTAGTACTTTTTCTGTCATTTGTATTATATCTAAATACGGCACTACAAATCCTGCATCATCCTCCACGAGTTCGGGCGCACCACCCGATTGGTCAAAACAAACGATGGGCTTTTGCGCCAACGCTGCCTCCAATACAACCAATGGATACGGGTCTTCGCGTGAGGTAAGTACAAAAATATCTAATTGACTAAGATAGGAAAATACATTTTCAGTCAAGTTTACATGAATGATTTTGTCGGAAAGCCCCAGTCGCTTGGCATCGAATCGCTGGATTTGGTACCATTCGGTATCGGGTTTCATTCCCACCCATACAAAATACACAGGTTTATCTTTAGCTTTTTTGATGACCTCTTGCGCCAAAAACATGAAAACGTCGTTGCCTTTACGCCATTCGGCGTGGCCGCAGCCTCCCACCAAAATCGCATCGGGAGGTAGTCCATGTTGCTGCCGAATATTGGTTTTTTTTGCATCTGACAATTTGTTGAGTATGCTCGGTATATCTATGATTTGTAAAGTACTGATTTGGGCAAGGGGATAATCGTAGGTGTTGTGATAATAATCGGCTACGGCCTTCGATACCGCCATCAAATGATGAGTACGCCCCATGAGATAAGTTAAATCGTCGGGAGTGCAGTATTTTTGGATAGACATTTCAAGCTCATGTGCAAACATTACCACAGGGAGTTGTAAATCATCAATTTGCCGAAAGTACTTTGCCGAAGCAATCGTATTGACAAAAATCAGGTCAAAATGATGTGATTCTAAATATTGGCGAAATCTTGATAAATGACGTTTTTCTAAAGAAGCCTTCAGCCGCAAAAGCCCCAAAATTCTCTTTATAAAGCCTTTTTTGTGAGTACTGTTTGTTTGGGGGAGGATTGCTACCGATGCTATTTCGCCATACTCTTGCATCAGTTCGCCACCGTTACCCAGCAGTAAGTGCATCTGATAGCCATGCTGCCGGAGTTGCTTCATCAAATGCAACAGCACAATCTGCGCTCCGGCACGGTTGGCATCATGACCTATGAAGAGAATTTTTTTCAAAGTTTAAAACAAAGATTTTCAAAGGTGAGAAAGAAGTGCTTTCCAGTTGTCCAATTGCCTTTTTACATCGAAAGTGGCGGCTCTATCGCGCAATATTTGAGGGCTGATTGTCATTTGTTTGTCCATGATTTGACGCATCAGATGAGCCAACGCCCCTATGTCGAAAGCGGGCGCAACGCCCCCCATTCCCGGCAGTACAAATTCGCTGATACCTCCCGAGTCAAATCCAACGACGGGTTTTTGCAAATAAGCAGCTTCTATCATCACCAGCGGGAAGGGGTCTTCGCGCGAGGTAAGTACGAAGCCGTCGCAGAGATTGAGATAGTCGTAATAGTCTTGCTCGCCCTTTGACCCCAAAGCTATGAAATTCAGGTTTTCGAGTCGTACCCGCTGTTGGATATAATACGAAAGGCCATATTCGCTTTTGCTTCCCAGCCAAACTATGTAAGCATTGCTTGGCAAATGCCGCAGCAAATCGGGGACGAAATCGTATCCTTTGCGCGTACACATCGTACCCGACATAAGCCATACAAAAGCCTCTGGAGGAATCCCCAACTGCTGACGGAGGGCAGAGGGGGGCGTATTGATTTTGATTTTCTCGGTATCAATAAACTCATGAAAAAGCTGCACATTCGACACCCCCATTTTTTGAAGCTCTTCGACCACTACTTGAGAACAGCCGATGCTCATCGCGGCGTTTTCAAGCATGAAACCGAAGGCATCGGCACGAAGTGTGTCATAGATGGACGGCAACTCGTGCGCATGAACGATATACGGTACTTTAAGTTGGTGCGCCAGTCGGGCAAATTGCGGCATCGTGATGGTATTGAAGTACCATACATCAGGCTTCGACTTTCGATGAATGTACTTGATATAGCTTTCTTCGGGCGTAAGGCCAAAGGCAGTGTTATAAACAGCCTCTACTACGTGGTAAGGTAGTCCTTTATGAAAAGCATTGATGAAAGTTTCGTGTGCGGGTGAGTGCTTACTAAAAAGTTCACCTGCTTGACGTGCATAAATGGCTGTTTTTATGGAAGTTTCCGACAGGTGTTTGAGCAAATACCAAAGCATCATTTCGGAGCCTGTTCGCGCGCCCGTCGGAGTAAAAAATAAAATTTTCATTGACTAAACCTGATTGTCGAGCTTGTAGAAATAGGGCTTGTTGCGAATAATCCGCCAAAAGTAGGTAGAAAAAAGCCAAACTTTACGTGTATAATCTTTTTGTTGTTCCAATTCGCCAAAAGGATTTCGCAATCGAGATATGTTCAAAGCTATCTTCCACCCAAAATAAATCGGAATCATCAGGTAGTAGTTGAGCATTAGTACCAAATAAGGCAGTACGCCATATTCTTTACGCACCCATACGAGATTGGAAAGTTGGATTTGAGGATAAAACTTATTGACAATCGTAATCAGCACCTCTTTACGTTTTGGATTGCTCCCCCATTCGTGGTGAATGTAGCGGCAGTCATCGAACGCCTTGAGCCTCCCCGCCCGTGCCAGTCGGCAGTTCCACTCAACGTCGTCGCCATACATAAAGAAATCCTCATCGAGCATTCCGACCTTATCCACTACCTCCCTGCGTACCAACAAGAAAGCCGCCGGAATCCAGTCCACTTCTTCGGGGTCTTCGTATTTTTTTTCAGGAATGAGTTTTTCGAGCAGTCTTTCAAAAAACTTACCCGGTGGCAGCACAAACATATACCTTTTGAAAGTGGCCAAACTTCTGAAAAAAGGGCGAGGCGTGCGGTCAGCAAACATCTGAATCCCCCCACAAGCAGCTATATCGAGTTGGGTATCCATACGACTGACGCACTTGGTCAGAATATCGTCCACAAACTCGGTGTCTGAATTGAGCAACAAATAATAACGACCTTTGGCATGGCGAATCCCGATATTGTTGGCCCGCGAAAAACCGGCATTATAGCCCGAATCAAGCCAAGTAATCGCCGGAAATTTCGCTGTGATACTATCCCTTGCCCCATCTTGGGAGTCGTTGTCCACTACGATAATTTCAAAACTTACACCTTTGGTGTATTGATAAATAGATTGGATACAAGCAGTGGTAAGTTGGAGAGTTTTGTAATGTACTATGATAATCGAAACGTCCATTGTAGAAATATAAAAACATAAAGTGAAAAGCGGGCAGCGTAAAAACCCTATGCTATCCGCTCACTTTTTACCTCAAATCAATACACTTTGTAACTGGGAGTTGGGCGTTTTTCGGCGGGATTGCCTACATATACGCCCCATTCTTCGGTGTTTTTGGTGATAGAAGCCGCCATACCTACGAGCGTTCCTTGTGCGATGGTCGTATAATCACGAATGGTCGCATTGACCCCAAAGAAAGAATAAGACTCCACCACACAATGCCCCGACAACACTACATGAGAAGTAAAAAACACATGGTCTTTGATGATACCGTGATGACCGATGTGGTTGCCGCTCCAAAACACGCAGTTGTTGCCTATCTTGGTGAAAGGCTGAATCGTATTATCCTCCAAAATGAAGCAATTTTCGCCGATTTCATTGTCGAACCATGTAGCTTTTGAACTGATATACGAAATAAACTCATAGCCTTTTTGCTTGGCTTCGAGATACACTTTTTCTCGGTTACGATTCATTTTGCGACCCGTCATGGGCGCAAAAAATTTAAATTCTGAAGGCGGAAAAATCGTTTCTACTTCTTCAAAAGCAACTACCGGCAGACCCCGAAATGTATTTTCTTGAAGATACTCTCGATTGACCGTGAAGGCCACTACCTCGTGGTCAGAGTCGTGAGTCAAATAAAAATGAGCCAACTCAGCGGTATCCAACACTCCAAATATGACGACTTTAGCCATGAGTTTATCGGTGGGTTAAAAAAAAATAGAAGGTTTCGACTTCCAAAGTTATCAAACCAAATCGTATTTTTTCAAAAAGTCTTGAATTGTCGCCTTATCATTGAACATCATCAAGTCTATGATCGAAAGCCACGGAACAAAATCGTTTTTGAATTGCGTGTATTCGATGGGCTGCACTTTCTGAAAATATAACTGAATCCCCGCTTGCTCAAACGTATCGTTATCATACAGAGCCATTCCGCCGATGGCATTGACATACTCAGTAGCATTTTCTTGGCGGCATATATCCAGAATACGGTCTTGGGCTTTGAGGTGTGTGTTTTGATAGACAGTCGAGGTCGGTACGATTTCAGTGTTCAACTCAAGCCATTCGGCCCATTTCTGTAAGCTATTGGAGAGATAATCAGATAATTTGTCGGTTTGGGCGTTGATGATTTTTTCGACAACTCCGAAACTTGAAGCAAAATAGGGTGCTTTTTTGTAGGCTTGTTCGATGGTCTTGAGCAATTTGCCCCGCCATCTGGGGTCTGTTTCCAAGTATAGTTCGTTGATGAGTTTGTTTTGGCTGGCTTCTTTGATAGGTATCGTAAACAAGAACTCTTTCCCATTGACCAATAGCCGATTGCGATTGATCCACCCTTTATTGATATAGTTTACATCATCATACACCACAAATTTATCAGCGACTTCCATCAGTTGGAAATAGCCTATGTAAGGCGCAAAATAGGGCTGCATGATAGCCAGTCGCATGGGGCGAATCGTTTATTTGAGTTTGCGTAAATAGTAATCTTCTCCAGGGACAATCATCAAATGCCTTATTGTGGTATCAGTACCCAGCCGAATGTCTGTCGGCAAAGGTTTGATGACATTTTTGGAGAAAAACAAATAATCAGCCTCTTGAGGTATGGGTTGTAGGCCCTTTTCAAAAGGATTGATTGTAATGAGGCGGCGAGAGAGTTTTTTTCCATAAAGAGGGTACTCAAAATCGTCGTTGATAGTACCAAGGGCTACAGTAGCATTTTGAGGGACAATTTGGTCAAACTTCTGATAAGCCTTTGTGATGTCTGGCCGGGCAAAGGTCATCATTTCGATTCTTTCCTTGATAAAGGCCGATTTTTTATCCCCAATCGTGAAAGGCATACAGCGTACATTCAAAAAGACCGCCAACAAGGCCGATACACACCCCAGCACTACGACCAAACCTACATACGTCTTGAGTAAAACAGCAAAACCCGATTTTTCGATACGATATTTTTGAGTAAAAAGAAGTGTCAGAAACAATACGCCAAAAATACCGGTGGATTGGAAATAACGCCCTTTCCAAGGGTCGTAAGGTGCCGAATAGGACAACGCCGCAAAATGGAGCAACAACGCCACCGCCAATACCCAATGTGCCGGCGAGCGAATCCCCCCCAACAATACTAAAAATATCAACGGGAAAATCAATGCAAACCCCCATATACCCCAATAAGGATTGCCGTTGAAAAACTCGAAGCGACGCTCAAAGACAAAGGGTACAATCGTAAATTCGGTGGTTTCGTCGAGGCGCATTTTGAGTTTGTCTTCGAGCCAAACCAAAGGTTTTCGCATGGTGCGATTGAGTTTTTGACCTATTTCGAGGTTGCGAAGGCCGTCGAGATTGACAAAATCATAGGCATAACGCACCACATTGCGCGAGCCTTGCTCAAAAAGATTGGGAAATCCTCCGTTGGAAGTAGCCCGTTCGATAGATTGATGTTTAAGTGAAGTAGGAGGACCGATAGGGTGACCGAATACTTCTATATTTTTCAAATAGCCCGTAGGCAGCGACCATATACAAAAACAAACAATCGTAGCTATCCCCCATTTGAGCGCAGGCTGCCAGTTAATTTTCCAATTTTGAATATTTCTTTTTAGAAAAACAGTATAACACAGCACCACAAATACCGAGGGCAATAACAGCGTAAACGTGATTTTATGACTATATGCTACCCCAAAACTTATGGCAGCAAGATATAAGTAACGGTCATGAGCTAACACTCGGTAAGTAAACAAAAAATACAATAGGCACGCTAAATAAGCCACCAATACAATGTCTGTTTCGGTAGTGATCGCTTGCATCAAAAAATCCAAAAACAAAGCATAAGCCAATGCACATAAGAAGCTGGCATTGAGGCGGTTTTGTGTTATTCGCTGGGCGATACCAAAAACTGCCACTGGAGCAATCCAATAAGCCAAATGATGAATCAGTTTAAAAGCATTTTCGAACTTACCCGTTATCAGATAAGAATAAATTTGAATCGTACATACGCTTTTGGGATAGGTGTCAATGTTCCAATTGGTACCGCCAAAATGTGCCATTGTTCCGCGCTGAATGTACTGCACTACCCGATTAAGATGCCCCGTCATACTATCCCATTCGTTGGGTACGGTAAATAGCACCAGCGCCAGATTGGTCAAACCAATGACTATTAATGTAACAAACAAACAGCCAAACAAAAACTGTAAGTAAAGCGTGTTGCTCCCAAACCAACGTGCGGCCATTCGCCAGCGGTGCTTCAATAGCACCAAGGGTGAGAAGCGTTGAGGCTGGGGAGCAAGTTTCCCAAATATCCATTGAAGCAATGTAGGAGGTAAAAATACGCCTATCGCCCAAGACCAAGTATTGGCTGTCAGATGGAGTGGAGATAAGCAAAAACCCGTCAATATGATACTACTGCTAAAAATGATGAATGACGTAATTAGCCATTCTACCAAAGAAGGGCGACTGATTTTAGTGGCTGTATAGCCAACATATACAATGAAAGTAATAAAAAAAAGCAGGCTGATAAATATCATAGCTTTAAGTTTTTGTTGATGGTAGTGGCAATACGCTCTACATCACTCAAGGACAACTCCGCATGAAGCGGCAAACAAGCTACCCTCAATGCAATATCTTCAGATACAGGACAAGAAGTTGTATTTTTCACAAAAGGAAGTGTATTGAGCGAAGGATAAAAATACCGACGAGGTATTATTTCGTCTATTTTCAAGGCACTCAATACTTCCAGCAATTTTTTCTCTGAATCAAATACTACTGGATAATAAGCATAATTTCGCTCTAAGCCTACTGCCCACGAAGGCCGTTGTAGATATGTCCAATTCAGTAATTTATCGTACAAATCACAAATTTGTTTGCGAGCGTCTATGATTTTTGGCACAAAAGGCAAATTGCAAACTCCCATGGCGGCGTGCAATTCGGAATTTTTGCCATTGATGCCTACAAAATAATAATCATCTCCACGATGCCCGAAGGCCCGCATCAGATGCAGTTTTTCGTGCCATTGTGCTGAATTAGTGGTAATAAGCCCTCCCTCTACGGTATGAAACAACTTGGTGGCATGAAAACTACAAGTCGAAAAATCGCCATACGATAGTAGCGATTTGCCAAAAAGTTTTGCTCCGAAAGCGTGTGCCCCGTCATAAATAACGGTAAGCTGATACTTCCCGGCAATTCGTTCTATGGCCTTTACATCGCAGGCATTTCCATAGACATGAGTAGCCAGAATAGCACGGGTTTGGGGGGTGATGGCTTTTTCGAGAAGGGCAGGGTTGATACAAAATGTTTCAGGATCAATATCTACAAATACAGGTTGGCAGTTTTCCCACAAAATGGCATTGGTAGTAGCTACATAGGAAAAAGGGGTAGTAATGATTTCGCCCGGTGATTCGAGCAATTTCAAAGCCATCTGCAACACTATCGTACCATTACTGCAAAAATAGAGGTAGTCTATTCCCAAATATTCCTTGAGTTGTTGTTCGAGTGTTTGGACAAACTCCCCATTGTTAGTCAAATATCCATTATCCCATATTTTCCTTAGAGCTTCAACGTATTGGTCGAAATCGGGAAGGTATGTTTTAGTAACATTAATCATCTGAGCTATACCAGTACTTCGGCCTGGCAAATTTGAAAGTTAAGTTGAGGGCGCACATAGCCCGGCCACTTGCCATACCATGTTACACCCTCGCGGTGGTCTTCTACATCAAAAGCGAGAGCATCAGACATCTGATACAAAACATTGGAAGTATCTTTGACGATCATCACCGATATGACGTAAGAACCATCATTGAGGAAATTGCCAGGAATTTCGAGAGTAGCCGTTACAAGCCCTTTTTGAAACTCTTGGGCTGCTGTCCCAACATTGAATATACATTCTCCAGTGAAGGCAAACAAATGCAAACTTAGGTTAAGAACTGCGTCGTCTTCCATGTTCCAAAATTCTATCTGCACACGCAAAGGAGTACGAACGTCAATATGCTTTAGGTTGTCCTGATAAACAGGCTTCAAACGCACACTACGCAATCTTACTTGGTCTGTACCTGGGGCTTCTTGGGGGGTAGCCCAGTAGCGTTCAAAGTTTTTCTTGGCTACGTGGCTTAAGTAATTATTGATAACATGGGTAGTATCACCTTCTATTTTGAGTTGGCCTTTTTCAAAGTACAATGCCCGATTGCAAAGGGATTGGACCGCTGCCAGATTGTGGCTTACAAACAAAATCGTACGTCCACTTTCAGATACATCGCGCATTTTGCCAAGGCATTTTTTCTGAAATTCGGCATCACCTACGGCCAATACTTCATCAATGATTAAGATTTCGGGGCTTAAATGTGCTGCTATGGCAAACCCCAGCCGCACATACATACCCGATGAGTAGCGTTTGACAGGCGTATCTAAAAATCTTTCGACCCCTGCAAAATCAACAATACTATCGAAGGCTTGTTTGATTTCTTGGCGTTTCATACCCAAGATAGCACCATTCAAGAAAATATTTTCGCGACC
>JBKBKL010000046.1:0-26922 GCA_046294665.1 Runella sp.
ATGATTTGGAAATAATGGCGGCTTTCTCACCTGCCTTAGACCAGATTGAGGGAACGGTCAAGCGTCAGATGACCGGACACCAAGCAGCCCAACTTCGCCCTTATTATCATTTTATCAAAGCCGAAGAAGATCGTAAATCGCTCACCAACGAAATCATCAAGTCCACACTCAAACCAGACGTAACTTTCACCAACGCCCAAGTAAAAAACACCAATCTCAACAATGATGAGGTAAGCAAGCCATTTATCCTCTCAGCCAATATCACCCTCAAAAGTGTGATAGAAAGAGCAGGCAAGAAATATCTCTTCAAAATAGGCGAGCTTATCGGCCCGCAAGTAGAGATGTACGATGAGCGTCCGCGTCAGTTTATGATTGATATGGGCAATGCCCACGCTTACCAGCGTGTACTCAAAGTCAAAATACCAGAGGGCTTTACAGTAAGTGGTCTGGAAGGTTTGCGTCGCAATATCACAGACGGCAAAGCACAGCCTGATATGGCCTTTATTTCTGACTACAAACTGGAAAACAATATGCTCACCGTAAAGATTGAAGAATATTACAAAACAGCCGTCAAGCCTTTGGAGGTATATACTATTTTTCAAAAAATCATCAATGCTGCTGCCGATTTCAATAAAGTAACGCTAATTTTGGAAAAGAAATAAAGATCTATTCGATTTAAAAGTTTGGTTTATGAAACAATTTTTATGGCTTCTATTCATGGCCGGATTAGTTACAGGCTGTGCCACCTCCAAGCCCATTCGCATTGGTTCGGCAGATCCTTACGAAAATTATGAAGAAGATCTATCGGCTGTGAGACCTCGCTACAAAGAAACCACACTCAAGGAAACACCCTCCAAACCCCCTGAAGTCAAGCGCGTCCTTTCGGACCAGCCTATTCATATCAATCGTCAGTTAGATGCTGTCGCAGACACCATCGCCGCCCGCAATCGCTCGGTACGCTACGCAGCAGGCTATCGAATCCAAATCTATGTAGGCAACACCCGCAAAGATGCTGATGACGCGCGGCTTTATACTTACCAAGCCTTCCCCGAACTCAATCCTTATATGGCTTATAGTCAGCCTACTTATCGTGTCAAAATTGGTGATTTTATGACCCGTATGGAAGCCGAGCGATACCTCCAGCAAGTCCGAAACCGCTACGAAGCAGCCGTTATTTTACCCGAAAAAATAGAGCTTAAAAGAAGCCTACAAATAAAATAACCTACCTTTGCTGCACGAATTACAAAAGTGTATATGAAAAAACGTGCGTTAATCACAGGGATTACAGGCCAAGACGGAGCTTATTTAGCCGAATTTTTAATCAATAAAGGCTATGAAGTACATGGTATTAAGCGTCGTAGTTCGTTGTTTAATACCCAGCGTATAGACCATCTTTACAAAGATTTACACGAAAAAGACGGAAAACTTTTTCTTCATTATGGAGATTTGAGCGACTCCACCAATATCATCAGGCTCGTTCAAGAGATTCAGCCAGACGAAATTTATAATCTCGGAGCGCAGTCGCACGTGCGTGTGAGTTTTGAAGAACCTGAGTACACCGCCCAAGTAGATGGACTCGGCACTATGCGTGTACTGGAAGCGGTGAGGCTGTTGGGGCTTACCCAAAAAACGCGCATTTATCAAGCCTCTACCTCCGAGCTTTATGGTTTGGTACAAGCAGTACCCCAATCAGAAACTACGCCTTTTTATCCTCGCTCACCTTATGCCGTAGCCAAATTGTATGCCTATTGGATTACTGTAAACTACCGTGAAGCGTACAATATGTACGCAGTCAATGGGATCTTGTTCAACCACGAATCGCCGCTTCGAGGCGAAACCTTCGTTACGCGCAAAATCACCCGTGCCGTAGCCAAAATCGCGCTTGGTCAGCAGCAAACCGTCTATCTCGGCAACTTAGACGCTCAACGCGACTGGGGCCATGCCAAAGACTACGTAGAAGCCATGTGGTTGATGCTTCAGCAAGATACTCCCGAAGATTATGTCATCGCCACGGGGCGTACGACTCGTATTCGTGATTTTGTCAGAATGGCATTTGCCGAATTGGGCATCGAACTTGCTTTTTCGGGGAGCGGTATCGAAGAAATAGCCACTGTATCAGCTTGCCATCACCCCGATTTTCAGCTACCCACAGGGCAAGTAGTAGTGAGAATAGACCCGCGTTATTTCCGCCCTACCGAAGTGGATTTGCTGATTGGCGATGCCACCAAAGCCAAAACTCAACTGGGCTGGCAGCCCAAATATACGTTGGAGGCATTGGTCAAAGAAATGGTAGCTGCCGACTTAGAACTTTTCCGCCGCGACCAAGTACTTGAGCGTGAGGGACACCGAGTATTCAACCAATACGAATAGTGCCTTATTTGTCGTTTTGGCATTGTATTTGCCTATTGGAGGAGAAGGAAAAACTTTCATCAAAAGGCATATTGTACCGATATGTTTTAAGTGTACAATGAAAAAAATTCTTTTTTGGTTATTGATTTCTACTTCGCTTTTTGCACAGCCCAAGCGAGAGTTTAGGGCTATGTGGATAGCCAATGTGGGCAATGTGGACTGGCCTTCGACCAAGGGGCTTTCGGCGCAGCAGCAGCAAACCGAACTCATCGAACTCCTCGATATGGCTCAACGCCAAGGACTCAATGCCGTTTTTTTTCAAATCAGAAATGCCTGCGATGCAGTCTATGAAAGCCGACTGGAGCCGTGGTCCGAATGGCTCACAGGGCAGCAAGGCCAATCGCCCGGCTATGACCCATTGGCTTTTATCGTACGCGAATGTAGAAAACGTAACCTCGAAATACACGCTTGGCTCAATCCTTACCGAGCCGTAACCGACATTCGGACAGCCTCTCTGGCTTCCAATCATGTAGCGCGTGTACGTCCCGACGTGCTTTTGAGCTACGGCAACCTCCGAATCCTCGACCCCGGGCTGCCCGAAGTACGAGCATTCGTAACGCGCGTAGTCATGGACGTAACGCGCCGCTATGACATTGACGGGATTCATTTCGACGATTATTTTTACCCCTATCCACAGCAAGGTCTTACACTCAACGACAACGCTACTTTTGCCGAACATTCACGAGGTTTTAGCAATCGTGCCGACTGGCGACGCGACAATGTAAACCTACTCATCAAGACCGTTGCCGACAGCATCAAAAATACCAAGCCGTGGGTCAAGTTTGGGGTTTCGCCTTTCGGAATTTGGCAAAACCGGAGCAGTTCGCCACTGGGGTCCAATACCAACGGCTTCGAGTCTTACTCCGGCATCTATGCTGACTCGCGCAAGTGGGTAGCTGAAGGTTGGTTGGATTATATCTTACCGCAAGTATATTGGAGCATCGGTAATTCCTCTGCCAATTTCGCAGAGTTACTACCCTGGTGGAATCAAAATGCCGGTGATGTACACCTTTACATTGGCCACGGGGCTTACAAAATCAACACCGACTCTGACACACGCTGGCGTAACCCCCGCGAAATACCCGAACAGGTACGGCTGGCACGTACTTACTCCAATGTAAAAGGAAGTACTTTTTTTAGTGCCAAAACCCTACGCAACAACCCCAACGGCGTAGGCGACTCGCTCGAAAACGGGGTGTATAGCAACATCGCATTGATTCCGCCCATGCCATGGAAAGATCAAGTAAGCCCCTACACTCCCACCCGAATAGCTGCCAAACTCAACGACAACAACACCATCACGCTTTCTTGGACATACCCCTACGCCCCCGTTTCAGAAATGGACAAGGCTCGCTACTTTGTCATTTATAGAGGTACAGACCAAGAACCTATCGAGTTTCGTTCCGGCAAAAGTATTTGGGGTACAGTCATGAAGGCAGAGGGTACAACTTCTTTTACCATCATAGACCGCGATGTAGAAGCAGGTATAAAGTACAGCTATGCCATCACGGCAGTAGATAGGCTACACAACGAAAGCAGCCCTACCGAAATCGTCAGTCCTTCGGTACTTACTTCTACCCAAACACCGCCGCCTATCGCTACCACTCCAACAACTCCCCCTGCTGAAGAAACTCCACCCAGTACTGATTTACAAGTGTTCCCCAATCCCTTCAATCAGCAAATCAGTATTCGTTATCGCCTGACTTCTGCTTCGGAGGTGTCGCTCTATGTCTATGATGAACGGGGTACAAGAGTCGGGGTGTTGGTTGATAAACAAATGCAAGAGGCAGGAAACTATTCGGTGCAGTTCAACGGTCAGTTTCTTTCGGAAGGAGTTTATTTTGCGAGGCTCATGGCCGGCAATACCCCCAAAACTGCTAAAATGATTTTGAAAAGGTAGGTTTGAGAGAAGTAGCGTTTGTCAGGGAGGGTCATGAGTTGTTAAAGGGAATTTGAAGTGATAAAAAAACAGAGCCTTCTACAATTTTTGCTTGTTTGTTCGTTAGTAGGCTGCAAACATTTTCCCTAAAAAATACCATGAAAACCTTCGCACTTTCACTCGTAACACTCTTTTCAATTTTCAATACCTTCGCTCAAACTGTGGAAAAAGACCCCATCAAAAAAATCGAAGTAACGGGTACTGCCGAAATGGAAGTAGTGCCTGATGAGCTTTATTTTACGATTTCGTTGAAAGAATATTTCAAAGACGAAAAAAATCAAAAAGACAAAGTAACGCTCGAAACTCTCGAAAAACAACTCATCGAAGCCGTGCAAAAAGGAGGTTTGCCGAAAGAAAATCTCTCGGTCAGTGGCGTAACAGGCTACCGCGAGTGGACTGGTCGCAAGAAACCCCAACACTTTTTGGCAGCCAAGCAATTTCAACTCAAACTTTCCAACACCCACAACATCAACGACCTGCTTGCACGAGTTGATGATCGGGGTATTGAGTATGTAGCTATGAGCCGTGTCGAACATTCCAAAAAAGAGGAGTTCAGAAAACAAGTCAAAATCAATGCCCTCAAAGCCGCCAAAGAAAAAGCTGGCTACTTGGTAGAATCTATAGGTGAAAAGCTGGGCGAAGTACTCCAAATCAACGAAATGGAGGAGGGTAGCTACTACCCTATGTATCGTCAAGCGCAATATAATGTCCGCATGGCTGCCGAGGCTGCTGCTCCCGATGGTGGTGAAGGCGGCCTCGAATACCAAAAAATCAAATATAGCTACCGCATGAATGCCACGTTTCGGATCAAGTAATCTTCCGCTTACTTGCGCCGTACGTCCAACCCGTATTTTTTCAGAATACTTCGCGCCAATGCTGTTTTATGCACTTCGTCGGCGCCGTCGTAGATGCGTGCAGCGCGTTCATGCGCATACCAAAACGACAGCACCACGTCGTTGGTCATACCCAATGCCCCGTGGGTCTGGATAGCGCGGTCTATGACGCGCAGCATCATGTTGGCGGTCGAAAATTTTATCATCGAAATCTCGTCGCGCACATTGGCGGCTCCGTACAAGTCAATGTTGTGGGCAGTACGTAGCACCAGCAACCGTGCCGCATCTATTTCGGCGCGACTTTCGGCTATAAACCCTTGAATGAACTGCATATCGCCCAATACCCGCTGCTCGTCAAGCTGCCGACCTACGGCATAGCGACACATCAAATCGAAAGCACGCTCTGCTATGCCTATAAACCGCATACAGTGGTGAATACGCCCTGGTCCGAGGCGTTCTTGGGCTAGCAAAAAGCCCATGCCTTCACCCCCGATGAGGTTGGCTTGTGGCACTCGCACATTTTCGTAGGTGATTTCGGAATGACTGGCCCAGCTATCTCCCGCATGACCCATGATGGGGATATTGCGTACTATGTTCACGCCGGGGGTATCCATCGGTACCAAAATCTGACTGGCGCGTTTGTGAGGTGCGGCTTCCGGATTCGTAACAGCCATGACCACAATAAACGCTGCCCCATCAGCCGAACTCGTAAACCACTTATGCCCGTTGATGACATACTCATCGCCGTCTTTGACAGCCGTAGTGCCAAGCATGGTGGGGTTAGAACCCGCAAATTCGGGTTCGGTCATACTAAAACAACTCCTGATGTCGCCATTCATCAGCGGCTTTAGGTATTTTTCTTTCAGATGCTGCGGGGCGTATTTGTGCATGAGTTCGGTATTGCCGATGTCGGGGGCTTGGGTATTGAACACAAAATGCCCAAAAGGCGAACTGGCCAGCACTTCACTTACTTGTCCAAATTCACAGAGTGTAAGGTTCAGCCCGCCGTCGTCTTCGGGAAGATGAAGCCCCCACAAACCTGCTTTTTTGACGAGTTGCCGTTTTTGTTGTAGCACAGGCTCTATGTGCGAGAAGTTGTGCGTGAGATTCTCGGTCGTTTCGAGCGGATAAAGCTCATTTTCGATAAACTCCTTGATGCGTGGCAGGAGTGCGCGGGTGCGTTCGGTAGCAAAGACGGGTTCCATGAGTATAAGGGGTTGAGAAGTGTAAGGGGTTATTCGCTGTCGCGTTGGCGTTTGAGGTCGCGCTCTTTGATGGTTTCGCGTTTATCATAAAGTTTTTTTCCTTTGGCCAATGCAATGTCCACTTTTGCCAATCCTTTTTCATTGATAAAAATCCGAGTAGGCACAATGGTAAGCCCTTGGTCTTTGAGCTTGGCAGAGAGGCGTTTGAGTTCACGTTTTTTGAGTAGGAGTTTGCGGTCGCGGGTGGGGTTGTGGTTGGCGTAAGTGCCTTTTTCATAGGGCGAAATATGCAAATGATGCACCAGCATTTCGTCATCTTGAAAAATACAATAGGCATCGGTTAGGTTTACTTTACCCTCCCGAATGGACTTGATTTCGGTACCTGTTAGTGCAATACCTGCCGTATAGGTTTCGAGAAAAAAATACTCAAAAGCGGCGCGGCGATTGCTTATATCTATGGTTCTTGATTTGCTCATATTGCCAAAATTGGGGCTGCGAAGATAACAATTTTTGGTCTTTTATACTTTACTGGCCTTAGACTTAGTACTTTTGCCCCCACAAAAGACTACCGTATGGATTTTCAAATTTTGTTTTCTAACCTCACCAATCCCACCCTTTTATTTTTCGTATTGGGTATTGTTGCGAGTATCGTCAAAAGCGATTTAGAAATCCCCCAAAATACCAGTAAGTTCATCTCACTATATCTACTTTTTTCAATCGGCTTCAAGGGAGGGCAAGAATTGGCACATAGCCACGTTACGACCGAAATTATCTATTCGCTTATTTTTGGTCTATTGGCTTCTGGGCTGGTTACACTTTATACCTTTTTTCTACTCAAACAGCGTCTGGGAGTATCTGATGCGGGTGCGGTGGCAGCAGCTTATGGCTCGGTGAGTGCGGTTACATTCGTATCTGCTTCTACATTTTTAGAAATGCAGCAAATCCACTATGGAGGCCACATGGTGGCAGTTATGGCATTGATGGAAGCCCCTGCGATTATTTTGGGGGTAGTACTCATCATGCGGTATGAAGAAACCCAAGAAAAGCAAAGCAATTTGGGCAGTATCATTCACCATTCACTTACCAACGGCAGTGTTTTGATGATTATGGGGAGTTTAGTCATCGGTATTGTGTCTGATTTAAAGCAAGCCGAGGGAATCAAGCCCTTCACTACCGATATTTTCAAGGGATTTTTGGCGATTTTTTTGCTCGAAATGGGCATGGTTACGGCCCGACGCATCAAGGCGTTTCGTCAGTATGGTTGGTTTGTTACCATTTTTGCTATGGTGATTCCTGCGATCAATGGGTGTGTGGTTGCTTTTTTGAGTGGGTTTGTTACCCCCGAAGTTGGCAATAGGCTCATGTTTGCCGTTCTGGCAGCCAGTGCCTCTTATATTGCTGTTCCTGCTGCTATGAGTTTGGCTGCCCCCAAAGCAGACCCGGGCTTGTATATCCCTATGGCTCTGGGGGTTACGTTTCCTTTCAATATTACCCTCGGTATGCCACTTTATATGGGTATTATCCAGGCTACTGCCTAAATTTTACGTACAAGTAGTCGTCATAAAGTTGGTTTTCCTTACAAGATGCTTTTTTGAGAATTGCTTCCAGCGTAAACCCTGCTTTTTCGAGTACTCGCATAGAGGCTTTGTTGTATTCAAATACACCTGCATACAGCCGATACACATCAAACTGACGAAAAGCATAGTCGCTTATTTCTTTGGTAGCTTCGCTGGCGATGCCTTTTCCCCAGAAGGGTTCGCCAAGCCAGTAGCCTATTTCGGCGTTTTTACGAAAGATATCTGTTTGTAGTACAATTCCGACTCCTCCTATGGCCTCACCTTCTACTTCGATGGCAAAGACCGTAGGCTTTTGCTGGTTTTGGCAAAGGTCAATCCAAGCCTCTGCGTCTTTGAGAGTGTAAGGATATGGAAACGAGTCGCGTAGATTGCGCCAAATATTGTAGTTGTTGGCATATTTGACTAATGCGGCTTCATCGCCTCTTTGCCAGCAGCGTAGATTGATAGGTACTTTCATGTTTTCAAATATTGTGTGTTTAGTACAGTAGATAAACATATAGCAAACCAAAAATCAACAAAAATCCCTGTATTTTTGGCATTTGCAAATCACTAACCTAATGATGAAAAATACTTTAGAAATATTCATTTTGTGTTTTATCCTTGTCAGTTGCCAATCTCCCACACCTCTTTTTGAGCAGCTGTTGCCACAGCAGACAGGTATTGATTTTGAAAATCGCTTGACCGAAACCGAAGAAGCCAACATTTTGGCGTATGAATATTTCTACAACGGCGGCGGTGTAGCCGTGGGCGATTTCAACAACGACGGCTTACCTGACCTTTACTTTACAGCCAACCAACTCCCCAACCGACTCTATCTCAATAAAGGTGGTATGAAGTTTGAGGACATCACCAAAAGTGCATTCAAAGCCCCCGTCGGGGGTATGGGGGCAAATACTTGGAAAACAGGCGTTACTCTCGCTGATGTCAATGCCGACGGATGGTTGGATATTTATGTTTGTTATTCAGGCAATGTTCCTGCCGAAAATCGGAAAAATCAACTCTTTATCAATACCACTTCTCAAAATCCCAATCAATCATTATCCTTTGAAGAAAAAGCCCAAGCGTATGACATCGCTGACGCAGGGTATTCGACACAAGGACTGTTTTTTGATTATGATGCGGACGGTGATTTGGACTTGTTTGTGCTTAACCACAACCTCCGCGACTACCAACGCAAAGAAGCTGCTTATCTCAAAACTGCCTTCGATGCCGATGCTGGCGACAGGCTCTACCGAAACGAGTTTCCCCAACAAAAATTTACTGACGTAACCAAGGAGGCAGGTATCATCAGCAATGCGCTGGGTTTTGGTCTGGGAGTAGCTGCCGACGACCTCGACGGCGACAATCGCCCCGACTTGTACGTGTGTAATGATTACGTAGAGGAAGATTACCTTTATCTCAACAACGGCAACGGTACTTTCAGCGAACGCGGCAAACAACTCATGGGCCATTTTTCGTACTCTACAATGGGTGTGGATATTGCCGACATCAACAACGACGCGCGCCCCGATGTCTTTACGACCGATATGCTACCTGAAGACAACCGCCGCCAAAAACTCCTCGCTTGGCCCGACAACTGGAACGTACAACTTTCGATGCTCGATAATGGGTTTCACTGGCAGAATATGCGCAATATGCTGCATTTGAATAGCCCCCAAACCCCCAGTGGGGGCTATTCAGAAATAGGCCAAGCAGCAGGTGTGCAAGCTACCGACTGGAGTTGGGCAGGGCTATTGGCCGATTTCGACAACGACGGGCGCAAAGACCTCTTTGTATCCAATGGTTTTGTACGCGACTACACCGACCTCGATTTTGTCAAATATTATGCCGACCAGCAACTCAAAGGCACAAGTTCGCCAGCTACCAAGTCGCTTCTAAAGCATCTTGAAAAAATGCCAGCAACCCCTACACATCATTATATTTTTAGAAATACCTCTGACAGTAGCCGTGTATTGTTCTCCAATGAAACCAAAAATTGGGGGTTTGAGCATCATACCATAGCTTGTGGGGCTGTTTATGCTGACCTCGACCAAGACGGAGATTTGGACCTTATCACTTGCAACACCAACGAACCTGCTAAGATTTATCGTAATCTTCAGCAACAACAAAACCCACAGCATTACCTAAAAATTAAACTCAAAGGGGCAGCGGGCAACCCGTGGGGGGTAGGTGCAAAAGTATATGTATATGCCCAAGGCCAAATCCAATACCAAGCCTTTATGCCTACACGTGGTTTTCAATCTTGTATGTACGACAATCTACATTTTGGGCTGGGTCAAACCTCGACCATTGACTCTGTACGGGTTTTGTGGCCAAGCGATAAAAGTGAGTTGATTCTGAAACTAACTGTCAATCAAGTGCTTGAGTTAGATGAAAAAAACGCAGTACTTTTTGATTTCAAACAGCTATTCCCTCCTACAAAACCGCTGCTGGAAGCTACCCAAACTCTCGATTTTACCCACCGAGAAAACCCCTCTATTGATTTCAATACCCAGATTTTACTTCCTTACTTGTACTCTTACGCTGGGCCACGATTGGCCATAGGCGACCTCAACGCCGACGGCCTCGAAGACATTTATGTTTGCGGTGCCTCCAACCAATCAGCACAACTTTTCCTTCAAAACCTAAACGGTAGTTTCGCCCCAAAACCACAATCAGCCTTTGCTGCCGATGCTGCTTATGAAGACCGCGATGCCGTATTTTTCGATGCCGAACAAGACGGCGATTTAGATTTGTATGTGGTCAGCGGTGAATATAATACCGACTATGCACTCCTTCAAGACAGACTCTATCTCAACGACGGTCGGGGCAATTTCACCAAAGCCCGTACAGGGCATATTCCCGAACTCACCCTCAACAAAAGCTGTGTCGTAGCTTTCGATGCCGACCAAGACGGCGACATGGATTTATTTCTGGGAGGAGGTGTTCAACCAGCCAACTTCCCCTACGCCAGCGAGAGTTTTTTGCTCAAAAACAACGGCAAAGGCACATTCACCATCGCCCAGCAATGGGACTTAGGACTCACCACCGACGCTTTGGCCGTTGATTTAGACAATGATAAAACCCCCGAAGTCGTCGTAACTGCCGAGTGGAAGCCCATACAAATTTTGAGAAAATCGAAAGAAAAAAAGGAGTTTGAATTACAAAATATTGGCCAAGTAGGTTTCTGGAGTCGCATCGCTGCTGCCGACTTAGACAACGACGGCCACACTGACTTGGTCGTAGGCAACTGGGGGATAAATACGCCTCTAAAAGCCTCCGAAAACCAGCCTGTTACGCTCTATTACGATGATTTTGACCAAAATGGGCGTTTTGACCCGTTCTTAGCTTATTATATCGGGGGGCAGTCCTACCCATTGGCCAGCCGCGATGAGGCATTGGAGCAACTTTTGCCTCTACGTAAAACTTTCACGGATTACAAATCTTATGCTGCTGCTACTGCCGAGCAGGTATTGGGCAAAGAATGGAGCACTCGCGCCAATAAACTTTTCGTAACCGAAACTCGTACTGGTATTTTTTGGAATGACAACGGTAAGTTAAGTTTTGAGCCATTACCATTTATGGCACAAGTATCGCCCGTTTATGCCATTGCTCTCGAAGATTTCGATGCCGACGGGGGTACTGATATTCTGTTGGCCGGCAATCAGTCGAAGTTTCGCATCAGGCTCGGCAAAACCGATGCCAATCATGGGGTATTGCTCAAAGGTTTGCCCAATCGGAAGTTTGAGTACATCTCTCAAAATAAGTCGGGACTGAACCTGCAAGGCGATGTACGCGACATGAAGCGATTGGGTAATCAATGGGTCTTTGGTATCAACGATGCCTCAGTTCGAACGTATCATTGGTCGAATAAAAAATAGCCTCAAGCAAAGCTTGAGGCTATCCAAAAAGCTAAATTTTACGTTTAGTCTTTCACCTTTTCCACTTCCTCTACATGCTTGCCGTTGCCACTGGGACTTACAGGTACGGCTACTACGGATGGCTTCTTGCCGAGGCTTGTTTTGAGGCGTTCCATGATCCAGTACATGGCAGGTACAACGATAAGCGTCAAGCAAGTACTGAAAACAAGGCCATAAATGATAGTAAAAGCCAACGGCCCCCAAAATACTGCACTGAACCCTCCAAAATAAATTTGAGGATTAAACTCTGTAAAGAGGGTAAAGAAATTGATATTCATACCCAAGGCCAATGGTATCAGCCCCAAAATACAAGATGCTGCCGTGAGCAATACTGGCGTAAGACGCGCTGCCCCAGCTTCGATGAGAGCTTGGCGAGTGGGGAGACCACGTGCTTTAAGTTCTTCGGTAAATTCGATAAGTAAAATGCCATTTTTAATCACAATACCTGCCAATGCAAACAAGCCTACGCCAGTCATGATGACAGACATAGTTTTGCCACTGATCATAAAACCTAAGAAAACCCCAATCAAACTGAAAAGTACAGTAAAAAAGATAATAAAAGGCTTACTCAAAGAGTTGAACTGCGTAACCAATATCAAGAAAATCAATAAGATAGCTCCCAAAAACGCTACACTCAAGAACTCCATAGCTTTCATTTGTTCTTCTTGCTCACCACCAAGTCTTATGGAGTAGCCTTGTGGTATCTCCATGGTGTCCACTACTTCTTTGATTTGAGCGTTTACTTCGTTGGGATTGAAGCCTCCCAGTACGTCAGACGACAACGTAACAACCCGCTCTTGGTTTTTGCGGTTGATACCGCTATAAGTAGTAGCATATCTGATGTTGGTCAAGGCACTCAATGGCACTTGGCGCAGCACACCACCGAGGTTCATATCTCGATATACGATGTTCATGCTCAATAATTTTTCGATTTGGTCACGGTCGTCAGGTTTGAGGCGTACCATGATAGGATAGTCGTCTTTGTCGTCGCGGAATTTGGATACTTCCGTACCGAACAACGCCCCCCTGATTTGCAGTGCAATTTGCGAGGTGCTGATACCTTCGCGAGCAGCGCGCTCACGGTCTATGTCCACGATGATTTCGGGTTTGTTGAGTACCAAATCTGATTTCAATTCTTCGATACCTTGTATGCCCGACTGGACAATCGCATTTTTGACTTTGGCTGTCAATTTGACTAATTGGTCAAAATCTTCCCCTGCTATTTCTATTGTTACGGCTTTGCCAGTAGGCGGCCCGTTGCGTTCTGGTTCGGCGGTTACTTCCGCGCCGGGGATTCCCTTTACTTTTTCGCGTACCTGAGCCAAAATATTGGTCGTAGAAATACCATAATGGATTCGCTCCTCGGCACTTTTGAAGGCTACGGTGATTTTGCCCTTGTGTGGTACCACGGTACGGTCAGGGTTGAAGGGGTCGCCGGCGTTTATACCGATGTTGGTAATGACCGACGAAACTATCGGGCTATCTTTACCAATCACACCATACACCCTGTTTTCCAGTTCTTTCATTACTTCGTTGGTTTTGGCGGCATCGGTACCTTGAGGCATTACACAATACACATACACAAAATCAGGGTCGCCGCTGGGGAAGAATACCGATTTGGGTGGGAAAATCCCCATCAGCATAAATGTACCAATAAAAAGCCCTATGACCCCTGCAAAAACTCCATAGGGGCGTTTCCCAGTAATGATTGATGATATGAGTTTTCGGTAGCCGTTTTTGAGGCGAGGAAAAACATTTTCTTGGAATGGAATGATGATGTAGGGCGTAAGAACGTAATGATTGAACACATATAAAATAGCCACAAAGGCCAGCAAGTTGCCGATGCCAAAATTGATAAAATAGCCAATCACGGACAACCCAATCAATACCAACAAAGGCTTGCGTATGGCCTTAAAAGACTTATCTTCGGCAGCATACTCCTCGACTCTTTTGAGCGATGAGGACGCAAAAACAGGGTTCATAATGTAGGCTACAAACAACGATGCAAACAACGTAATGATGAGCGTAAGCGGCAGAAACTTCATAAACTCTCCTACTATGCCTGGCCAAAATAGCAAGGGTAAAAAAGGTGCAATGGTAGTAAGTGTACCACTCAATACAGGAACAAATACCTCACCCGCTGCATACGATATGGCTTGGTTGCGTGCTAATTTTTTGTTTTCATTATAGACACGGTGTGAGTTTTCGATGACCACGATGGCATCATCTACCACAATTCCTAACCCTAACAAAAAGGCAAAGAGTACAATCGTATTGAGCGTAAAAGCCGTACCCGTAATGCCTGCGATCACTGGGAAAAGGACAAAAGCTACCAATGTAGATAGCGGCACCGATAACCCTACAAAAATGGCATCTTGTACCCCCATAAAAAACATCAGTACCAGAACCACGAAAATAAAGCCCAAAATAACGGTATTGAGTAGGTCGTTCAGCTCGACTTGGGTACGGTCGGAGCTATCGTTGGTCAGGGTTACGCGAAGACCGTCTGGAAACTTAGTATCTTCGTAGCGTTTGAGGATTTTCTTGATTTCGGCAGCAGCAGTCATCAGGTTTTCGCCTCCTCGTTTGATGACGTTGAGGGTGATGACCGTCTTGCCGTCGAGACGTGCATAGCTTTGACGTTCGGCAAAACCGTCTTTGATTTCGGCCAATTCGCCAAGTTTGAGGGTAGCTCCTGTCGAAGACCGAATGATGACATTTTGAAGTTGGGCTACATCTTTGAACTCTCCCACTACGCGTAAGTTGCGGCGTACATTGTCCACGTTGAGTTCACCACCCGAAATATTGATGTTTTCGCCCTGAATGGCATTTTGTACTTCAAAAAACGATACACCTGCCGCTTGCATTTTGTAGAGATCGAGGTTGATTTGAATCTCGCGGTCGAGCGCACCCACGATGTCCACACGGGTGATTTCGGGCAATGATTCAATCTCGTCTTTCAACTGCTCGGCATAGTCTTTGAGTTTTTTCAAAGAATAGTTTCCTGCCAAGTTGATGTTCATGATCGGAAACTCCGAGAAATTCACCTCCTGCACCGACGGGTCTTGCTTGCGGTCTGAGGGGAGGTCGGTCAGGGCTTTGTCCACCGCATCTTTGACCCGTCGTTTGGCTTCTTGTGCTTTGACACTGGTCGTAAACTCGACCGTAATCAGCGAAAAATCCTGTATAGAGTTCGACCTGATTTTGGTTACACCACTGGCGGCTTTGATTTGCTTTTCGAGCGGCTTGGTGATGACCGTCTCTATGTCGGAGGGACTTGCGCCTGGGTAAATCGTCGAAACGATGACCGTAGGAACAGCGATTTCGGGAAACTGTTCTTTGGGCATCGTGAAATACACGTACAGCCCCGTCAGCGACATAATCGCTGTAAAGAGATAAACGGTGGTTTTGTTTTCCAAACACCAACGGGTGATTTTGAAGTCTTTGAGTGTTGTCATAAGCCCTCTACCCCCCCAGAGGAGGCATTTTATTTAATTGTGATTTTTTGATTCATGAACCCTTCGCCCCCTCTGGGGGTTGGGGGCTTTAATAACTGATAAGTTGTCCGTCCACCAGATCTTGATACCCTTCGGTGATGATTAAATCGCCCGCTTGAAGGCCGCTTTTGATTTCTATTTCGCCGTTGTAGCTGACACCTGTGATTACTTTGCGGGCTTTGGCTACTTTTTTGTTGCCTTCGGTTACGGCTACATATACTACATCGCCTTCTTCGGTACTTTGAATATAGTTTTGCTTGATGACGAGCGCGTTGGCTTTGTTGATGTCGGCAATGTTCAAGACCGATACCATGTTGGGCTTTAGATCAGCACTGCTCGGTATAGCCGCTTCGATTTTGAAGGTGCGGTTGGCTGGATTGACCAACTTGCTGATAAACGTAACGCGTGCATTGATTTCACGGCCTATATCTGGGAGTTTTACTTTGACGGCATCGCCCATTTTGACATTGGCAAGATAGGTATCGGGTACGTTGGCAGCGGCTTTGAGTTCGCCCAAATTGACAATCGTAGCCAAAGGCATACCGGGTGCGGCTATTTCACCTGTTTTGGCCATAACACGCTCCACAGCCCCACTGATAGGGGCATAGACGTTGTAAAGATCTTTTTGGGTGTTGAGTACGGTGATGTTTTTCTCCAACGACTCCTTGTTGTTCTTGGCTTGGAGGTACTGAATCTCCGTCCCGATTTTTTGCTCCCACAACCCTTTTTGTTTTTCAAAAACGGTATTGGCCAACTCCAACTGTTGCTGTAAAGCCGCGATTTGATCTTTCAGAATCGCATCATCTATCTTAGCCAAAAGTTGTCCGGCTTTGACGGTCTGGCCCTCGCGCACATACACTACTGTATAAGTACCTGCCATACGTGGCGTAGCTGAAGCGGTATTTTTGGTTTCGACGGTACCTTGTACTTCAATAAAACTGCGGAAATTGCGCGGTTGCAAGGTTTCTGTTACGACTGGCATTACCTTTTCGGCAGTTTTGAGACTTGGGTCGAGTTTCTTGATTTCAGTTTCTAGCGAATTTATTTGACTCGTAAGGTTCTTAACTTGGGCTTTAAGCTCAGCGAGTTGTTTCTTTTTACCTTCGAGAGAGTTATCTGTTGTTTGGCCACCACAAGCAGCAAGTACCAAAATAAGGAGGAAAGCCCCCAAACCCCCGATGGGGGCTTTATTATATATGTAGTCTATGTTTGATAGCATGGTATTGTTATTTTTGGTTGTACGGATATGGGTCATTTAAAAGGTGTTTAAAATATAAGTATTGTCCCCCCTTACTAAATATTTGGTCAATGGTTTGCATTGAAGCCTCCATCGGGGCTTTGTTATGGATTAAGCTTCCCCTTCGCCTTGTCCAAATCAATCTTAGCTAATAGCAAGTCATAGAGCGAAGCAAAATAGTTGGTCTGGGCTTCTTTCAAAGCCGACTCGGCAGTGATGACTTCGATGTTGGAGCCTGTACCGGCTTGGTATTTGATTTTGGACACTCGCAGTACTTCTTGCGCCAGTTCGAGGTTACGTTTTTGGGTTTTGAGGGTTTCAAGATTGTTTTTGATGCTGACAGTAGCATTCCTGATTTGAAAATCTATGCTTTGCTCCACCAACCCTACACTTTGACGTGTTTTTTCGACAGTATAGCGTGCTTGCTGGATTTTGTATTTTTTGAGGAAACCATCAAAAATCGGCACATTGACGCTTATACCGATATTAGCATTGTTGAACCACGGTGCCCCAAACACATCGCCGAAAGTATTGCGGCCTGTGTTGTAGCCATAACCTGCAAAAGCCGCTACCGTAGGGTAGTACCCCCGCTTGTTGTTTTCTACGTCCATTTCAGCCAGCTTGAGGTTGGTTTTGAGTATGGAGTAGTCTATGCGCTGGTTGTAGTCGAAAGTGGCAGTTTCTTCGGTTTTGGCCTCGATTTCGAGGCGTGCCACATCGGCCTCGGTGATGCGATCGGTGAGGATTAGATTTTCTTCGAGGGGCATTCCCATCTGAAATTTGAGTAAATAATGACTCAACTGAATCAGATTGGCTACTTTTTGTTTTTCGGTTTTGAGGTTATTGAGCGATACCTCCATGCGATCTACATCAATTTTTTCTACAAAACCTGCCTTGTGCATAGCTGCCATTTCGCGGACGGTAGAGTCTAAACGTGCGATGTTGAGGTCGAGTAGTATGGCTCGATCTTCGGCTACCAATGCCCCATAGTAGGCTTTGGCCACATTTTCTACTACATCAGTTTTGGCTTGATTTACTTGCTTTTGAGCCAGTTCGCGGTAGGCTTGGGCAGCTTTCAATCCCAGCAGCCATTGAGCGTTGAACAGCATCTGAGTAAGTTGAACGGCAGCATTGCCAGCGTACTTTACTCCAAATTGTACAGCTATGGGGGGAGCATCAGCAGGAGCATTTTGGTCAAAGAAAACTGCTGGCAGAAAGGCTCTCTGGATAATTAAATTATCCAAAATGCTCACACTTGCGTTTACTTGTGGTAAACCTACTGCCTTAATTTCTCCAATGCGACTGTTGGCACTGGCAGCATCGGTTTGGGCATTTTTGATGTTGATGTTGTGGCTGATACCATACTGGATCGCTTCTTGCAGCGATAGGCGTGTTTGGGCTGCCACGCTCATGGCACAGAGCGAAAACAGCAGCAGAAGAAGTTGTTTTTGGGTCATTGTGGTAAGTGGTAGATTAAAGATGGGCTGTTAATAGGTATCAAAGTTTTTCAATTCTCGGAGAGTTGAACAGAAAGCTGGTTTTCAAGGTAGTTTTCATACAATTTCAAGCCCTTGGAAGTAACAATGCCTCGCAGAAAATGGTCGAGCATGGCGAGTTGTACTTCTAAAAGATTGAATTTTTGGGGTGGATATATTTGTGCGTCAAAACCAAGTTCAATTTCCTCATTACGCAATTTGGCCAACACCTCTACATTCAAATTACCTCTGTACAATCCCATTTCAATTCCTTTTTTGAGGTTTTGACGAATATTGTCGAGAATAAAGCCATTTTTGAATTCCGTAAATGCCACCCATGCTTGGGGATAATACCGCTTGATGTCGAAAATCATCGTCGGGTTCATGCCTGTCAGCATTTGGCGCAATTGTTCGGAGGCCATCACCACCTCGGCAATAGGGTCGGGAGCCTGGGCTTGCATTTTTTCCGATACGCATCTTTCATGGTCAAAATGTGCCAGCACACCTGCATATACCATCGCGTCCTTATCGGTGAAATGTTGATAAATGGTTTTTTTGGAAATCCCCAACTCCCGTGCGATGTCGTCCATGGTTACTGATTTGACACCATAGCGAAAAAAGAGTTCTTGTGCTTTTTCTAAAATTCGTTCTTTCATTAAAATTGAACTTTGCCAAGCTAAGAACTATGGAAACTTTCAAAAGGTTTCGAGTTTCTAAAGTTTTTTTAGTTTTTTTAAATACGCTTCAAACGATTGCTATCTTCTTCCAACGGTTTGCTTAAATGTGAGCTTAGATAGTAGCCAAATCTCTCAATAGATACAAACTAAACAGGTGCTGCCAACAACTCTATGTCAGTAGGTTTGAGAAAAAATATTGACAAACAAAAGTAATGCGGCAAAAAATAGAGAAGATATAAATTTCGGTGAAGTACCCAAAATGACAGACGAATGGGCAAATAGCGGGATTGAAATATATCTTTAGGGGAGTTACAACTCTTCGGCCAGTAGGTTTTCAGCTTTGAGTTTGAGGTTTTCTTCTTCGGTTAGGCGATTGATTTCTTTGATGACTTCAAAAAAAATGGCTAGTTTTTCGGCTGGTATTTGTTCTCTGATGGCGTTGTTGTAGGTAATGACACCCTGCCGAGCTTGGTCGCGCTTGAGTTTGCCTTCTTCTGTCAGAAAGACCTTCACAAAACGTTTGTCGGTTTCGTCGGTTTCGCGGCGTATCCAGCCCTTTTCTTCGAGGGTTTTGAGGGTGCGAGTCAGGCTGCGTGGTTCCATGCCTATCGAAGGGCCTATTTTGGTAGCAGGTGTACCATTTTCGCTGTCAATATTGAGTAATACATAACCGATGGCCATGGTCATGTCATATCGCCGCGCTGCGTAGGTGTTGTACATGCGCGAAATAGCGTGCCAAGCCCATTTAATATGAAAATCTATTGTTTTTTCTTTACGCATGGTATTGCCGTTTGGTGTCTGTCTAAACAAATGTAGGGGTAATTCTCTGATAATTATAAAACTACTGCTCACTTTATTTTGGAGAAATCATTACAAGCTGCCGCCAAAAAATCTAAGTCGTCGGTGGTGTGCCATGCACTTATCACTATACGGGTATTGGCTTTGTCGGTAGGCCGGGGGTACGAAAAACTATAAACTAATATATTTCTTTCCAGCAAAAAATCATAAAGACGGTCATCTTGACAATAAAAAACTGGGTAGTTAGGCGAATATTCAAATAAATCGAGCGATTGGACTTTACTTTGAAAGTAATTGATATTTCGGCTCAAATCTTCAATAGCTTGGCGATAGAGTACATTGGCATGGAGGTAGGCATAGAGTTGATGGGGAGCCATTGGTGAGCAGCCTCCAAAATAAGCTGTTTGGCGAATCTTTTGAATCGTATCCTCGTCAGTCAAAATCACTCCTCCTGCCAGCCCCATGCCTTTGGCCAAAGAAGCAGTAACGATATAGCGAATATGCTGATACAAAGGCAGCCGACTCCACACGCCTTTCCCTTCGATTCCGGTGATACCCAAACCATGCGAATCGTCTATGAGAAGCGTAATGTCATAATCTCCGGATAACCAGTGCAGCCAGTCAAAATCGTGTAATTTCCCACGCAAAGCATCTACCGAATTGCTGACGTAGGCTATTTTTTTGGCGCAACTTTGGGTTATTTTTTCAAAGGGATTGGTCGTGATAAATGGGGTAATTTCGGGCCAATGCCAGACGGCAGGATGGGCATCGGGTGCATACAAAAGCTCATATCCTTCGAGCATCAAATAACGAACGGCTGCCTGCCCTGCCAGCATACCCGACGACATGGTGAGCGACGCATCGGCACCTACCCATGCGGCAAGTTTAGCTTCGGCTTCTTGATACACCGTCATTTGCAGATTGCCATTGCGCGAGCTACCATATACACTTCCTACTTTTTGAAGCCCTTCAAGAAGTAACTGCTGAAAATCTGCATTTTGTGGCAAGCCTAAATAGGAAGTACCACTGAAATAGAGATATTCTTTGGTGCCAATTTTTATGGTTCGATTGGGCAAATGTTCAATTTGATAGAAGTCTTGTGCCAAAGTCAATGTGTTTGGAGATGAAAAGTTGCCCCAAAATTATAACAGAAATTCGGCCTTTCATTTCAAGCTCGCACCTGTTCCGTTTTCTTGGGTATAAATCACCTTTCCGTATTGGTCAAATTTGATACCTTCGGCAGGGTCGTTGGTGATGAGTAGGGTGCTATCCATGTCCACATAGTCGAGCAATGGCAGCAAATGAGCGATAGCCGAGATACCTACACTACTTTCGGTCATGCAGCCAACCATCGTTTGAAGTCCCAATTGACGGGCTTGTTCGATCATTTTTCGGGCAGGTGTAAGGCCACCGCATTTGGTGAGTTTGATGTTAATGCCATGAAAATACCCGACGCATTTGGCTACGTCGGTGGGGACGATACAGCTTTCGTCGGCGATACAAGGAAGAACCGATTCTTCAAAAACACGCTTCATGCCTTCCCAGTCGTCGGCTCGGAGGGGTTGCTCGATAAACTCCACTCCCAAATCTTTGAGTATGGGGGCGTACTGGAGAGTTTGGGAGGCAGTCCAAGCGCAGTTGGCATCTACTCTGAACACAGCGTCGGTGTGCTTACGCAATGTTTCGACAATCGCCAAATCATCGGAAGTGCCAAGTTTTATTTTGTACAGGGGCCACTCAAATTCTTGTATTTTGGCAATCATTTTTTCGATGGTATCTATGCCAATGGTATAATTGGTGATGGGGAAACGGTTGGCTTCAAGCCCCCAAGCCTCATACAGTTTTTGTCCTTTTTTCTTTGCCCACAAATCATTAGCGGCTTCGTCTAAGGCACACTGAGCAAAAGGATTGTCTTTTAAAAAAAGGTGCGTGATTTGCCAAAAATCTTCTGGTGAGGAGAGGGTATGATTTTCGATGAGAAGCCGAATATTTTCTAATGCAGCCACCATACTGTCAATGGTGATGCCATAGTATTTGTTGGCGGTAGCTTCGCCAAAACCCCTAAAATCTCCTTCTCGAAGCTCAACGATGAGCGTTTGCTGTACGTCGCGAGAGTCGTGAGCTATAGTAAAGGTATGTTTGAGTAGAAGGTCGAAGCGATGAAAGTACAGTTGCATGAGTGATGACTAATCTACTGAAAATCCCGGCGGGCAGAAGATACTATAAAACGTATAACTTAATGTAATGGAGGTATAATAGTACGTATCGCGGGTGGAGGGATTACCGAGTCGGAGTTTTTGAGCAATAGGTACATTGTTACCCAAATCGTCTAAATAATCAGTAAACAACCGCCTTGTTCCAAACTCAAATTCGATTGTCCAAGGACGTTTGAACTCATATTTTAGACCCACTCCATACGGAATGTTGAGTTGGGCGGTGGAATAGTCAGCGGTTTTAGTACGGGGGCTAAATTGGAAAAACCCCAAACCTCCAAAAAGATAAGGAGTCCAGTTTTTGACTTTTCGTTTTTGAATGTAATTCAGAAAGTTGTACTCTGTAATCAGACTCCCTTCGGCTACCGACGACCGAAACGAGCCGTCGCGGGTTTGGTTGAAGGGGTCGCCTGAACGGCTGTCTTTGGCACCTACCATTCCAAACGTACCCGTAGCTCGAAAAGCGACAGCGGGATTGACATTGTATCTGAAAAGAAGATGTCCTCCCGGAAGGTAGTTGAGTGGATTGAAAGTTGGCGCGTAGTCGCCCTTATAGTTGAAACCTCCGATACCTCCCCCGACATTAAATCGCTGCCCACAGACAGTCGTCCAATGCCCCCAGAGTAACACAATCCCCAAAAATATTTTTCGCTTCACAATCAACATTCAGCTTGAAACTTTACTGATACCTTTTGGACTCCTCATACAACAAAACTTGACGCTCTTTTGAGCTTTTATTTAATCGGTGGGCATTTGATTTTGGTGGGTAGTACATACTGTACCGTAATCATGGACACAATGTAAGCATCTTTTCGGGTGGGATTGCCCCGAAAATCACCCGTAGTCCAGCCGTCGAGTTCAGATACAAAAGGATCTACAGAAGCATCATTTGGAAAAACGATACGACGCACGGTTTCGGTGCGGTCGCGGCGTGTACGAGCCGAAATTTGCTCCAAAGTACGATTTGACATATCTCGCGCCAAATCATTTTTCAAAATACTTGGATCGGGGAAAAAACCACTTACATCGTCCAAAAAGTCAGAACCCGTAAATCTAAAGCCTCCCTCTACATTGACGTTCCATTGGGCATTGATACGCCAACTAAAACCAAGTCCAACTGGAATCGCATAGCTTACCAACGAATAAGGCTTGGCATACCCTGGCTGGCCTTGCCCTTCGGTGCCGAGGGGTTGGAGAGCAACCCATCGGTTGTTGTCTTCATAAAACTCTGGTACTTTAGCTTTTGGATTATGGGCAAAAATGGCTAATCCCCCAAACAAATAAGGCGTGAAGGAAGCCCTACGAACAGCACTGCGTCCATCTCCACGAAATTTGTAGATACCGACAGCACTCAATTCTTTGATGTCGTTGCGAAAGTGGAGGTTACGAACGTAATTACCTCCAAAGGGTCGGCCACCACGGTTATAAAACTCGTCGTCGCCTGCAATACGCGCATACATAAAGCCCAAACGTGCGGCAAAATGAGGCGTAAAGTGGCGTGTATAATTAGCGTTGATGTTCCAGCGCATCATCTTAAATAGTGTATTGAAGGGACTGCGGTAGGGGGCCAAATCTCCGGCATAACTTGCAGTACCCAAGCCTACACCTACCGTAGAGTATTGCTCAAAAGGAGTACGACGACGCTGGGCATGGGCTGAGAAAGTAGAGGCCAGTAAGAAAAGACACAATGCAATACTGATACTTGATTTGGTTTTCATTGGTTGTATCGGATGGTTGCGTAACTGATGTTCAACGCAAAATTGAAGTTTTTTATTGAATATATGCTCAAAAATCACACCTCAGCCTCAATTGCGTGCGTCAAGGCCCCAATGCAGTTTGGTACGAAGGGTTTCTATAAAGTCGTCATCAGGCAACTTGACCAACTTTGCCTTAAACTGTTCTTTTTGTATCTGAAGTTGTACTGATTCATCTACAATATGAGAGCGAGAATCGAGAGATACAAGAAAATTGCTACTTCGACTTTCTACCTTAAAACTCAGCTGACTGCTGTCAGGGATTATCATAGGGCGGACATTAAGGTTATGTGGGCTGATAGGCGTAATGACAAACACCTCATTGGTGGGCAATACCACCGGCCCACCACAACTCAATGAGTAGCCCGTTGAGCCTGTAGGCGTAGAAATGATGAGTCCGTCGGCCCAATAAGAGTTGAGAAACGCTCCGTTGAGGTAGGCATGAACCGTAATCATCGAAGAGGTATCCGTCTTAGTAATCGTAAAATCATTGAGGGCAAAAGTATAGCCTTCAAATAATTCTATATTGGAGGTAAGATTGACTAAAGTACGTTCTTCTGTTCTATAATTACCTGAAAAAAGAGTTTGAAGAGTTACTTCAATGAGCGGTGGCGAAACCGTAGCCAAAAAGCCAAGTCTTCCTGTGTTGATACCCCAAATGGGCGTTTGATGCTGCCCCGCTTGCATCACTGACTCGAGTAGTGTACCGTCGCCTCCTATGCTGAATATAAAATCTACTTTGGGGGCTTGGTACGGGTGTTGATAGGTGTTGCTGGAATAAGTCGTCATATCCGATTCCACCAAAAAATGGTAGAAGGATGTAGAGAACGAAAATTCGACTTGACGTTGATATAGAAAATCGAGGAGGGATTGAACGTAGGGCTTTACCTCTTTGTTGAAGCTGCGTCCATGAATGGCTATTTTCATAAAAACCACATCGGGGGGATAGAGTAGGACGCAAAGGTAAGGTTAAGTTTCCAAGTAACGCAATAGTAAATTCAAACGATGCTGGTCGGGGTGTTCGTAAGACTCTTGTCCAAATACCCCCGCTATATCGTAGCCGAAACGTTCGAGAGTGGCTATTACAGCCGATACGTTAGTACGATTCAGTTTGAGGGTAAGGGTAGCCTCGCCGAAAATATCATTTTCGCTGCCCAAAAAATAGCTACTGATAATTTTGGTATTGTTGGCTTCTATCAAACGACTAATTTCGGACATCGAGTAATCGTAACTTTTAATTTTGATTATCAGGATAGCTCCTTTTTCTTGAGTGCCGAGTAAATCGGTAAATTTGGCGATCATGTCGCTTACCAAAATACTTCCTGCATACAATTTGTCTTCATCGAGTACAGGTACGGTATCCAGTTGGTATTGATTGGCGATGCCCATTACTTCATAAATATGCTGGGAATGATGGGCATGGACGGGATTGGGAGGTAAATTAAGTTCGGAGAGTAATTGAGTATCATCGGCAAAATTAAGAAGGGTATCTTCGCTCAAAAGCCCTTTGTAAACTTCATTTTCGACCAATGCCAACTGGCGAAAGCCGAGCTCGTCCATCAAATCAACGGCTCTGCCCACCGAGTCGAGTGGTGTCAATGTAGGTGTCGTGGGATTGATAAGTTCTTCGGCCAACATGATACAATAGCATTAATTTCCTTGAAAACATAGGGAAGTTATCGTTTGTTTCCAAATTTTACGGTCAAATTCTTAATATTTTCGTCAAAACTCCCTTAAAATGAGATGAAAATGCAATCATAAACTCAATATTATGAACTCGACGCGGCGGTTGCGCCGGCGTTCGGCTTCCGAAGTACCTTTGCTCACAGGGCGTGTCGAGCCATAGCCTTTTGACTCTATTCGTACAGAGTCTATTCCTTTGCTGACAAGGTACTTTTTGACGGCATTGGCGCGGTTTTGGGAGAGTTCGAGGTTTTTATCAAAATCGCCCAAATTGTCGGTATGGCCTTCTACTCGGATAGTCATTTTAGGATTTTCACGCATAAGTTGTACCAAACGATCGAGCTCGTCGAAAGAGGCTGGTAACAAGTCAAACTTCGATACCTCAAAATAGATGTTATTGAGGGTGATGGCTTCTCCTACGGCTACGGGGGTTAGCACTATTTCGACGGTTGTTTCTTGCCCTCCCTTCGTTTGGGTGAGATCAAATGCTCCACTGGCTGGAAAATACCCCTTGGCGGCAGCTATGTAGGCATACTTATTGCCAGTATCAAGGGTGATTTTAAATCTCCCCGACGACACTGAAAGTTGTAAAGAGTCCAACCCATTGTCTTCACTGGGAATAATATAGGTGAGTTTGGCCGCAATTGGATTTTTGGTCTTGGCATCTACGACTACGCCACGTAGAGTAGCAATTTTTGGTGCAGTGGGGGCGGGTTCAGTTTTCGGCTCTACTTTCGGTTCGATAGGTGGGGAGGGGATGGGCATGGGAGTTTCGGCCACGATGGGAGGATCTTCCTTTTTGGTTTCTACGGGCGGTTTGCTGGTACGTTTAGGGTTGCGGATATGCACTCCGTAGTAATTCCAATAACGCTTAGTGCCATAGTCTTTGCCTTCAAACATATCGAATACCTCTATCCCCGGCTCTAACCGCTCAAAATAGACCGAAAATCTCACTACATCGCCGGGATAAACGATGCGCTGCTCAGGGGCTGTCGGAATACCCACTGCTTTGACAAAACGATACTTTCGGCTGGCATTGCCCGGTTCGTACAAACGGCACTTAGGATCAACCTCGATATATTGCTGCGTGGTAGTACGCCCCCCCCCCAGCAAATCTTCGGGCCGAAGCCTTGAAGGCCGACGAGCATACTCGAATATAAAATACAAGATGGTATAGTCGTCGGTCAATTCTACTTTTGTAAGAGTTACATCTGGCTGCGATTGCCGCTCAATATAGGGACTCAAAGTAGTGATTTTTTGGGCAAAAGATGTCCCTACAAAAATCAATAAAAACAGGCTATAAAGAGGGTGTTTCATGGTTTTGAAAGGGATAATGATACACTTGCCCCAATAACGCCCTTTGAAATCAATTAGTGCAAATGGCTTGTTAAAATTCGTTAATGGGTGTTTTGAACAAATGGACGAATTATTCTTTTAGCAGTATGGCGTAATAAAAAGGTAAACGTAGTACATTTTTTGCTATTAGCTAAAGTCAAGCAATTATGCATTAAATCTTTAATATTCAAATAGCCCTACTTCTTCTTTCAAAACCAGCATTTTTATAGCTTAGTAGGTATCTTTTTTCTTTATCTCTAAAAATAACCTATTTTTGTGGCTCATCATTTATGTAACTTCATATTTAATCTATCATTTATCTTTCTCAATAATGCCGTATTTATTCACCTCAGAGTCTGTTTCAGAAGGCCACCCTGACAAAGTAGCCGAC
>JBKBKL010000047.1:0-26682 GCA_046294665.1 Runella sp.
CAGGAGCTGCTTCCAAAAATTGGAGAATGAACGCATTCCATTGACAAGCATCGAATAATTCTCTTGTCCACTTACACGATTTCCCCTAATAGTCAGGTCATTATAAAAAGAGGCTTGATTTACGCCACTCATATTTTTGACGACATCATTGAGTCGAAAAGCTGCTTGGTCGAGCATGAGTTCTTTAGTTACATAACTTACTGATTGAGGTAAATCCTTGAGTGGAGTAGCCGATTTAGAACCCACAAACGAAACAGGATTTTTGTAATCCGTTTCTTTGCGACCTACTATTTCGATAGTCTGCAATAGTTGCGTACTGTCTTCCAACGACTTGCGATTATTTTTTTGGGCAAAGTTCCCCAACGATACTCCAATAAAAACGATAAAAAGTAGCGATTTTTTCATTTATTTATACTAATTAAAAATTATAGATTAAAAAATTTTAATTCACATTTTTGGCAGTTTTCCTTACACACAACTCATCGGTACATTTGCCATACAAAATGAGCGAGTGCTGTTTGATGCTGTTTTGAAACCATTCGCTTATGTTGTCTTCGATTTGCTGAAGGCGCGGGTCACAAAATTCTTGTATAAAACCACAGTCCAAACAAACTAAGTGATCATGCTGACCACTACCCACGCTGCGCTCGTAGTGGGAGGTATTTTGCTCCCCAAACTGATGCCGTTTGACCAGCCCTATTTCTACAAAAAGCTCGAGGGTATTATAGACAGTCGCCAAACTCAAATGAAAGCCTTTATGCTCGAGGGTATCGCGCAGCCATTGAGCGTTGAAATGAAAATGTCCTTTTTGCTGATAGATTTCTTCTAAAATGGTGTAGCGTTCTTGGGTACGGCGTAAGCCTTTGAGTTCCAAAAACTCATTCAAACGCGAAACAGCGATTTGTAAATGGGGGTCTTGCATTTTTGAGGGCTTGATGGCTACAAATGTCTGATTTGTTTAGAATCTTTCCAAATAATAAATGAAATTATTTTGAAAAATTCTAAATAGACATGAAAGGGCATAGACTAATGTTGGCCAAACTACCCTCTAAAAGACATAATTGGCACAATAATTGGGTGATAGTAAATAGATACAAACCAACGTTTGCTGCTCATCAATTTTATCTCTTAATTTGGTCTTTGATAGACATCAATTTTTTGCGCTATGACCCTACCCACAGAACTTTTCTTTCAGATTGGCCTTGATTTACTTAGTATGTTCATCTTGGTAAGTTTGATTTACCTCCCCAACTACCGTAATACCGAGTTCGCTTTTACATACGTGATATTCAATGTCATCATCTTTGCTGTTACGTATTTGCTCAACAAAGTAGATGTTTCTATGGGGGCAGCATTTGGGTTGTTTGCGGTATTTTCGATGCTTCGCTATCGTACCGAGGGCATCTCACTTCGCGACATGACCTACCTTTTTCTCTCCATTGCACTGGGATTGATTCATGGTATATCGGCCAGTATCGTGGGGGTTACGGCTACGATTACGGCATTGTTGCTGGTGGTTACGTATGTTTTTGAAGGCAATTTTCTGTTTCGTAGGGAGTACAGCAAAGAAATCATGTACGATAAAATCGCGCTGATTACTCCTGATAGACGCATCGAACTTTTGGCCGACTTACGCGAGCGCACGGGGCTGCCCATTACCAGAGTAGAGGTAGAGAGATTTGACCTCTTACGAGATATGGCTTATCTAAAAGTTTACTATCATTAAAAGATGAAACAGACACCTATATCAATAGCATTTCTGGGACTTACTGTCTTATTTTCTTTGGCTGTTTTTTCGACAAATGCCCAAATAAATCATGAAAATAGGGCTTGGATGACTGTGGGCATCAGAAAAACCTTTATGAAACGCTACTCGGTTACGCTTTCGCAAGAACTTCGCTTGCGCGACATCACCCAGCAACGTACCAATACATTCACCGAAATAGACTTAGGAGCCAAAGTAGGCAAATCGTTCAGATTCAATGTATTTTATCGTCATATCTTCGCCTTCCGCGACGATTCTCGCGAGATTCGTCAGCGTATTGGTGTAGATGGGAACTGGAAGTATAAAATCGTCAAAAAATTACATTTTCTATATCGTACTCGTTATCAATGGCAGTGGGAAGAATATGAGTATCAGTATATTCCGCAGAAATATTGGCGAAATCGTGTAGGTTTGGAGTATAAACTCCACAAAAAATGGACGGCCTTCTCGCATTATGAAATGTGGTACAACTTCAGCCAAGGCGAAGACCGTGAGTTTGACCGATACCGTATCAACAGTGGCCTAGAATGGGAGCCTACCAAACATCACAAAATCGAAATTTTTGGTCTTTTTCAAAAAGAAATGAACCGTAGAAGGATTGACAGCGATGCGGTTATAGGATTGGCTTATCGTTATGATTTGTAAATAGGGAAAAATAGGCACAGAAGTATCATTGAGTAGATTTTATTCTTTTCCTTACCCAATAGCCAAAAACGGCTGCCGTAAAAAACATGATGATGCCATAAAGTCCGGGAGGAATTGACATTTGATTGTCTTTCAATACATTGAGAGCTATATAAATAGCCAATGTAGCATTGTGTATGCCTATCTCCATACCTATCGCAATGGCTTGTTTTTGGCCTACACCCAGCCATTGAGGAAACCAATAGCCTATCACCATGCTCAAAATATTGAACACCAATACTGCCAGTCCTACCTGCTCAATGTAACTCCCCAGCCGGGTACGTTCTTGATAAATCAAAAGCGCGATAACCATCACCAATAGCAAGGCAGATGCAATTTTGACAGGTTTATCCATTCTGGCAGCAAAGGCGGGTATTTTGGCACGTATCAGCATTCCGATACTAACAGGCACCAACACGATACCAAATACTTCCAGTATTTTCTTAAACTGCATGGTTATATGCTGATCGGCGGCCATAAAATGCTCAATCGAAAAATTGACAATCAGTGGCAGCGTAAAAAGGGTAAGCAGGCTATTGACGGCCGTAAGCGTAATGTTGAGGGCTACATCACCTTCTGAAAGATGGCTGTAAAGATTGGCAGTAGCCCCCCCCGGAGATGCCGCCAAGAGCATCAAACCCACCGCCAAGGCAGGCGGCAGACCAAGTACTTTGGCTATGCCAAAACACACCACAGGCAGCAATATCATCTGACAAACCAAGGCTATGGCCATAGCCTTTGGGTAGCGAACAACCCGACGGAAGTCATCGAGGGTAAGTGATAAACCCAGCCCCAGCATAATGATACCAAGAGCGATAGGCAAAAAATTTGAAAGTAATGATGAATTTTGCATTGTTAGAAAAATAAGGTTAGGTTTTGGGGTAAAATTGCATTTTTTTTGGATAAAATTTATAATCAGATGTTATACTTCTTTAAAGTGAAAGATGATTTTGGGAATAGTTCGTAGGGATATTTAATTTGTTGAAACAAAACATAGTAGTTTGTGTTTTAAACCCAATCTATTCTGTTTTTGAAAGACTGCTTTCATATTATTTCTGAATCCATCATATCCTTTTCCTTACCAATTATCCCTCATGCCTACTACTATTTCTGTTGAGCGTATATCTATGGCCTTTATGTTATTGGTGTCTTCGTTGGCGGTATTGGGTCAATTTGCCACCAGTATTTACCTTCCTTCATTGCCGGCCATTGGTCGAGATTTGCAGGTGCCATTGTCGAGTGTACAGTTTACGCTGACCGTTTTTTTGCTGGCTTACGCGCCTACACAGCTTATTTATGGGCCTCTTTCTGACCGCTATGGGCGCAAGCCCCCTCTTTTGTTTGGATTGGGGGTATTTCTGATAGGAACGCTCATTTGCTGGAATGCTTCGGGTATTTCTGTATTAGTGGCAGGGCGAGTCATGCAAGGGGTGGGGTCGAGTGCCGCAGTGGTGATTTGCCGCGCTATGATCAGAGATACTTACAGCGGTACCCATCTCACCCAAGCGATGGCTTGGTACACGATCATTTTCTCTTTGGCACCGGGTTTTGCTCCTATCATCGGAGGGATATTACAATCTGTTTGGAGTTGGCAAGCTACTTTTGGAGCTACTTTTTTGTATGGTATTGTTGTAAGTGTATTGGCCATTTTTGTAGTGCGCGAAACCCACCCCCACCGTGATAATCATCTTCTTTGGATTGAAGTAGTCAAATTGTATCTCCCTGTTTTTGGGTCGTTCAAGTTTTTGGTTTACTCCCTTACATCAGCCCTTACGATGGGTTGTATCTATGCCTATTTTGCAGGTATGCCCGACATGTACATAGGTCATTTAGGGGTTTCTACTACTGCTTTTGGCTTTTTCCCTTTGATTACTGTCGTGGGGTATATAATGAGTGGTATCATTACGCAGCAATTTATCCACCAGATGACTGCCAAAAGATTGGCATTATTGGGCTTTTCGATTTGCTTTTTGGGAAGTGCTATCGCCTTAACGCTCGTTACAGCAGGTGGATTGAGCATTTTTACGATGACGGCCTCGGTTTTTATTTTTGTGAGTGGCTCTGGGGTGATGTTTGCCGTAGCCGTGGCCGAAGCCTTACGTGATTTTACGTACAATGCCGGTGCTGCTTCTGCCCTACTGGGGTTTTTACAGATGCTGGGCGCAGCCTTGGGGAGTTTTTTGGTAAGCCAATGGGGCAGTTTGGGGCTTGCAGCCTTCCCTTTTTGTATGTTTTTGCTATCATTGCTGAGTTTAAGCATTTTTGCCCTATCTTTCCAAAAGCTATCAAGCCACTGATTTCCAATGATTTGATAGACCAATATGTACTTTCATTGAATTTAGTTAAAGGATATTTGGTTAAAAAAATTGATAGTTAGATTTATTTTCCTATCTTTCGACTAACAGACCTTACCCCCAAATATTCAAGCTATGCTGCCAGAGTTTGAAGAAAAACAGCCCGATTGGAGCGATTCGATCAAAAGATTTGAGGTAATGCTCAACAATCACGAACGCCAATTTTTCGACTTAGATACCTACGAACATATCGTTGATCACTACATGGAGGCGGGCAAGTGGGAACTCGCCCTTCAAGCCTGCGATTTGGGGCTGGAGTATTTTCCCTACTCGCTCGAATTGATGCTCGACAAAGCACACATGCTGGCCCAAAATCATCGCTACGACGAGTCGCTCGATTTGCTCGAACGTGCCGCCCTCTTCAACCCCAATGACCTCGATGTACTTTTTATGCAAGGGGGCGTTTACAATATGATGGGCGACTATGAGCAGTCGGTGAGTGTCTATGAAAATATGCTGCCCCACATCGAACACGATGAGAAAGACGACATTTTTTTTCAAATAGGGCAAGCCTACCAAAACGCCGAGAAATACGAAGAAGCTATCGAAAATTATAAAAAAGCCCTCCAATACAACCTCAATCACGAAAACGCGCTCCACGAGCTGGCTTTTTGTTTGGATATTACGGGGGCGTTGGAAAGTAGCATCTCATTTTATGAAGAACTCATAGATCGAAATCCTTATTCGTACAATTCATGGTATAATTTGGGCATTGTCTATAGCAAACTTGAACGCTTCGAGGAAGCTATCAGAGCCTACGACTATGCTACTGTCATCAAAGAAGATTTTGCTTCGGCCTATTTCAATATGGCCAATGCTTTCATGAACCTTGAACGTTTCGAGGAAGCACGTCAGCATTATCTAATGACACTTAAACACGAACCTCCTTCTGCCGATTTATACTGTCACTTGGCAGCCAGCTATGAAAAAATTAAAGATTTTGAGAAAGCATTAGAATATTACCGAGAAGCACTCAAACTCGACAAACATTGGGACGATGGCTGGTACGGTGTGGGCATCTGTTTGGCTACTCAAGGCAAATGGGTCGAAGCCCTCAACTGCGTACGTAAAGCAATCAGAATCAATGAGTACATTGGTGCTTATTGGCTCACAGCAGCCGAGTTGGAATACAAAATAGGTAACACCTTTTCGAGTTTTGAAGCCTTTGAGAAAGCCGCCCAACTCGAACCAGACTACGAAGATGTATGGCTCAAATGGTCGTTGGTTCTCTTTGACCAAGGTCAATATGAACGTGCTTATGAAGTTATACAAGATGGTTTTGACAGTCTGCCAGATAATGCTACCCTCTACTACCGCGCTGCTGCATACTTGATTTATGGTGGCGACTACAAAGAAGCATTGCTGCATCTCGAAATCGCCCTCACACTTGATTATGATGCCCACGAGCAGCTTTACGATTTCTTCCCCGAACTCGAAAAACAAAAGGCTTTGTTCAAACTTATCGAGCAATACCGAAAGTAACACAATAAAAACATCGGCTTATGCTGAAGTTTCTCTTCCAGTGAGAAGTTGCTCTCTTTGTATCAATCCTAAACCACTCTATTTTTTGGAGTGGTTTTTGTTTTCTTTCCAATCAAACCAACCATGTAGCATAAGGCACTGATAATCAACAATTATAAAATCCAATTTGTATCATTACTAAAGGTAAGTCGGTGTTTTTTTATTAACATTGAGTAAAATACTTATGATAGATAACTGGTGGCTGCCCATTGTATGCTTCGCAAATTCAGATATATCTTCTTCTTGTACGGAATCTCGCTAGGATTTTCTCTGAATACTTTTGCCCAAAAAATACCCTCCGACAGCCTCTATAAAGCGCAACTCAACACACCTACCGCCAAAGACACGGCTTTCGGTCAAAAAGCTAAAAAAGTAGTACCTAAAACCTTGTACAATGCTCTCTTTCGGGATATTTATAACAGTAAGGATTCGAGTCAAGTCAGTGAAATAGAGCAAAATCCGCACGCTCCTTACGAAGGGCGTTGGATTCGCAAAATTTATGTACATGCGTTAGATGTGTTTGGCTACAGTGTCTATGATACCCTCCGAAAACCCACTCGATGGACCGAACGTGCAGGCAATCACCTCCACCGTACTACCCGTGCGAAGGTGATTGTGCGTAATTTTCTGTTTTTTGAAGAAGGCGATTTGATAGACCCCGAAAAACTCAAAGACAACGAACGCTACCTGCGGCAGCAGGGGATTTTTCACGATGTGCGCATCGTCATCGTGCCTTACCCCAACGCCAAAGATGCCGTGGACATACACGTCTATACGCAAGACCTATGGTCGCTATTGCCCGACGGATCGGCCTCGGCACTTGACAACTTTTCGATCGGGCTGGAGCAGCGCAACTTTCGAGGACAAGGACACTCGTTCAAAAACACGATAGCCTACAATGGCCTCGACCCACGCCAACGCCTTGAGTACAGTAGCCGATATTTTATTCCGTCGTTTGGCAAAACTTTCATCAGTGGGCAAGCCGATTTGTTGATACTTCGCGACCAAAAACAGGCTATTTTTAAAGTATTTCGACCTTTTCTGACTCCTCAAATGAAATATGCTGGAGCGTTTGAGGCCAGTTTAAATAATGTTCGTCTTTTTGAGTTTGTCCGAAACCCCCTCACCAACCTCTCCGAACGCAATTACTTCTGGGCTAAGTACAGCTTTGTTGATGCATGGATTGGACGGTCTTTTCAACTTTTTTTTGGCAATGACCAACTCCGCGACCGCGCCCGACTTGTGATAGCTCTGCGCCACACCCGACAATATTTTTATAACCGCGACCGCGCCGTAACCGACAGCACCAACCAACTCCTCCAAAATACCCGCCCTACGCTGTTGAGTTTCGGATTTTCCAATCGTCGCTACCAGCGCGACCTACTCATTTATGGATTTGGGCGTACTGAAGACGTACCCATAGGCGATTTAGTGGCAGTCATTTATGGCAGCGACCCTGCCGAACTCGGCAAACGCAACTACATCGGGGTCAAGTTTTCGACCGCCCGATACCTCCATAAAGGCTATCTTTATAACCTTACCAATATCGGCACTTATGTAAAACGTAACGGCGGCACGCAACAAGGAGTACTGGGTAGCGAAACAAACTATTTTACGCCTCTACTCCCACTGGGCAAGAAGTGGTTTGCAAGGCATTTTTTGAGGGTACAATTTGCATGGGGATTCAATCGCTTCCAAAATGAATTTCTCAATATCGGCGGCTCTCAAGGCATAGGCATCAACAGCGATGAACTACGCGGTACACGCAAGCTGCTCATCGGTGCTGAAAGTGTCTTTTTCAGTCCTATCAACTTCTTAGGGTTTAGAATAGCCCCTTTTTTGTTTGCCAACGTAGGCTGGGCTACGTTTGCTCCCGAACCATTTTTTGGAAGAAAACCCTACCAAGGCTATGGCATTGGTTTTCGGATACGAAACGAAAACCTCACCTTCAATAGTTTTCAGTTTCGTCTTACATATTTTGCGGGCATACCGGGTATCGTTCAACCCTTACGCGCTGGTTTTGAGGGGATTCCCCCGCTACGATTCCGTGATTTCGACATCTCAGCTCCTGAAGTGATTACTTTTAAATAAATTTTTACAACAAATGTATTGACATTAAATGTATATACATATATATTTGTGGCATTATTGTAAGCGTAGTCATCATGCCTATCGAAAACGACATTAAACAAACCAAGTTTAGAAATATACACCACAAGATGGTGCTCAACTTGATTTATACCCACAACTGGCTGGTCAATGAGCAGTACGCTCTTTTGAAACCCTTTGATTTGACTTCACAACAATTCAACGTGCTACGAATCTTGCGTGGACAGTACCCCAACCCTGTTAGGGTCAATGATATTATCGAACGAATGTTAGACAAAATGTCTAATGTTTCGCGTTTAGTAGATAAGTTGTTGGCCAAGGGCTTAGTAGAGCGTACTTCTTGTCCGCACGACCGACGTGCTGTTGATGTGTTGATAACAGAAGCAGGTCTAAATTTGTTAAAAGAAATAGATGCACATCAAGATACATGGGAAGATAAGCTCCGCACCCTCAATGACGATGAAGCCACCCAACTTAGCGATTTGCTCGACAAATTGCGTAATACAAACAAATAGCATAATTTTTATCAATTCATATTTCACCAAAATCACAATCAAAATGAAAACAATCAAAACAATCGCAGCATTTTTAGTAGCCGGTTTGTTGGTAGTTACTACTGTACAAGCCACCGAAAAAAACACTAACAAAAAAGCCGTAGCCTATAAAGTAGATGCCTCCAAGAGTGTAGTAAAATGGCACGCCAAAAAAGTAACCGGCGAGCATTTCGGTACTGTCAATCTCAGCTCTGGTACGCTCAGTGTAAATGGTACCAAAATCGAAGGTGGTTCTTTTGAAATTGATATGAACAGTATCAAATGCACTGATTTGACAGATCCAACATACAACAATAAACTCATCACTCACCTCAAATCAGACGATTTTTTTTCGGTAGCCAATCACCCTACGGCCAAGTTTGTCATCAAAAAGGTAGAGGGTAAATTTCCGAATGTAAATATTACTGGCGATATGACCATCAAGGGTATCACCAACAGTATCACCTTCCCTGCTACTGTAAAAGCCGATGCCAATGGCGTAACTGCCGATGCCAAAATCGTGCTCGACCGCTCAAAATGGGATGTACGCTATGGTTCAAAATCATTTTTCCCCAATATCGGCGACAAAATGATTTATGATGACTTTACAATTGAACTAGCTTTGGCTACTACTAAATAAGGATTTGCTTCATCATACAAAAAAGCCTCGCCTAAACAGACGAGGCTTTTTTATATATAAAAATATATACTTCAAAAGCGCGTTTCGATGTAATAAGGCAGCATTTTGCGCCATGAGGGCCAATCGTGTGGAATATCATGCCCCCAAACGTCCAACTCATGTGGTATTTTTTTACTGCTCAATATCGAAGACAAATACCGCGAAGCATCGGGGTCTTCGTAGCTGCCGGAGCCTGTTACGATATGGATATGCCCACTGGCGCGGTATTGAGAGAGGTAGGCTTCGTCGGAGAGGTTTCGCAGATAGTGTACTGGCGAGTTGAAGTAAACGTTGTCGTCGTAATGCCCTTTGGTGTAAGCCGTCAGGTCATAGCAGCCACTCATGGCTATTACTCCATTGATCAAATCGGGCCGACGGAAAAACAAGTTGGCCGAGTGCAATGCCCCAAAAGATGCTCCACAGGTAATGATAGGGGTATCAGGGCTGGTATGGCTTTTGATGAATGGCACTACTTCATTGAAAATGTACTCGTTGAATTGCTGGTGGCGGATAGCCTTGTCTTTCCCATTCATCCAACTATTGAGCCAGCTTTCGGTATTGATGCTATTGACCGAAAAGACTTTTACTTTTCCTTCATTGATAGGCTTGGAAATGACATCAATCAGATGAAAGCGTTCGTACTCTAAATAATCGGCTGCCGCTGTCGGAATCATCAACAGGGCAAAGCCATAATGGCCATACATAGCAATCTCCATGTGTTTGTTGAGAGAGGGGCTGTGCCAGCCGTGTAGTTCGCGGTGCATAGTATTCGATTTTTGGGTTTGATAGATAGCGTAAATGATGCCATAAAAGTACACTAAAAAAACTATTTTTGGCTTTTGGATTTGACTTCCACCTGACTCATGCTTATTGTATCTATTGGGTTTTATTTATTGCTCAATCTAATGATTGGCTACTGGGCCTCGCGCCGTGTCAAAAACACCGAAGATTTTGTGTTGGCCGGGAGGCGGTTGCCGATGGCACTGGCTACGATGGTTACGTTTGCTACCTGGTTTGGCTCCGAAACCATGATGGGCGCACCTTCACATTTTTTGGAGGGAGGCTTTTTGGGGGTCATCGAGGAGCCGTTTGGAGCGGCACTTTGCTTGGTCTTGGTCGGATTGTTTTTTGCACGTACCTTTTACCGCTGGAATATCATCACCTTTTGTGATTTCTTCAAAATTCGTTTTGGCAAAACTGCCGAGTTGGTTTCGGCGGCTATGATTATCCCTTCGTATTTTGGTTGGATAGCCGCACAGTTTGTAGCGATGGGCGTAGTAGGTCAGGCTATCTTTGGCCTTCCGATGGCCACAGGTATTTGGATAGGTGCTCTACTCGTGATGACCTATACTTTTATGGGTGGTATGTGGTCTATTTCGATTACTGATTTTCTACACAATATCATTTTGATTTTGGGGTTGGGGATTTTGGCCTTTATTCTTTTTAGCAAAACCGGGGGAGTGATGCCTGTCATTAACCAACAGCCTAATGATTTTTTTAGGATTAGTCCCAAAGAATTTTCTTGGAACAGCTACACCCACTACATAGCGGCCTGGATTACGATTGGGCTGGGGTCTATTCCTCAGCAGGATATTTTTCAGCGGGTGATGGCCTCCAAAGATGCTCCTACGGCAGTGAGTTCTTCGATATTGGCGGGAGGGCTTTATCTTACGGTGGCGTTATTGCCTTTGTTTATTGCATTGGCTGCCAAGACTTTATATCCCTCACTTATGCAAGGGGATACCAAGCTCATCATACCGAATATGGTTCTTCAACATACTCCCCTTTGGCTCCAAATTTTATTTTTTGGGGCATTGATTTCAGCTTTGTTGAGTACCAGTAGTGGGGCTATTTTGGCCCCGGCGGCTGTATTGGGCGAAAATCTGGTGAAGCCGTTTTATCCCCGTATCAATGATGAGGGGCTTCTCAAAGTCATCAGAGGAGGGGTAGTATTGGTAACGGCCGCTTCGGTATGGATGGCGCAGGCGCGACAAGATATTTTTGAGTTGGTGGGCGAGTCGTCGGCCTTTAGTATGGTATCGCTTTTTGTACCGCTTACTTTTGGGCTTTACTGGAAACGTGCTAATACAACAGGCTGTTTGGCCTCAATGGTGCTGGGGCTTGGGGTATGGCTATTGTGCGCCTTTGTGTTAGAAACTTCCTTCCCTCCGATTTTGCTCGGTACTGCTGCGAGTTTGGGGGGAATGTTGGGGGGGAGTCTTCTGTTTAAATAACTGCACTCACCCATTTTTATATACTATCTTATGCAGCATACTCCTCCCCAAAATAACCAAATGATTGAAAATAGTAGGCCAAAAACCAAAATGGTGTTGGAGTACTTTGAAACGGTCAATCAAAGATTTTCGGTGCTTTTGAACGGATATACCGCCCGTCAGGTACTTGCAAAGTATAAAGTCTAAGTATTTGATGCGAGAAGCATTTTTCAAAACCTCAATTTCCCAGTCTATATCGGCACTGAGGTTTTCGATTTTGTACAAAGGGGCAAGCGAACGCCTTGCCACAAATGCCTGATGGCAGACCTTCATACCCCAAGCCATGTCTTGCCATTTTAAGTTTTTGGGGAGTCGGTGTGGGGTAACTTGCGAGCGTAGTCCTATGGGGGAGCCGTCATTTTGTACAAAAAGCGCATCGCTATAATACACATCAGCATCGGACTGCATGGCTACCAGTAGTTTGTTGAGTACGTCTTTGTCGTGAATCTCATCGCCGGCATTCATAAACCAAACATACTTACCTTTGACCAAACCTAAGCCTTTGTTCATGGCATCGTACAGCCCCTTGTCGGGTTCGGAGATGATTTGACTGACGATTGGACGGTATTGAGCGGCAATTTGGAGCGTGTTATCTTTTGATTGACCGTCTATGATGACATATTCCACTACAGAGGGGTCAGCTATTTCTTGCAGATTGGCTTGAATACTTTTCAGTGTTCGCTCAAGATATGGCTCGGCATTGTAGGTGATCGTGATAATGCTGACGAGTGGGAGCATTTTGAGGAAATAGAAGTTGAAAGTAAAATGAGGGCAAGGCCGTGGCTATGTTACAATTTTACTCAAAGAATTAGTTTTCAAGAGATTTACCAAAAATATAGACAACAATTCCTCTAAAAAAAAGGCTGGTTGATACGCCCAATATAAACCTTCGAATCATAGCCCAGCCACATATCTTGGATATTCTCACCGACGTTGGGGTACATATTCAACTCTCCCAGCGACTGAAGAGGCTTCCAGCATACGCCCAAAGCAGAAGTATGACTGGGATTGATTTGAGGAATACCGGCGATGATTTTGGCGGCAAATACAGTATGTAAAACATCTTGTTTTTGATGTGGGAGAATCACCTCACCTGCCAGTAGCAAGCCTTGTATTTCTGTTTCTATCGAAAGTTCTTCGCGGAGTTCGCGTACAAGGGCTTGGGTGAGGGTTTCGCCGAGGTCGGGGTTGCCACCGGGTAAAGCAAAGACCTCTTGCCCGCTATAAAGATACTGCATCAGTAGTACGTGATTGTTTTCTATGATTAGCGCGCAGGGTCTTACTTTCATCATAATTGTTGCTTTCTAATAATCTCCACCGGCACCACCACCTCCAAAACTTCCTCCGCCAAAACCGCCAAAACTACTGCCACCACCACCGCTCCCCCAGCTACCCGACGAACTCCCCCAACCGGAGTAGGTAGTGTAAGGATACCAAGTCCCCCCCGTGCGACGATTGCTCATTCCACCACCTCCCCCATTTTTTTTGATTTGGGAGAGTATGATAATAAGAATGATGATAAAAATGAATAAACCAATCAATGAGCCAGAGCCATCATCTTCGTTAGATTCGGCTTGGTACTCACCAGTAGCGTATTTGATGATTTCGTCGGTGCCTCTGTCAAGGCCACGATAGTACATTTGCTGCTTAAACTCCGGAACGATGACATTCGAAATAATGCGTTTGGCAATGACATCGGGTATCGCTCCTTCCATGCCGTAGCCTGTGGCTATGTAAATCTTGCGGTCGTCGGTAGCCCAAAGGAGTACGATGCCATTGTTTTTGCCTTTTTGACCTACTCCCCAGCGACGACCCAGTTCAAACGCATAGTCGCCCGCAGGGTAAGGCTGCGTAGTTTTGACGATGGCCACTGTGATTTGGGTAGAAGTAGAATCGTTGTAGGCGCGTAGTTTTTGTTCGAGGGTTTCGCGCTCGGTGCCATTGAGTGCGCCCACGAAGTCATTGACCAAGCGTGGTGGCGACATCGGCTGTGGTATATCTTGCGCTTGTATAGCAAGCGAAAGCAGTACTCCTATCAATAAGCAAAAAGAATTACGCATCAATGCTGGGTTTAACTTTTAGGAAACTGTTTACCCAAAAGAAATATCATCAGAAAGCTCGTTTTGGTCATCGGTACGGTGAGGAAAGTAGGCTTTGAGTTGCTGACCTACTTGCTCTATTCCTGCGGCCAAACCTTGAGCGATTTGATTTTTAATAAAATATGACTTCATCAAATCACGTTCACTGTCCCAAAAATTGGCTGGCACACGCTCATTGATACCGCTATCGCCCAAAATGGCAAACTTGCGGTCGGTCAGTGCCAAATAAATCAGGACTCCATTTTTTTGGTCGGTATGCTGCATACCGAGTTGGTAAAATACCTGTTTGGCACGTTCGAGGGGGTCGGGGGCCGCCCCCCGCGCAGTGCTTTTCGATATGCACTCGCACCTCCCCCGAGGTAGCCATTTCGGCTGCTCCTATCGCCTCGATGATTAGCTTTTGATCTTCTTCTGTAAGAAGGGCTTGTTGCATAATGTGGATTTAAAACTTAACAGTCGGTGCCGTTTGAGCAGCTTGCGAAGCCTCGAAATATCCTTTTTGAGTAAAACCAAACATTCCTGCGAAAAGATTGGCAGGGAAAGTACGCACCGATTGGTTGTAGCTTTGAACGACGGTATTGAAATCGTTGCGAGCCACCGCTATACGGTTTTCGGTACCTTCCAGTTGTGCCTGCAGGTCTAAGAAGTTTTGGTTGGCTTTCAGATTGGGATAATTTTCGGCTACGGCCATCAACCTCGATAGTGTCCCACTTAGTTGGTCTTGGGCTGCCTGAAATTTCTGCATATTTTCGGGTGTAAGCTGGTCGGCAGTCAAATTGATAGAAGTAGCCTTGGCGCGTGCCTCAACTACTGCCGAAAGTGTACTTTTCTCGAAATCTGCGGCTCCTTTGACGGTATTGACCAGATTGGGTATCAAATCGGCACGGCGTTGGTATTGAGTCTGTACTTTCGACCAAGCCCCATTGACGGTTTCATCTTTGCCTACAAGGCCATTGTAAGTGCTGCAACCATACATTCCTACAAGAAGAAGGACTACAACGACTGCTATTGTGGTTTTTGACATGGTAATGTTAGGTTTTAGTTGATAGATACAAATTTGCTCAAATCTAAAGTTTTCACAGAAAATATTGGATAGATGGCTGTTTTTTGTTTTGAATCTTTAGGAATCCTTGACGACCTACACGGGCATTGACCGCTCTCATTTCATCTGATATACCATTTCCAAAATTCCGTCCAGATACTCGCGGTTGTTGCTAAGGCGGGGTACTTTGTTTTGGCCGCCGAGTTTGCCACGTTTGCCCATCCATTCATAAAAAGTCCCTGTGGGTACTTGATGAATAAGTGGCGGAAGTAGGGCCAAATCATTGAATCTTTTGGCATCATAGTCAGAATTGACCTCACGCAAGCGTGTATCGAGCAAATGGCAGAAGGTATCCCAGTCTGGGGGCGTTACGCAAAACTCTACAATCCACTCATGGCGACCTTTGGAAGCATCGGCCATATAAACAGGCCCTGCGGTATAGTCGTTGATGATGGCCCCCGTTTGCTCACAAGCATACGTAAGAGCCGCATCGGCATTCTCTACTATCACTTCTTCGCCAAAAGCATTGATAAAATGCTTAGTACGCCCACTGATTTTGATACGGAAAGGGTATTTTGAAGTAAACCGAATGGTGTCGCCAATCTGATACCGCCACAGGCCACTGTTGGTCGAAATGACAAGTGCATAGTTTCGGTCAAGTTCGACCTCATCGAGTGTCAGGGCTTTGGGATATTCTTTGCCCCATTCTTCGGTGGGGATAAATTCATAAAAAATACCGTAATCGAGCATCAAGAGCATTTCGCCGGGGTTTGATAGGTCGTCTTGCAAGGCAAAAAAACCCTCCGAGGCGTTGTAAGTTTCCATATACTTGACACGGTCGGAAGGAAAATATTTTTGTTTGAACAACTCCCGATAAGGGTCAAAAGCTACCGCACCATGAATAAACACCTCAAAATCAGGCCACACTTCCAACATATTTTGGGCATTTTGAGCTTGCATGATATGATCAAGCAGTACGATAGTCCAAGTGGGTACACCCAAAATGCTCGTTACGTTTTCTTTGCCGCATATTTCTGTCATACGGGCGAGTTTTTCTTCCCAGTTGTCGAGTAGGGCTACTTCGATGGGGGGCGTACGCAAATAATCGGCCCAAGCGGGCAAATTACGCATGATGACCGCCGATACATCGCCTACCATGCCGCCTTCATCGTCGAAAGGATTGGTATGTAAGCTACCTCCTATCGAAAGTCCTTTTCCTTCAAAAACCAAAGAATCGGGGCAGTTTTGGACATACAGCGTCATGACATCGCGACCTCCTCGGTAGTGGCAGTCTTCGAGCGACTCGGGCGTGATAGGCAGGTACTTACTACGGGCGTTGGTCGTACCCGACGACTTAGAAAACCACTCTACATCTGACGGCCAAAGGACATTTTGCTGACCTTTCAAAACCCGCTCAATGTACGGATACAAGTCCTCATAAGTAGAAATAGGTACTCGTTCTTGGTATTGTTTGATGGTTTGGATACTGTCGTATTGGTACTTTCTACCCCAATCGGTGCCTTTGGCCGCATCTATCAACTCATGAAATACCTGATACTGAACCTCAATAGGATGCGCCTTGAAATGCTCGATGCGTTGCGCACGGCGTTTCATAAAAAAAAGCAATATGTCGTTGAGCAATGGCACGTGTGGGTAGCGATTTTGTTGAACGACAAACTTACAAAGTCTAATGGATATATCTACAAAAACAAAGCCCTTTCTTGAGGGGTAGGGAGGCGGCAACTTTCCGAACGGCCAAAAATACGATAACGATAGCGAGCGATAAGGTCATAAAAGAAATCACGAAAACCCTGAGGCAACCATCGCAAGCCATAAAGCCAACTCCACCTTTTGAGGTAACGGGCTATTTCGAGAGCTGCCGTTGATTTTTCATAAACAACACCCCCACGCAAAAGCAACACTGTATCAAAATCTTCACTTGACCGCCCCATTTTTTGTAATAGTTTTTGACCATAGTCCGACTGAAGTGAGGCAAAGCGATAGCGATGCTGTGGGTCATGGTCTATCACAAAATTGATCGCAGCATGACAAAAATTACAAACTCCGTCAAACAAAATCACCTCATTCATCGCTGGTTCTCTTAGAGTTCGACAACGTCTTCCGATTCGTCAAAAAAGATATAATTCAAAAAATCGCAATAAGGTTTTAGCAATCTACACCCTGCTACAACTTCATTGACAAAATGTTCAGACTGAATTTCTTGGTCAGTGTATTTGTGCATAAAAAACAACTGTTTGCGTTTGAGAAGTTCGGCTTCGGGGTGGTCTTCGGCATAGCCCTTGGGTGCACGACGGAGGGTTTCGCCCCAAGCTATCGGAAAATACGCCCGAAAATCAGATTCTTCGATGATGTTTTTGAGTTCTTGTGCATTGAAATCTATTTCTTGGCGAAACTTAGCCAACTGCTTCGGCGTAGGATTCCACATGCCTGCTCCCAAAAATGATTCGTCATGAGGTTGAATATGCAAATAGTAGTCTATTCTCCCCGAATGGCGGCCACCCGGCCCAAAAGCCGCACTCACCCATGTCTTGTAGGGAGCTTTATTTTGCGAAAAACGTACATCGCGATTGATACGAAAGATGCAGTCTTTTACTTCTGTATTGGGGAAATCCTCAAAAGACATCACCCCCTTCAATACATCGGCCACCACTTGCTCAAATTCTTTTTTGGCTGCTTCGTAGCGGGGGCGGTGTGTACTGAACCAATCGCGGTTGTTGTGGTCGGCCAACTCTTTCAAGAAATTGATAGTGAGTGAAGTGAGCATTATTTGGCGGGAATTGTCTTGAATTATGCTTCAAAAATAGCATTTTTGCAGCATTTCTACGCGCTTATTCAATCATTCAACCACTCAATCATTCAAAAAAATGTCCCGTATTCTTACTGGCATACAAAGCAGCGGCAAACCACACCTTGGTAATATCTTGGGTGCTATCTTACCGGCTATTCAGATGTCGCAGCAGCCCGACAATGACTCCTTCCTTTTCATCGCCGACCTCCACTCTCTGACGACCATCAAAGAAGCCTCCACCCTCCGCGACAATACCCGTGCCGTAGCAGCGGCATGGCTGGCCTGTGGTTTAGATACCGAAAAAGTTGTGTTTTATCGGCAATCGAGAGTGGCCGAATTTCATACTGAACTCACTTGGTATTTGTCATGCCTTACGCCGTACCCGATGCTGGCCAACGCCCATTCGTTCAAAGACAAAGCCGACCGCTTAGCCGATGTCAATGCAGGGCTTTTTGTCTATCCTGTGCTGATGGCCTCTGATATTCTGCTTTATGATGCCCATTTTGTACCCGTAGGCAAAGACCAAAAACAACATCTCGAAATGACCCGCGACATGGCCGAGGCGTTCAATCGCACCTATGGTGATACTTTTGTGGTACCACAAGCCAAAATTGATGAACGCATCATGACTATTCCGGGCATTGACGGGCAGAAAATGAGCAAGTCTTATGGCAATTACATTGACATATTTCAGCCCGAAAAAGAGCTTCAAAAAGTAGTCAAAAAAATCCTGTCAGATTCTACACCTCTCGAAGCTCCCAAAAATCCAGATACAGATGTTACGTTCAGGCTATTTTCGCTCATAGCTTCGGATACTGAAATAGAAGAAATGCGCCAAAATTATTTGCGTGGAGGCTTTGGATATGGTCATGCCAAGCAAGCCTTATTTGAAAAGTTAATCGGTCGTTTTTCGGTAGAACGTGAGCTATTCAACTATTACTACCATCAAAACCCTGCCGCCTTGGAGCAAAAACTTCGGGAAGGAGAAGAAAAAGCGCGGGCAGTAGCCTCCCAAAAAATAAACGATGTGCTTCAGAAACTGGGTTTTTAAAAAAGAAGTAAACCCGTCAATCGGATAACTTTTTGAAATATCGTATATTCATCACTCAAAATTCCAAAAACATGAAAGCGTTCTTGACTCCGTTGTTGTATGTTTTTTTATGTAGTGTGGTTTTTGCCCAACTCCCCAACGAGAATACCTTGAGTGTTCAGATTGATGGCCAAGAATACAAAACTGCCCCGCGTCGTATCAAAGTGGGGGCATTGTGGTACATTACTGCCAATGCCCTCAAGCCCGACAAATCGCTCAAAATTTGGTTTATTACTTTTGAGGGAAAAGAAATTCCGGGTACGGGCTTGTATAAAGTAGTAGATGAAGACTTTCCGATGAAAAATAAGAAGCAAGAGGAAATCTTAGAAAATGGTAAGTACAAAGGCATCGCTTTTATAAGATATGCTGAAGAAACACGTGCCCCTCGTATGGAGTTTCATGTAGGCAAATCGCGCCGCGAAAATGGCGGCGAAATCGAAATCACGGCCTCGTCCGAAAAAGCCCTCGAAGGTCGCTTCAATGCCACCCTCGACGGTACTTACTGGAAAGAAAAAGCAGGTGCAACAGTGTTTGGAGGGGTGGGGCGTTTGATCAACAAAATGGAAGACAAAGCCATCACTGGTGCTACAGGCTACGATTCCGACCTCGACCCCGAACGCTGGGACTACCGCAAACAACCCAAAAAAGATGAATTGATTCTCAAAGACGGGAAGTTCAAATTAGTTTTGAACAAAGACGGCTCTTCTGCCGACAAGTAAAACATTTGTTTTGGCAAATGAGCTACAAAACAAATCAACTCCAACTTACGGCTACTTGTCGCTGTATGCCAAGCTGGTCAATACCCAATTCGACCACATCACCCGACTTGAGATAACGCGGGGGCTTCAAGCCCAGCCCAACTCCCGCAGGTGTACCTGTGGAGATGATATCGCCCGGCAGCAGGGTCATGAATTGGCTTAAATAACTAACCAGCATAGGAATTTTAAAAATCATATCATCGGTATTGGAGTCTTGGAGTATATGGCCGTTTACTTTGAGCCAAAGCCGTAATTGGTGTGGATTGGGTATTTCGTCTTTGGTAGCCATGAAAGGCCCCAAAGGAGCAAAAGTATCGGCACTTTTCCCTTTAACCCACTGTCCACCACGCTCGAGTTGAAACTCTCGCTCGGAGTAGTCATTGTGAAGGGTATATCCTGCCACATACTCCATCGCATCGGATTCTTGTACATAACTGGCCTTTTTGCCAATCACAAAAGCCAACTCTACCTCCCAGTCTGTTTTAATAGAGTTTTTGGGTATGATTACATTGTCAAAAGGACCACAGAGAGCGGTAGTAGATTTGAAAAAAACCACTGGCTCTTGCGGAATAGCAGCACCCGACTCAGCAGCGTGCTTGGCATAATTGAGGCCAATACATACTATTTTGGAAGGACGTGCCACACAAGACCCTAATCGTACACTGTCTGATACTTCAGGGCAGGTATCAGCATGAGTTTTGAGCCAATCAGCCAATTTTTGGAGGCCGTTTTGGGCAAAAAAAGATTCATTATAATCTTGACCAAAAGCCGAAACATCAATCTTACGACCATTGGGCAGAATAACCCCGGGTTTTTCTTGCTCGTAGCTTCCAAAGCGAAAAAGTTTCATATCTTGTATTATCCCCAGCCTCTTGGGAAATAGGTCGGTTATGTGGAGAGGCTTATGTGATATTATAAGAAGTCTTCACAATAATTCTAATGACACACAAAGCATATACGTTAGAATTGTATAATTTTTTGATTCATAACTACCTCATTTAGGGCGATTTGCCTTAAAATATCAATATTTTTTCAATTCAATACTTGCGTTATATATTCAATACCCGTACCTTTGCACCACAATTTTTGAAAAGCACCTTAAAAATGTTTCAAAATTGAAGATTCCGTAGCTCAGTTGGTAGAGCAATACACTTTTAATGTATGGGTCCTGGGTTCGAGTCCCAGCGGGATCACGAATAAACTTCTAATTCACCAAAAAAGCCATTACAAGCCTACGCAAGTAGGCTTTTTTGTTGTAACTACCTTTGGGCAAGTACCTTATGATGTAGCTCAAAAACGGGTGCATCACTTAAAAATGGGTACACACTTCTACTCACTTTAGCAGGGTTTTTGAGCGGTAACAGGCATCACCAAAAACCAATGTAATCATGCTAATAAAAAAACACGTTGTATGTTTCGGATACGATTCAAAATTCGTTACAAAAAAGGCCACGCCAAGTCGCTGCCTCACATTCTGTACTGCCGCCTACGGGTCAATGGCGCACCGACTCGTTCGGACTTCTCGACGGGGGTAGCCTGCCTGCCCGCCGACTGGGACAACAAAGCCCAACGCATTCGCGGCCATAGTGAAAATACTCGCCAGCAAAACCTCAAACTCGACCAAATACGCGCCGACCTCAACACAATCTACAACGACCTTCAAAAGTCATGCAAGCCCACGACGGCGGAAATCATCAAGGGTATCTATACCAAAAAAAATACAACTACTCAAGCCACATTGCTGGTATGGTATGCGCAATACATCGAAATCAAACGACAACAACGCAACGCCAGTACTGTCAAAACATGGCAAAGCAAGTACAACAAGCTGAAAGAATACATCATCGAAACACACAAGCGAAACGACATAGACTTGGAAGAAGTAACGCCTCGGTGGCTGCAAAACTACTACAACCACCTGCTAACCAAGGGATACGGCAAAGACCACGCTGCCAGATCATCGAGTTTTGTCAAGGCGGTATTGGACTATGCCGTAACAGAGGGCGTGCTGGCGTATAATGCTACTCGTTCGGTACGATTTGCGAAGGACAAACTCAAGCCTATACGCTACTTATCACTATCGGAGCTAACCCAAATCGCCACTTGTCCGTACTTCGACGACCGCCTCCAACGGGTGGCCGATTGTTTTTGTTTCCAATGCTACACGGGGCTGGCGTATTCGGACATGGTAGCCTTCAATCCAATCAAACACATCAATACTGATGCCAATGGGGTACAGTGGATTACGATTCATCGCGCCAAAACGGGGGAGTTGAGTACGATACCACTATTGAGAAATGCGAAGGAGATATTGGAGAAGTACAACGGTCAGTTGCCAGTTATCACAAATCAAAAAATGAACGACTACTTGAAGGAGGTAGCCAAAATAGCAGGCATACAAAGCTGGGCTACGCTCTCTACTCATACAGGCCGCCGAACAGCGGGTATGTACTTGCTCAATGCAGGGCTAAGACTCGAAACGGTCAGCAAGATACTGGGGCATCGGAGCGTGAAGATTACGGAGCGGCACTATGCCCAGCTACTCACCAGTACTATCTCGGAAGAACTACGCCGCGTAGGGCTGATATAAAGCCAAAACAACATCGGCTTTGCTGATGCAAAACCGATGTTGGCAAATGCCCTTCGTCAAATCTCTAAGGTGTCAATAAGAACAGAATGGATTTTTAAAATGTCTTTAGAACCCAATTTCGCTCGTTTTTTGATAACCCTGTCGAATGAAATGGCCCTGATTTGGTGGCATAAAACATAGCTGTCAGACGTTAAACCGCCAGAACCTTTTAGTAGTTTAACTATTGTAAAAATAGAATATTTGGGCTGTTTACTTGTTACAGGGACTACAATTGCTAGTCCTAAATTGCTAAATGCCTTTACAACAACGCAAGGTCTTTCATATCCTTGCTCGTGTCCTTTTATTTCTTTTGGTGGCTGACCAAGATTAACATCAATAATTTCACCTTTGGCTAAGTTCATTCTTTATTAATTTGTGAAATTTGATACAAAGTCTTCAATTCCAACATCTGCAAGTGTTTTTTGTTCGTTTACAAAACCTTTGTCAAATGTTTGGGTTGAAAATGATTGTTGATTTGATTTATTTTTTAATATACCAAATTCTGTTGCCAAAGCAGAATATTGTTGAGCAGCATCTGCAACCAAGAATGCCAACTCGTTGATTAATTTGTCAGATACTTTGATTTTCTCATCTCTTATGATGTCGGCAGCTAACATAACAAACTCTATGTGCAATGAGGCATTTGTCCAATCTGCAATTTTTTGTGCTGTTTCATCGTCAGGAATTGCAAAAGCTAAAGACGCTAAAAATTGTTGATAGTTAATGTCGGGCAATTGAGTGAAATCAACATTCTGGCTTTCTGATTGTTCTCCAGCACTGAATAAACTTCCAACAACTCTTCTGTTGCAACGTAATGCAAAAAGAATGTTCTCTTTCAGAATTTCCATTTTTCTGTTTTCTCCAATTTCTTCAATCTCATTAGAAACTTCAGATAACATCTTTAAATAGTTGAAATTATGGTCTTGTGAAAGCCATTTAATGGCTTTCACTCTCAAATTGAATAGTTGAGCTAAAATATCAACAGATTGACTTTGGATTTTCTTGTTTGAATTTAGGATTTTAGTTATTTCCTTCGATAGCTTGTCTATGTCTTTTTTCAAAGAATTTTCCAATTGAGAATACAGGCTGTTTCTCAACTGGTAACAGATTAAATCATAGTTTTTGACGGTCGCTAACATAATGGAAAAGGTACTAACTAAGGATTGGTTTTTTAGGGTTTTCACCAACTTTTCAATGAACACTCAAAAATAAGATAATTTCCACATTTTATAGATAAATATCGGCATGATGATAAAACATAAAAGGTTATATTATAGATAGCTAACCTTGTAGCTTTGCCATCAAAAGCACACGTCCGAGAATAAAGCTGTAAAATATCGAGTTTGTTTTTGCTATCAACCTCATGGCCTCCAAGAAGGCGGCAGCAGCAGAGCCGACAGCACTTGCCAAAATCTTAATCTAAAAGTGCCATCAAAAACAATAATCTCACCCCCGATATGGAGGTGAGATTATGACATTCCTAAACCCTAACCTTCTACTTATGAAAAAACGTCATTTTGAGGGCGGCTTGATGTACTCGATGATAGCCTCGGCATCTTCCAGCCCACTTGTAATGGTCTTGACGGAGTGTGTACCATGATAGTAGCCCGCCAAATGTAAAGAATCATAGACACTATCAAGCAGACGTAACAACTTTCGGTCTTTGGTGGCGATACGCTTAGTATAGTCTTCGATAGACTTAGGTTTTTTGTATTTTAGACCTTCTGTACGCTTCAAGTAAGCATCTAAGGCTATCAATACCCCACTATATGCAGTACCAGAAGCGGTCTGTACATACTTGATGTCATCGTAACGACCGTCTTTTTTGCCTGCTTTTTTGAGGGTTTCTTTGGCATTGGCAAGGTAGCGCAATGCTTCTTGGTAGGCATCAAGTGTTTGCATGGTTTCTCTACAAGAGCTTTTGGTTTTGTTCGACTTTTATTGCGTCTTACAAATATAACACTTTCCCTACTTCCACACGCGGGCGGCGGCTTCTTTGAGGTATGTTTTGGGGGCTTTGGGGCGCAGAGGTCATCACCAATGCCGCGATGCTTTCTACGACATCGTCTTTCACGCCCGAAATACCTACTTTGGGCTTGAGGTCCCGCAAAAACTCGGCTGATTTGAGATAACGAAATCCATCGGATACGGCTACGGTAGCACGCTTGCTGAATACGATTTCGAGTGTGGGTTTGCTACTGGCGGGGTGTTTGCGGAAATAGGCTTTCCACTCGTCGTACACGGCATCGTTGCCATCTCGAAACTCGTAGTGAAGGACTAAATCACCGTCTTTTATCACGCCGTCGGCGTGTTGGGCAAGAATTGAGGCTGTATTGGCTGCCATTGTTTAAAAAAGTTTGATTGTAAAGTTTTGGTCAAACTTACACAATGGTTTTGAGTAGTGTTTTGCGTTTTGTGCCGTTGTGCGGGTTTATGCTTTTTTAGGCCGAATTTTGTGGATTTATGCTTAAAAATTTGGGATTTTTCAGGAACTCTCGTTCAACTTCTTGAGGAACTCTTACTTCTGAATAAAACAACTTCAAATAGTCATTTATCGTTTACGCCCCATTTATCTCTCAAAAACTGCACTACTTTGGGCGGTAGTAGCCGTGGCATGAGGATTGGATTCCAGCCCGCTTTTACCATGCCGATCACTGTATCGGTATCTATCCAATGCCGCAACGTAGCGGGAGAGATACCGAACTCATCAGCCAGTTCATTTAAAGTAGATGCTCGGATTTTCTTGGAGCTTGACATTACTTTTTACCTTTTTTAGGGAGTATTTTGGAAGGTATCTGCGGTGGCTCTGCTTCAGCTTCGGGAATTTTATCTACCAATGATAGTTCATTTTTGGACTCGTCGTCTTCACTTGAATTTTCAATTTCAAGTGCTGCAATATTTTCTTCAATCAATTCTACTGAAGGTCCTACTTTTTGATTTTTGTCAGCAAGGTCAGAAGGCATTTTGGGGGCTATTATTTTTTCAAGATACGACTTGAGCAGATTGCCCAGTACATACCCAACGACCATCAACAAAATAGCGACTACGGTAAAGAGGACAATACGCGAAAATTTTAGGGCTGGCTTTTCCATTTGAATTTTGGTTTAAATAAGTTCTCGATAATGTTTGGCGGCCAATACCCGACCGTGCAAGTCGGGGTAATAAATAATGTTTTCTTCTAAATTGAGCCAACGCTCGTGCCAACGCTTATCAGAAGGCATGGTGTCGTTGGCGGCTCTGATTTCGGAAAGTAGTCGGCTGACGATATGCACATCTCTGACTTTGGTAGGCAATGGCATGGGGTCGGTGGTTTCTTTTAAAATCATCATGTCCATCATCATCATTAGTTGAGGCGGTGTTTGCTTGAAATGATGAAATTGAAAAAATACGTCGTTGTGGTTGTTTTTGCAGGTACCCAAAAACGCCCGTTCGGTCTTGGTAAGGACTGGATTGAACAACCCGCCTGCATCGTCTATGATGATAGCGTTGTACTCGATACGACTGGCTATTTCAAGGAAATTGTCGAACATGGCACCGCCCGCGTCCAGCACTTGAAAAGCCCCATTGGTAGGCCAGCGTCCTTGCACGAACATCTCTACATCAACGCCATCTGTAATGTCCGAATAACTGGGATTGTTGGTCGAGTTATAGACGATCAGCCGCCGATTGTACTGGGCTAACTGACGCGCTATCTGCATCGTTCGGAAGGTTTTGCCTGTGTTCTTCATTCCGATAATCAGCCAGTTTTTCGACCGTTGTATATTCTTGGGGCGCGGCATATTGATTCTTGACGGTTTTATAGGGTTTGCGCTTGTTACGAAATACGATGTCCAACACAATGTCTATGATATTGTACTCACTTTTGGAAAGGCTGTTGGCGATTTGCCCACCGACATACGTCAAGACAATAGACATCACGCCATCATGCTGCAATTCGCCTGCTTCGTCTTTTTCCTTGTAAAACCAATAGTAGGCTTGTATGAGTGCTTCTTGAAAATTGTCGTCCAATTCGGGGTCGTTTTGGTCGAGTCCTTCAATCAACTGGGCGCGTCGAATGGCTTTTTTGCCTTGATTGATAAGTTCTTGTTTGTCAATGATGCCCAATGCTTCGAGTTGATCTGGGCTGGGTTGAAACTGATACACACTTACGCCTTCTTGCTCGGCCAACTGCTCGAAGCTGCGATACAATTCTATGGCTTCTTCGTCGGCTTCGTTGTTGATGAGCAACAATCGAGTAAGGCCGATTTTGACCCCCGAACTGACGGTTTTGGTTAGCGACGCTATCAGTCGGCCTTGACTGGTGGCTTTGGTGCGAAGTTCTTGCTCGGTCAGCAGCC
>JBKBKL010000048.1:0-26146 GCA_046294665.1 Runella sp.
GTATGCCCAAAAAAGAGGAAGCAGTTGTACCGCCTCCTGCCAAGCCCGACGATAGTCCCGTATTGTATTTTCGTACTACTGCTACCACTCCCACTCCCAAACCAGTGGTACCAGAACCTACCCCCGAAAAGATAGAAATACAGCCAGAGCCGCCTCGTGTCGAAACTTCACAAGTAAGTGGGCTTAAAATAGTAGGCAAAATAGACTTAGATGCGCCTAAGCCTGTTGTAATACCCCCAAAGCCAGTAGAAAAACCAGTGGATATAACGCCTCCTGCTGCTGTTGTACCACCACCAACACCAGTAGTTGTATTGCCCCCTGTAGAGGAGAAACCATTCGTTGAAGAAAAAACAGAACCTAAGGCTATAGAACCACAGCCACCTGTGGTAGAAAAAGAGCAAGAGAAATCCAAAATAGAACCTATTTTGGAAGAGAAACCAACAGAGAAAAAAGAAGAAGCCAAAAGAGAAGAACCTGCAAAGAAGATTCAAAAATCTACGTCTGATTCTCCAAAAACACCTCCTGCTATTGCCAAAACAGTACCAAAGCCTGCTGCCAAAGAAGAAGTTGCTCCACGACTGCCTATCGAAGAACCTGAAGAACCCGAACTCATTGAGGCCAAAGCTGACCCATTGAGAGGCTTAAAAATCGTAGGGAAAATCGAACTTCCTACTGAACGTCGTGCCAGCAACGAAAGTAATAGCAATAGAGATAAAGATAAAAAACGCAAGAGAAAACGCTTGCGTAAAGCAGAAAAAGTAGTAGAGCAAACAACCCTAAAACAAAAATCTGATGAGCAACGAGATACAATAAAATCGGGTTCCAATCCAAGTAGTACTACTACTACTGGCCATAGTGCTAACAAAAAATCGAGTTCGGGTGGTAACTTAAGTAATAAAAAAGGAGGAGGCAACCGCCGAGATCGCAAAGACGAAATCTCAGAAAAAGAAGTAGTAGAATCTATCAAAGCTACCAATGCCCGTTTGGCAGGGACTACACGCGGTAAAAATTTTGGTGCTGACAAACGCCGCGAACGCCGCCGCGAACGTGCCGAAGCCAATGAAGAACGACTCCTACAAGAACAAGAAGATACAAATCTCCTTAAAGTAACCGAATTTATCTCAGCCAACGAACTCGCCTCACTTATGGGGGTATCTGTACAAGAGGTGATTTCAGTATGTTTGAGTATGGGTATGTTTGTTTCTATCAATCAGCGATTAGATGCTGAAAGCATTACACTTATCGCTGATGAATTTGATTATGAAGTGGAGTTTATCTCGGCCGAAGAAGAAATCAAAGCCGATGTTGAAGAGGAAGCAGACGATGAGGCCGATTTGATAGAACGCGCCCCCATTGTTACGATTATGGGACACGTAGATCATGGTAAGACCTCACTGCTCGACTATATCCGCCGTACACGTGTAGCGGCAGGCGAAGCGGGAGGTATTACACAGCACATCGGTGCATACAGTGTCAAGACCGAAGGTGGACGGCGTATAGCTTTCTTGGATACTCCTGGCCACGAGGCATTTACGGCTATGCGTGCGCGAGGTGCAAAAGTAACCGACGTGGTCATTATCGTCATAGCCGCAGACGACTCCGTCATGCCCCAAACCCGCGAAGCCATCAACCATGCCCAAAATGCAGGAGTACCGATTGTTTTTGCATTTAGTAAAATAGATAAACCCGGTGCCAACCCAGACAAAATCAGAGAAGCACTGGCTAATATGAACATTTTGGTTGAGGAATGGGGTGGTAAATACCAAACACAAGAAATCTCATCAAAATCGGGGGTTGGGATTCCAGATTTGCTTGAAAAAGTACTTTTCGAAGCCGATTTGCTCGAACTCAAAGCCAACCCCAAACGTAAAGCCTCTGGAACAGTCATCGAAGCCTCACTCGATAAAGGCCGAGGATACTTGGCTACCATACTTGTACAAACTGGTACCTTGCGTGTGGGTGATGTAATTTTGGCAGGCGCAAACTATGGGCGTGTAAAAGCCATGTTTGATGCCTCTGGCGCACGCCTCAAAGAAGCCGGCCCCTCTACGCCAGTACAATTGCTGGGGTTGAATGGTGCTCCTCAAGCGGGAGATAAATTCAATGTGATGGAAAACGAACGCGAAGCACGTGAGATTGCCAACAAACGCGAGCAAATCATGCGTGAGCAAACCATACGTACCCGAAAGCACATCACACTCGAAGAAATTGGTCGCCGAAAAGCTATCGGTACTTTTAAAGAACTCAACGTCATAGTCAAAGGAGATGTGGACGGCTCTGTTGAGGCTTTATCAGACTCTTTACTCAAACTCTCAACAGAAGAAGTACAGGTCAATATCATACACAAAGCCGTAGGGCAAATAGCCGAATCAGATGTCAATTTGGCCATTGCCTCAGATGCAATCATTGTGGGCTTTCAAGTACGCCCTTCTAATAACGCTAAAAAACTGGCAGAACAAGAGCAAATCGAAATTCGCCTCTATTCGGTTATCTATGATGCCATCAACGAAATCAAAGATGCAATGCTGGGCTTATTGGAGCCTACCATGGAGGAGGTAATCGTAGGCAATGCCGAAGTACGCGAAGTATTCAAAATCAGTAAAGTAGGAACAGTCGCAGGCTGCTACGTTACAGATGGTAGTATTAAACGTAACAACAAAGTGCGCTTGATTCGCGATTTCATTGTAATACACGAAGGCGAAATCTCTCAACTCAAACGCTTCAAAGATGATGTAAATGAAGTAAAATCGGGTTTTGAGTTTGGACTAAGCATCAAAGGGCTGAACGATATTCAAATAGGTGATGTCATAGAAAGTTTTGAACTCAGAGAAGTCAAAAGAACACTTTAAAAAAATATAACCTCTCACAAAAAAGCAGCTTTTGGCAATACCTAAAAGCTGCTTTTTTGTGAATATCAACGACAATGACAGTTGATAAAAATCCAATGATTTGCCTCAAAAATAAGAGTTCACTACCCTTGAGAAAGAATATTGTTTTCTTGGATTACACCCATATCTTTGTAAATGTTTGGCTTCTGACTCATGGAAAATAGCACTGCGAAATCGGACATCGTACACGACACGCCCCAACGCCCCCCTTGGCGCAATATTATGCTATTGGTGGGATTGATACTTTTGGGAATGTCATTGGGTAATTTGACCGCGATTTTGGCTATTATATTAATAAGCTCGATAGATGAACCGCTCAGTGCAGCGCAGATTCCGCTCATGCTCCAAAACCCCCAACACTTTCGCCATGCTTGGTGGTACTTGATGCTGCTACAATCTATTTCTCATATTTTTAGTTTTTTGATTCCGGGTCTGATGTATTGGCGTTGGTCAGAACAGCATCATGTCGAAAACTTTATTAAACGACCCCTACCCCCTGCGGCTACTATCTGGCTGTCGGTGATGGTAGTCTTCGTTTTTATGCCCTTCAATAGCTGGGTCATCGAATGGAATAGTCAGCTGGACTTGCCCTCTGTACTCCAACCCCTCGAACAATGGATGTCTGACAAAGAAGCCGAATTAGCTCGTATGACCGACTTTCTTACTTCTTTCGATACTTGGGGGCAGTTGGTCGTTGCGATAGGAGTCATTGCGGTTATTCCTGCATTTGGTGAGGAAGTGCTGTTTAGGGGCGTTATTCAGCGTAAGATTTTTCATAAAATACCCAACAGCCACGTAGCGGTGTGGCTTACAGCAGCCTTATTTAGTGCCATTCATTTACAGTTTTATGGTTTTGTGCCACGATTGTTGCTGGGAGTACTTTTTGGCTACTTGTATATGTGGACACGTACTCTTTGGATTCCGATTATCGCTCATTTTGTCAATAATGCTGCTACAGTCTTTATTTTATTCTTAAATCATCGAGGCGTTGTAAATTTTGACATCGAACATACCGAAAATATGATACCATGGGTAGGGGTTCTACTATCTTTGGTTGCTACGATTGGATTGTTAGCATTAATCAAAAATAGACCACTCTCCTCTGTTTCTACACCTTATGGCACTTAACAATTGGGAAAAAATCTTTGAAACGAGTTTTCCTCATCGCGCTGAGATTGTTCAAGATTATTTAGAACAACAAGGTATTTCGGTAGTTGTTGTCAATAAGCAGGATAGCAGCTATCATTTTGGCAAGTGTGAGTTGTACGTTTCGATACAAGATGCTATCATTGCCAAAACAATTGTCGCCAATGAAATCTCGTTTGAATAACCTTTCTAATCTCCAGCAGCGCATCATTGCGGCCGTATTGGGAGTAGCCATTATTCTTTCAGGAATTTTGTACAATGAGTGGAGTTTTCTTCTGCTTTTTTGTGCTATCAGTGTGCTGACCCAATGGGAGTTTTACAAATTGCTCGGCCTTGATGGCAATCAGCCACTGACTTACTATGGCACATTGTGCGGTATCATTATTAATATTCTAACTTTTTTGATTGAAAAGGACGTGATTGGGTTCCAGAACTATTTCTTGATTAGTCCTGTCGTTACGATGATTTTTTTTATTAAACTCTACAACAAAAAAGACCTCAAGCCTTTTCAAAATATTGCCTTTACTTTTTTAGGAATCATTTATGTAGCCATTCCATTTTCGTTGTTGAGTGTATTGGCCCTGCGTGGTGGAGTGTACAATTATGAAATTATATTGGGGGCATTGTTATTACTTTGGGCTTCTGATACGGGTGCCTATTTTGCAGGCACTTATTTTGGTAAGCGTAAATTATTTGAACGTATCTCCCCCAAAAAATCTTGGGAAGGAGCATTGGGTGGAGCTTTAGCGGCTACTTTAATAGCTTATTTTTTGGGTATTTATTTTCAAACATTTATGGCTTGGCAGTGGTATTGTATAGGAGCGTTGATTGTAGTAGCAGGCACCTTTGGCGATTTGGTCGAATCTCTCTTTAAGCGCAGCATTGCTATCAAAGATTCAGGTAGCACTATTCCGGGGCATGGCGGGTTTTTAGACCGCTTCGACGGTCTCCTGCTCTCTACGCCTTTTATTGTTACTTTTGTTAAAATTTTTTCTTGAAAATCAGCGTTAAAACTCTATCTCAATCATTCATAGGCCGCGCCTAACTCATATTTGAATCATGCAAAAAAAAATCATATATCCTTTTTTGTTAATCGTGGTGCTTTGTTTGTCCAATGCGCATCTATCTTGGGCGCAAGGTCAAGTGAAGAGCATTATGTTTACGGGGCGTGTTGTAGGCAATAAAGGTACTCAAACCCTCGGCAAAACTTACATCATCATTCCACGGGCAGGACGGGGTACACTAGCCGATGAGGGTGGGTATTTTGCCTTGCCTGTTTTTCCGGGAGATAGCATCGTGTTTAGTTATTTAGGATACCAGAAGCAGTATCATGTTATACCCAAAAGACACATGGAAGAATCGTATTCGGCCATTATCCTAATGAACGAAGCCGTAAAAACCCTGGCCGAAGTAAAGGTATATCCTTATGCCACAGAAGAGGACTTCAAGAAAGCGTTTATCAGTATGAAACTCCCTGATGAGTTTGAGCGAGAAAATCTTGAAAAAAATACCCGCCAAGAATTGCTTATGCAAATGGCTGCGGCTACTCCCATGAGTGCCGCTGCCAACTATCGTAGTACGATGGACCAACAGATTTTTGGTCGTGAAAATGCTGCCAATCGAAGTTTCATGACCACCATGCCTTTTCTCAATCCTTTTGCATGGGCTAACTTCCTAAAATCGGTCAAAAATGGGGATTTGAAGAAAAAAGAATACCGCGAAATCCTCAATAAAGCCCCACGTGAGAATGTATCAAGGCAAGAATTGGTAGATAAGAAATAGCCCTACTTTTCAAATCTGGTAAGCACAAACGCTTGGCCGTCGAATACTCCGTAGGTGGAGTAATGTATCCAATCGCCCAGAATAATCACTTGGCTACGCTCCGAAAGTGGGTGGTACAATTCGATATGCCGATGCCCAAACACATAAAAATCGTGATGTAGCCGCTGTTCAATATCCTTAGCGTACTGAAATAACCACTCGTTTTGTTCGCCCATAAACGTAGGTAATCCCTCTTTTTGGTGTTTTTGCCAGCTATATTTTGCCCAAGTATGCCCCAGCCATAGTGCCCAGTCGGGGTGAAATAGATTTCCAAACAACCAACGTGCTGCTCGATTTTCAAACACTTTTTTGAGGCGTTTGTATTCTTCATCGCCCGGGCCTAAGCCGTCGCCGTGGGTTATCCAAAACCACGTGGTTTGATGGTAGCTCTCTACGGTGAGTTGCAGAGGTTTACGATAGCACTTGATGCCCAGTTCTTTCTCAAAATACCCACTCACCCACATATCATGATTGCCGGGAAAAACCAAAATCTCAATTCCTGCATCGCTCAACTCACCCAGTTTGCCCAGTAAACGTACAAAACCTTTGGGAACAACACGGCGATATTCAAACCAAAAATCGAACAAATCACCTACTAAGCAAATCATTTGTGCATCTTGACGGATAGTATCGAGCCATTGGAGTAGGCGGCGTTCGCGTATCAGACTCGCGTTGTGATCGGGTGCGCCCAAATGAAAGTCGGAAGCAAAGTAGATTTTTTTATGAGCAGAAAGCGTGATGTGTAGCGTCGAATCGGGCATAAAAGCATCAGAAAATTGGCTACAAAAATACAAAGACTATTTCAGAAGATTTTGGCTAATTTTACGCCCATACCCAACACAAAAAATAATGAATTATCCTCTTTCGAGTCCTAAAGAACAAATTTTCGGAGAAATAGCTGCCAGCCTTCATGAAAAGGGCTTTGAGATTATAAAACAAGACGATGCCCGTCCGTGGGGAGGTTTTTTTGTCATCAATGAAGTGCAAACTCCACAGTTTGCTGCGCATTATTTCCCTATGGTCGAGTTGTCGAGTTTACAAATCACCCAAAAACTTAGCCCCAAGATTTTGGTAGTAGCTCCTCACAAACGCCTGTCGTGGCAGTACCATCACCGCCGTGCCGAAATCTGGCGTGTACTCTCTGGGACAGTGGGCGTTGTAACCAGCGATACCGACGACGAAACTCCCCTTCAAACCTACCTCCCCGGCCAAGTCATCACCCTCCAACAAGGCGAACGCCACCGTTTGGTGGGATTAGAGGAGTGGGGCGTTTTGGCTGAAATATGGCAACATACCGACCCTCTTCACCCCTCCGATGAGGACGACATCGTGCGTGTGCAAGATGATTTTGGAAGATAGAAAACTTGAACACAACAAAAACCCTTAAAACACCTCTCAATGGAACATCTAAAATATCCCATAGGTCGCTTTGAGTTGGGCAAAACTTACAGCATGACCGATACCAAAACACAAATCCAAACCATCAGTGCGCTTCCTTCCAAGTTGTTCAATCTCGTCAATCAGATGAATGAAGTACAGCTCGAAACTCCCTACCGTCCCGAAGGCTGGACGGTGCGGCAACTGGTACACCATATTGCAGATAGTCATCTCAACGCTTACATACGTTTCAAACTTGCCCTCACAGAAGAACAGCCCACCATCAAGCCCTACCAAGAACACCTCTGGGCCGAACTCTCAGACGGAGTGTCTGCTCCTGTAGATTGGTCGCTGCAGTTGCTCAAATACGTACATTTGCGCTGGGTGATGCTGCTCAACTCTCTCACGGAGGCCGAATGGCAGCGTACCTACCTACACCCCGAATCGAAGCGTATATTTACGCTCCAAGAGGTCGTGGCCATGTATGCTTGGCACAGTGAGCATCACTACGAGCATATTTATCAGCTTTGTGTGAGAGAGGGCTGGCCTTTGTAGTATGGGGGTGGTATCGCACACACTTTAGTAAGGAATTATTCGTTAATTTTTCATTCACTCATCTATTCACTATTGTTTAAAAAAATGCCTTCTGCACCTACTTCCGACAGCCTCTTGATGCGTATTCTCAAATCGGTGTTTTATCGTAAAGCCACTGGCAAAGCAGGCCGCTATGTACGAAATACCGACAGTCTTTTGGGCTTACTCAAAGAAGTCATGGCCAAAACCAAAAATCTGAAAGGTGATACTTACGATACCCTACGCGACAAAGTATCGCTTTTGGTCAGATTGACCAAAGCCTATACGTCGGGGCAGTACCGTGTCATTCCATGGAAAAGCCTGACGCTGATTGTTACGGTACTGGTCTATTTTTTGTCGCCTATTGATTTGATTCCCGATTTGCTTCCGGTGGTAGGTTTGACCGACGACGTGGCACTGCTTGTATGGCTGTTCAATACCATCAACGACGACTTGGAGGCGTTTCGAGAGTGGGACAAACAGCGAAATACCATCGTACTTGAGCCATAATTCCAAAAAATGTTCTTAATTTTGTAAACGAAAACAGATTATAAAGAATCGAAGCAGTAGGTTTGTTATATAGCTGCCTTCCATTTTTATCCATCTTTTAAACACTCATAAAGCTATGCTTTCTATTTTGTTGATTTTGGGCTTAGGAGGTCAGGAAATGATTTTCATTGCCCTTATTATTTTGCTTTTGTTTGGTGCAAAAAAAATACCCGAACTTATGCGCGGGCTGGGCAAAGGCATCCGTGAATTTAAAGATGCTTCCAAAGAAGTAAAAGAAAATATCGAAAAGGGATTGGACGAAACTCGTTGATTGTCGAGCTAAATTTGTTCCTATCTTTTTCAAAAATCAGCAATACTAACCCCCAGTTATTGCCGATTTTTTATTTTAGCCCAGTCTAAATTTGTTTACTGTTTAGTTTCTTGAACACACAGCCCAAATATACTTCTATTGCCACTTTACAGGCAGACTTGCGAGCAGGGATTATTTCATGCCAACAACTCGTGGCCTATTACCTTGAGCAAATAATACGTCATAATCCTACGCTCAATGCTTTTGTGTCAGTCTATGCTGAAGAAGCTCAACAGCGAGCCATCGAGATAGACCAAAAAATAGCCAATCAAACGGCAGGGCGACTGGCAGGGGTAGTGCTGGGTATCAAAGATGTATTATGCTACCAAAACCACGGCTTACGGGCAGGTAGTAAAATCTTAGAAGGGTTTGTATCGCAGTTTACGGCTACGGCTATCCAAAGGCTACTCGATGAAGATGCTATCATCATTGGCCGGCAGAATTGTGATGAGTTTGCGATGGGGTCTTCCAATGAAAACTCGGCTTTTGGACCTGTACGCAACGCTGCTGATACCTCGCGGGTGCCGGGGGGATCTTCGGGTGGCTCGGCGGTGGCGGTACAGGCAGATATGTGCTTGGCATCTATTGGCTCAGATACGGGTGGCTCGGTGAGGCAGCCAGCAGCTTTTTGTGGCTTGGTGGGACTCAAACCTACCTATGGTCGTATTTCGCGCTGGGGTTTGGTAGCGTATGGTTCGTCGTTTGACTGTATCGGACCTATTACCCATACTGTGGAAGATGCCGCAATCCTACTGGAAATCATGGCAGGGGCAGATGATTTTGACAGTACTGTCTCCTATCGTCCCATAGAAAAATACTCCGAAGCGATGCTATCGGACAAAACAAAGTTGAGGATTGGTTATTTGAGTGAAGGCGTTGAAAGTGAGGGAGTTCAGGCCGAAATAAGAGAAGCTACTTTGGCTACAATAACATGGCTTCGCCAAGAGGGACATATCGTAGAGCCTGTCAATTTGGAGGGAATGGCGTATTTGTTGCCTACTTATTATATCTTGACTACTGCCGAAGCAAGCTCCAATCTTTCGCGTTTTGATGGAGTAAGGTACGGATACCGTAGCGAGACCTCCGAGGACATCATCAGTTTGTACAAAAAAACACGTGCCGAAGGCTTCGGGTCGGAAGTAAAGCGACGCATCATGCTGGGTACGTTTGTATTGAGTGCCAGCTATTATGATGCCTATTATACCAAAGCACAAAAAGTGCGCCGGTTGCTCAAAGAACAAACCGAACAACTTTTTGAAAAGTACGACTTTTTGCTTACGCCTACCACTCCTACCACCGCGTTTCGATTGGGCGACAAAACACAAGACCCCTTGCAAATGTATTTGGCAGATATTTTTACGGTGCAAGCCAATGTCATTGGGAATCCAGCGATTTCGATACCCAACGGCAACGATGCACAGGGGCTGCCGATTGGCCTTCAGATTTTGGGTAAGCCTTTTGAAGAAAGTGCGTTGATAGCCTTTGCCCAATATCTTCATCAGTCGGCATCTGTGTCGGCTGTGGGAACTTTATAGTAATGACTACTTTTTAAACTCTCCAACTACCAACGAAAACAACCTCAAGAATGTAAAACCTAACGAGAAAACAACCAAGTAACCATGAAGAAATGGCAGCATATAGCGAGTAATATGGTACTCATAGGAGCAATGATAACGAGTATGGCAGTCTATGCCCAAAAAAATCAAGTAGATAGCTTAATCAGTACTGAAGAATTGCCACAGACAGAGGTATTGGCTGATTCGACCGTACCAGAGGCATTGATACGGGAGCGATTGGCCAAACTACAAAACCAGATTCCGCTACGCTACCACAAGGTTACGCATCAGTTTGTGGAGTACTTTATATATCGTAAGCCCAGCTTTGTGAAACGAATGCTCGAAAATATGCACTTGTATTTTCCTCTTTATGAGCAAACCCTACAAAAATATGGAATGCCGAGTGAGCTGAAGTTTCTGTCGCTCATCGAATCAGGACTCAACCCGCGGATTATTTCTTATGCAGGAGCAGGTGGGCTTTGGCAATTTATGCCTGCCACAGGTCGTGAGTACGGCATGAAACAAGACGACTACATAGACGAGCGCTTCGATCCCGTCAAATCTACCGATGCCGCTTGTCGCTATCTCAAACGCCTCTACCATGCTTTTGGCGATTGGGAAATGGCTCTGGCGGCTTACAATGTAGGCCCCGGCAATGTCAAAAGAGCCATGCGCCGCTCGGGGTCGAGTTCTTTTTGGGGGATTTACAATTTTTTACCCAAACAAACTCGCCATTATGTACCGCAGTTTGTGGCTATGATGTACATGATGCACTACCACGCCGATCACGGTATCTTTGCCGATGCCCCCGAATATCCCATGTTGGCCGATACTGTCCAAATCACAGGTTATTTCAATTTGCATACTTTTACCAAACTGAGCGGTATTACGCTCGAAGAAATTTACAAGCTCAATCCACAAGTTATTAATACCGAACTTCCGTCTTATCTAAAAAATTATGTACTACACATACCGAGCCATCGGTATGATTTTGTGGCCGCAAATCGTCAGATGATATGGGATTCGGCCAGTAAATCTCCTGCTCAAATAGCGGCAATGTTGGCTTTACAAAATACTTCCGATTCCACCACCCAAATACAAACCACAGGAGGCTTGGTAGCAGCTGAAGGCCAGCTTGACGATCCCGAAACTATCGTTTCTCGTAAACCTAAGCGGCTCGTTCATGTCATCAGACGCGGAGAAACACTGGCAAGCATTGCCAATCATTATGGCGTTAATCTGTATGATCTCAAACATTGGAATCGCCTGAATACCAATAGAGTAGTTCGAGGTAAGCAGTTGATTATCTATAAAGAAACTACCCAAAAGTCGGACACACGCCTTACCAAATTTGCCCCTACAAAAGCCAAAGTCCGCTATCATCAAGTACAGCGTGGCGATACGCTCATCGAGATAGCCAATCGCTATGGAATTGCCGTATCGCAACTCAAAAAACTCAACCGCCTCAAGAGCAACACCGTTCGTAAAGGTCAGAAACTAATTGTGGGGTAAAAGCACTATGGGCTTACTTTATTTCAAAGCCTTTCATATTGTAGGGGCAGTAGCATGGTTTGCGGGGCTTTTTTATTTAGTACGAATGTTTGTATATCACGTAGAAGCCGAGCAAAAACCTACCCCCGAGCTTCGTGAGGCTTTCAAGGCACAGTTCAATCTCATGGAGTGGCGTGTCTATAAAATCATCTGCAATCCTGCCATGATGATTACCTGGACTTGTGGTTTAGCCATGACGCTCATCAGTCCTCTGTATTGGCAAATGGGCTGGTTTCATCTCAAATTTTTGGTACTGATTTTACTGACAGGCTACCATCTTTGGTGTAAAAGAATTATCATCAAACTCCAACAAGGCCAGAAACCTTTCGATTCTTTTCAGTTTAGGCTTCTCAACGAACTTCCTACGCTTTTTTTGGTAAGTATCGCCCTGCTCGCTGTACTGCGCGACCTACTCAACTTTCTGTATGCTTTCTTGGGCGTAGTGGTTTTTGGGGTACTGCTGTTTTTGTTTGCGAAGTTATATAAGAAAAAAAGGGAGAGATGAGAGAAATTCTACCAGAACGACTTTTATCATGTACCAATAGCATTTTCGGTCTTGACTCGTTTTCGACTAAGTTATCAAATAGATTTTTTCTAAGTTATTGTTTCGTTTTCTCTTTATTTCTGAATTACCTTTACTGGTGATAAAAAACGGTTTAAATTTTAGTTTTCACAATTTCAAACCATACCCATAGCATTGATTTTCAGGAATCAATAAAGTTTTATACTCGTTCGAAATTGATTTTGCGAAAAAATCTCATAGGTTTTATTTGATTATCAATGAGTTATATAGATAATTTTTTGCAAACCTATGAGGTTTAAGTATAAATTCTTCACAAAACCCACTTTTAACGAATGAAAACCTTAGATTCGTACCATTTTAGCGGCAAACGCGCCTTGATTCGCGTGGACTTCAACGTACCTCTCAACGACAAGTTTGAGATCACAGATGATACCCGTATCCAAGCTACCCTCCCCACCATTCGCAAGATACTGGCCGATGGCGGTGCTTGTATTCTGATGTCGCATTTGGGTCGGCCCAAAGATGGCCCCACCGAAAAATATTCTCTCAAACACCTGGTCAATCCTTTGTCAGTCATTTTGGGTATTCCTGTCAAGTTTGCTGATGATTGCATCGGTGAGTCGGCCAAGGAGCAAGCCGCTGCCCTCCGTCCGGGCGAGGTGCTATTGCTCGAAAACTTACGTTTTTATAAAGAAGAAGAAAAGGGCGATGTAGCTTTTGCCCAAAAACTTGCTCAACTTGGCGACGTATGGGTAAATGATGCCTTCGGTACTGCCCACCGCGCCCATGCTTCTACGGCTGTGATGGGGCAATTTTTCGACGACCGTGTGTGTGGCTATGTGATGCAGGCTGAAATTGATAACGCCCAGCGTGTACTCGAAAATGCCGAGAAGCCTTTCACGGCCATCATGGGAGGAGCTAAGATTTCGGACAAAATCCTCATCATCGAACGCCTCTTGGATAAGGTGGACAATCTTATCATCGGTGGCGGAATGACATACACCTTCACCAAAGCCCTTGGAGGTCAAATCGGTGGCTCACTGCTCGAAGCCGACAAGCAAGACTTAGCCCTCGACATCTTAGAAAAAGCCAAAGCCAAAGGCGTAAATATCGTGATGCCGCTCGACAACGTATGTGCCGATGCTTTCTCCAATGATGCCAACCGCCAAATCGTAGCTACAGGGCAAATCCCTGACGGCTGGCAGGGGTTGGACATTGGCCCCAAAACCATAGAACTTTTCAGCGAGATTCTCAAAAACTCTAAAACGATTTTGTGGAATGGCCCAATGGGCGTATTTGAGTTTCCTAATTTTGCCATAGGTACCCATGCCATAGCCGAGGCGGTGGTAGAAGCTACCGAGCAAAACGGTGCTTTCTCGCTCATCGGTGGGGGCGACTCGGCCTCGGCCATCAACAATGCCGGCTACGGCGACCGCGTGAGTTATGTTTCGACTGGCGGCGGGGCATTGCTCGAATACATGGAGGGCAAAACCCTCCCCGGAGTAGCGGCATTGGCTTAAAAACTATATTGCCACAGACAATCCGAAAGTGCTTGCACTTTCGGATTGCTCATTTATAGTGTTTCAAACTTCTCCACCACTTTCAAAATATCTTCTTCTTTGGAGAGTTTGAGTTTTTGCTCTTTGATGAAGGCTTCGATCTCGGGCTGCTTGCTGCCGAGTAGTTCCAATATCGCTTTTTTGTCTTTTTTTAGCCGGTACATTTTATTGTCTTTCCAAAGAAAAAGGGTTTCTTCTTTGGTAAAACGTTTAGTTTCGGTGGCCGAGTTGTAGGGCTTTTCGGTAACGATTCTGATAAAATGTTTTTTGAGTAGCTTCAGATTTCCGTCGTGGAGTACTTCATAAAAACTTTGGGGAGTGAATGACTCAATGGAAGAAAATCCATTCCGAAAAAGCCCCGAAGGAGTCGAAAATTCGGTTATTTCTTTGCTGAAACGATAGAGTTTTTGGTTTTCTTCGTATTCTACTTCGTCTTTGTAAGCATCGTATTTCATTTTGGCCAACTGATACGTCTTGCCGTTGTGCTTAGCTTTGACCGTACCACGCATCCAGTCAGGCTGTAAGTAGGGAGAGCCTTCAACATCAGAATAGGTATTTTCAAAAATAGGTCGCCCGTTGATGTCTTGTATAAAGATAGGCTGGGCGAAGGAAGTAGCTGCTAAAAGCACGCAAAAAAGCATCGAAACTAACTTTTTCATAAGGAATTTACGTTTGTGCTAAGGTACTGACTATTTTTGGGGGTCAAACTTACTACAATTCTACATTGTCGCTCCACGAACACCTCTATCAAGTCCTCGAAAGTGTGTCGGGTATAGTCCCCGAAACTTATTTGGCTTTTTGTTTTTTGGGGCTGTTGTTGCTCGAACTTTTCTTCAAAACCTCCCCACTACAAAGCCGCCTCCTTTACGCAGGGGCTTGGATAGCTATTTTGGGCACTGGAATATTGGTCTTTGCACAAACCAACGCCCCGGAAGGCTATTTATTTCATAGATTACTCTATCTTGATGCCAAAGCTGTTTTTTTCAAAAAAATCATTTTGGGTGCTACGGCAGGCGTACTTATTCATATCCGACTGGTAGGCAGGGTGTTTGCCGCCGAGATGTATCATTTATTGTTGGCTGTTGTATTGGGGCTGTGCTTTCTGACTATGGCCGTCAATGGCTTGAGTATTTATCTTTCATTGGAATTGGTATCTATCGGTTCTTATTTGATGGCTGCTTTGGGTCATGATAAAAAAACAAGCGAAGGAGGTTTGAAATACTTGCTTTTTGGGGCGATGAGTTCGGCAGTGATGCTCTATGGGCTTTCTTTTGTGTATGGCATAGCGGGTACGCTCGATTTGACCAGTACGAAGTTGGTGCAATCTTTTGTACAAAACTCGCCAGAGGTTTTATCGGTAGTTGGTTTTTTGGTACTGGCAGGGGTTATGTTCAAACTCTCGTTGGTGCCTTTTCATGTATGGACTCCCGACTTGTATCAATCCACGCCCGTACCTGTGGTATCGTTTCTTTCGACTGCTCCCAAAGTAGCGGCTTTGCTGGTATTGATGCGTATCATAAGCGCGTTGCCCGTTGATTTTCAAAGGCTGATGGCAGTAGTTGTGCTGGCCAGTATTTTGGTAGGCAATCTATCGGCATTATGGCAAAATAACCTCAAACGACTGATGGCCTATTCGGGGATTGCGCAGGCGGGGTTTGTGGTGATAGGCTTAGTGGCCTTCAATCAGACCGGCTTTGAGAATGCTACTTTTTATATCATCGTATATGTCTTGATGAACGTAGCCGCTTTTTTTCTGATAGATGTACTGGCAGAAGAAGATGCTGACTTAGCGGCTTTTGCAGGCAGAGGAAGTCAGCAGCCTTTGCTGGGAGTAAGCCTTACGCTGGTCATGGCGAGTTTGGTAGGTATGCCTCCTACGGCAGGTTTTACGGCCAAGCTATTAGTGTTTTCTTCACTGTGGGAGGCTTATCAGCAAAGGCAAGATATTTTGTTTCTTTGGCTGCTGGTGGTGGGTTTGCTCAATGCCGTGGTTTCTTTATTTTTTTACTTCAAACTTCCATATTTCTTGTTTTTTCGCAATACGTCGGGAGTTTCTGGCCCTCTTTCTATCTCTTTCTGGGTCAAGGTGTTTGCAGTGTTTTTGGCACTATTTTTGGTAGTTTTATTTTTCAAAACCGACATATTGATGCAATTGATCTACCGGCTCTAAAGCATTGACAATGAAGCTCCCTGATCATAGAATGAATATTTTTGGCTTTGGTTGAACAACCGATACTTTCGACTGCTATATTTGCCCTACTTTTTTGAAACGTATGCCTTCGTCTTAGCAACTTCTTTAACTCAACTTTGTGTACCCTGCATTTCTTCATAAGGGGACACTGATATTTTCGACAACAATATCATCTTTTCATAATGAAAAATGGGAGTGAAAATGGTCATCACCATTTAGATAAAGTATCGGCAGCGGGGCTGCTGGTGGCGATGGGTATCGTCTATGGAGATATTGGTACCTCGCCACTTTATGTTATGCAAGCCATCATTGGCAAGTCTATCATCAAAGAAAACATCGTACTGGGAGCTTTGTCGTGTGTTTTTTGGACTTTGACGCTTCAGACAACCCTCAAGTATGTGATTCTGATACTGCGTGCCGACAACAAAGGCGAAGGGGGGACCCTGTCGCTGTTTGCTCAGATACGCCGCCATGCCCCTTGGCTGACTATTCCGACTATGGTAGGAGGAGCGGCACTTTTGGCCGACGGCATTATATGCCCGCCTATTTCGGTTTCGTCGGCTATCGAAGGTTTGGAGATTTTGTACCCCAACATCGAAACTGTTCCTATCGTACTGGCCATTCTGACAGCCCTTTTTATGATTCAAGTATTTGGCACAAAGGTCGTTGGCGGGACTTTCGGTCCTATCATGCTTCTTTGGTTTTTGATGCTGGGGACTTTGGGTGCTATACATATCATGGACGACCCCACTGTCGTCAAAGCCCTCAATCCTTACTATGCCTATGAACTTTTGACCAAAAACCCCATTGGGTTTTCGATTTTGGGAGCGGTTTTTTTGTGTACCACAGGAGCTGAAGCATTGTACTCGGATATGGGACACTGTGGCAGGGGCAATATTCGTGTAAGTTGGATTTTTGTGAAAACCTGCCTTTTGCTCAATTATTTCGGGCAGGCAGCATGGCTTTTGGCACATAAAGGCCAGTACCTCAACAGTCGCAAGCCATTCTATGAGTTGATGCCTGATTGGTTTTTATTGCCGGGTATCACCATTGCTACGATTGCGGCTATCATCGCCAGTCAAGCGTTGATTACAGGTTCTTTTACATTGGTGAGTGAAGCCATTCGATTAGGCTTTTGGCCAAAAATACGCCTTAAATATCCTTCTGACCAAAAAGGACAACTCTATGTGCCAAGTATCAACTTGATGCTTTTTATTGGTTGTGTAGGTATCGTTTTGTATTTCAAACGTTCGGCCAATATGGAAGCGGCTTATGGATTGGCCATAACACTGACGATGCTCGTAGATACTTTATTGATGTCCTATTATCTGTATGCCAAAAGAAATAATATGTGGCTTATTGTCATGTTTTTGATGCTTTATATCACCATAGAATCGGCTTTTATGCTGGCCAACTTAGAGAAATTTTCGCATGGAGGTTGGGTATCTGTTTTGATTTGCGCAGCACTTGCGGGAGTTATGTATATTTGGCTACGCGCCGGACGAATCAAAGCCCAACTAACCGAATACACCAAACTGGCAGACTATGGTGTTTATGTCTAATGCCTCGCGAACTAAAGAAGTAGAGTCAAAAATAATTTATTCTATTTTTGAAAAACGCCCCAAACGTGCTGATATTTATTGGTTTGTACACGTGGATACTACTGACGAACCTTATACCATGAACTATAAAGTTGATGTCATCGAACCTGACGATGTCATCAAGGTTACTTTCAAATTGGGTTTTAGGGTTGAGCAGCGTATTAACCTCTATTTGCGTAAAGTAATAGAAGATATGGTCAAAAATAAAGAGGTGGATGTTACGAGCCGTTATGAATCGCTCAACCGACAAAATGTCATCGGCGATTTTAGATTTGTAGTTTTGGAAAAATTTTTGTCTTATGATAATGAGTTGCCTTTATTTGAACAAATCATCATGAAAGCCTACTTTTTCATCAAACAGTTTACCAATAGCGAAGACAAATGGTTTGGCTTGGATAGTAGTGCCGTAAAAGTAGAAAAGGTACCGCTTGTGATTCGCCCTGCAGAAGTCGTAAAACTGCACCGTATCTATCATTGATTAGGCATAAAGTTTGACACTGAAACATTACAACAAAATAGTTACCAAAAAAATAAACCGTGAAAATATTGATTACTGGAGGAGCAGGATTTGTGGGGTCGTCGTTGGCCATTGCTCTCAAGAGCCATTATCCAAGCTATGACATTTATTGCTTAGACAATCTCAAACGCAAAGGCTCTGAACTCAACCTAAGCCGACTGGCACATCATGGTATAACCTTTGTACATGGCGATATTCGCTCCAAAGAAGATTTCGATACGTTGCCCGCTGTCAATGCAGTCATTGAAGCCTCTGCCGAGCCTTCGGTACTGGCGGGGCTTGATGGTACGCCAGATTACTTGATCAATACCAATCTTTTTGGCACTGTCAATTGCCTCAATTATGCCCTCAAACACCGCGCTGATTTTATCTTTCTTTCTACCAGTAGGGTGTATCCTATCAAGACCATCGAAACGCTCAACTTCGTCGAAACCGAAACACGCTTTGCCCTCTCCGACGACCAGCCTGTACGCGGAGTGTCATCTAAAGGTATTGCCGAAGATTTCCCACTCGACGGTGCGCGCTCGTTGTATGGTACGACCAAACTCGCCTCTGAGTTGCTGATTCAAGAATATAATGAGTTTTACAGACTTCGTACGGTGGTCAATCGCTGCGGGGTCATCACAGGTCCTTGGCAAATGGGCAAGGTAGATCAGGGAGTGATGGTACTGTGGATAGCCAAACATTACTGGCAGCAACAGTTGGGGTATTTTGGCTATGGTGGCACTGGCAAACAAACCCGCGATATGCTTCACATAGACGACCTTTATCGCCTTATTGACTGGCAGTTGCACAACATCTATAAAATCAACGGCCAAACTCTCAATGTCGGTGGTGGACTCGAAAGCAGTACGTCCTTGCAAGAATTGACCAAAGTGTGCCAAGAAGTAACGGGTAACATTATCCCTATCAAACAAGTACCCGAAAACCGCGCAGCGGATATTCGACTTTACATAACGGATAATACCAAAGTAACGCATCTAACAGGCTGGAAGCCCGAAATCGGTATCAAAAAAATAGTAGAAGACATCGCTTTCTGGCTTGATGAGAATAATAAAGCCCTTGAACCTATCTTGAAATAAATTCCTTTTCTACAATCATCATGCACATTCAAGTCAGACATGCAACCAATCCCACGGATTTCAAAAAGTATGATACACAACGAATCAGAGAAGAGTTTTTGATAGAAAAACTTTTTGTGCCTGATCAAGTTCATTTTGTCTATTCTCATTATGACCGTATGATAGTGGGAGGGATTAAGCCCGTGGGGCAGATGCATAAATTGCCTGTTTATGAAGAACTGCGTTCCGATTATTTCCTCGAACGCCGAGAGTTGGGTATTCTCAATGTTGGTGGAGATGGCTTCGTCAAAGTAGGCGAAGAACTCTTTACCCTTCAAAAACGCGACTGCCTTTATGTAGGAAAAGGTAACAAAGAGGTATCTTTTAAGACATTGGATCCGGAGTTTCCGGCCAAGTTCATTTTGGTATCTACCCCTGCCCATCGTCAAATACCTACGGCTATGATGAAAGCCGCCGATGCTACTCCTACCGAAATGGGCAACCCAGAAACTGCCAATACCCGTACCATCTTTAAGTATATTCATGCACAAGGATTACAAAGTTGCCAGTTAGTTATGGGTATGACTTGCCTCAAATACAGTAGCGTATGGAATACAATGCCACCCCATACCCACGACCGCCGTTCCGAGGTTTATGTGTATTTTGATTTAGAAGATGAACAGCGTATTTTTCATTTTATGGGTACAGCCCAAGAAACACGCCACCTCGTTGTAGCCAATGAGCAAGCCATCATCTCGCCACCCTGGTCTATTCATGCAGGTGCGGGGACTACCAGCTATTCGTTTTTGTGGGCTATGGCAGGAGAAAACTATACTTTTACCGATATGGATCAAATAAGATTGAGTGAGTTGAGATAAATAAAAGCCCTGACTTTTAGCTTTTTACAGATATTAAGCAAACTTTAATCTCAACTTTTTTGGAAATTTCAGAATAATTACCCACTTTAGAATCGTAATCGTTTCAAGTAGTGTTACTAACACTCAATAGCGGTCTAATCTCCTGATAGACCGCTATTTTTTCCTCATTATTGGCTCTTGATAAGATTACAAATCGTATGTTCAACTTCTAAACTGTGCGTAATTATGAAACTGCAAATGCACGCAATTCACTTCGAGGCAGATGACAAACTGCTGGGATTTATCAAGAAAAAATTAACCAAACTCGAAACATTTTATGACCGAATCACAGGTGGGCAGGTCTATCTTCGGTTAGACAAAAGTGAGAGTAGCAAGGTGAAAAACAAAATATTAGAAGTTAAAATCAATGTACCCAATGCCGAGCTTTTCGTTAAAGAAAGCGGCAAAACCTTCGAGGAAGCTACTGACACAGCCCTCGAGGCACTCAAAATTCAAATCAAAAAATATAAAGCCAAACGGCAAGAAGTAGAAAACAATACTATCAAGAAGACACAGAACACGCCCCTGGTAGAGGAAGAAGAAGAGATAGAAGAAATATAAACCAAAACTCGAATCCCAAAGGGTAGAATCAAGGTTCTACCCTTTTTGTTTTTTGTACTTTCCTTGTCTTCAACATTACAAAAATCAACGCGATTGAGTACATTTGGACTTCAAATCTTCAAAAACCATGCGAAAAATCTTCTTATTGTGTTGGATACTGGCGGGCTATACCCAAGCCCAGCCTGCCAAAGCACCCAACCGTGCCGAAGGCGAAGGCCCGTACAACAGACTCATCATTAAGGGCGTAACCATCATCAATAGCACAGGCTCGCCCCCTATCGGGCCGATGGACATCGTAGTAGAAAAAAATCGTATCAAAGAAATCCGACAAGCTGGCTATCCCGGTGTGCCACGTAGCGAAAAAGACGGTGCAAAAGTCAATCCCAATGACCACGTACTCGACTGTACAGGTATGTATATATTGCCCGGCTTCGTAGATATGCACGGGCATATCGGAGGCGCGGCACAAGGGGCAGGAGCAGAGTACGTATTCAAACTTTGGATGGCACACGGCGTAACTACCGTGCGCGACCCTGCCTGTGGTAATGGACTCGACTGGGTACTCGACCAGCGGGAAAAAAGTGCCAAAAACCTCATCACCGCCCCACGTATCAAAGCCTATACGGTGTTTGGGCAGGGAGCCAAAGACTTCATTACCACTCCCGAACAAGCCCGCGAATGGGTACGCCAAAACGCCCAACGCGGTGCTGATGGTATCAAGTTTTTTGGTGCAGAGCCAGAAGTATTCAAAGCCGCCCTCGACGAAAACAAAAAACTGGGGCTGCGCTCGGCCTGCCATCATGCCCAAACCGAAGTAGCCCGCATGAATGTTCTGGCTACTGCCAAAGCAGGTCTGACCAGTATGGAGCATTGGTATGGGCTGCCCGAAGCCCTCTTCGATGATAAAACCGTGCAAAACTACCCTGCCGACTACAACTACAACAATGAGCAAAACCGTTTTGAAGAAGCAGGTCGCCTTTGGAAACAAGCCGCCAAGCAAGGCTCTGAACGTTGGAACTATGTCATCGAAGAACTCCTTAAACTTGATTTTACCATCGACCCCACCTTCAACATCTACGAAGCCAACCGTGAGTTGATGCTCGCCCGTCGTGCTGAATGGCACGACGAATATACCTTACCCTCATTGTGGCGATTTTATGGCCCCAGTCGTATTTCGCATGGCTCCTATTGGCACAACTGGGGTACGGAGCAAGAAGTAGCTTGGAAAGAAAACTACCGGCTTTGGATGAGTTTCATCAACGAATACAAAAACCGTGGAGGTCGAGTAACGGCTGGCTCAGACTCTGGTTTCATCTATCAACTCTACGGTTTTGCGTACATACGCGAGCTTGAACTCCTCCGCGAAGCAGGCTTCCACCCACTCGAAGTCATCAGGGCCGCTACCATCAAGGGAGCTGAAGCCTTGGGCATGGACAAGGAAATAGGCTCTATCGAAGTAGGCAAACTGGCCGATTTTGTTATCATAGACGAAAATCCTTTAGCCAATCTCAAAGTACTCTATGGTACAGGGGCGATTCGTCTTAATGAAAACAACGAAGTCGTCAGAGCGGGGGGCGTGAAATATACCGTCAAAGATGGTATCGTATATGATGCCAAAAAACTCTTGGCCGATGTTCGCAAAATCGTAGTCGAAGCCAAAAAACAAGAAAACTTTGAAATCACCCAGCCCGGTATGCCCGCCAAAACAGGCAAAGTGTCGGGGAGGAATTGAAAAATAGTCTTGTCAAACGGGTGAGTAACCCTAATGGTGTGAAGTGTGATTTTTTGTGGTAAAGATTTCCAAATAACCTTACGAACTAAAACTAAGATAATTGCAAACGACAATAAAAAACGGAAGAAAAACTGCATCGCCAATTCAAAGACTGACAAAACCAAAGAAGCTCATTGCTTTTGGTTGGTATGGTGGTAAATTTTCGCATCTCGACTGGCTATTGCCTCAGCTACCCGACTGTTTTCATTATTGTGAGCCGTTTGCTGGCTCTGGTGCGGTTTTAATAAATAGAGAACCGTCACCTGTTGAGACATACAACGATATTGACGGTGAAGTAGTTAATTTCTTCAAAGTTTTACGAGAAGAAAAAGAAGCACTAATCGAAAAAATAGCTTTGACCCCTTTTTCGAGAGAAGAATTTGCAATCGCCTGTGAGTTAGACCCTGACTTATCGCCAATTGAAAGAGCAAGACGTTTTTATGTTAGGGCAAGACAAGTAAGAACCGGTTTAGCTCAAACAGCGTCTATTGGGCGTTGGGCAAATTGCAAAAACACAAGCAGAGCAGGAATGAGTGGTGTTGTAAGCCGTTGGCTTGGTGGAGTTGAGCAACTTGATTTTATAGCTGAACGACTTCTAAGAGTTCAAATTGAGAATAGACCAGCCATTGATGTAATCAATTTGTATGACAGCAAAGAGACGTTATTTTATTGCGACCCGCCATATATTCACGAAACTCGTGGTGACACAAAATCTTATGGATTTGAAATGACAGATTTTGACCACAGAGAATTAGCTGAAACGCTAAATTCAATTAAAGGACTTGCAGCAGTTTCTAACTATGAGTGTGAGTTGATGGAAGAACTTTATCCTTCGAGCAAATGGACTAAAATTTATAGCCCTGAAAAAACAATTCATTCAACAAAAGATGTTAGAACAGAAGTGCTTTGGGTGAACTACAACATCAAGGAATTAAAATCAAAAAACAGCATTTCACTTTTTACGAATGAGTAATACAACACCATCAGATATATTAGAGAATATCTACCAGAAAGCACTTGGCAGCTTGTCTAAAAGTGCAGTTAAATCAGCATCAGTAAGAGAAAAGGTTGAGTTCATTTGTCGGTGCAATGCAAACAAAGCACCGATTAGATTTTTGATGTCGTGTTTGCTTGCTAAAACTCACAATCCAAAAGTTGATATTCGCAAACCATACACAGAAATTGAAGGAGACGATACTTATTCGGGCAGATTTTATGATGAGAAATTTGTTGAGTTGTTAGTCCACAAATACAAACTGCCTTGCAACCCAACAACAGCTTATTTAACACCTGCATTTAGAAACCTTGACCGACTACTAACTACTGACCTCGTTTTGGTTGGCAGACCACGAGAAGTTTATGTTTTCGCCCTTGAAGTTTTAGAAGAAGTCCACAGCAGCAAGGAAAAACCCGAAAATGTTTTACAAGAAATTATTCGATTGCTTCTCATAATCAAGGCAGAAGATGAACAGAGAATGCAACAGCTTATTGCCGACCTAAAACAAGCTGACGACATTCTGCCTCTTGCGACTGAAGAAATCGTAACACTGTTATTGCAACACTTAAACTGCAAAGGGTCAAGCCGACTTCCGGTTTTAATTGTTGCTTCAGCATATCAAACAGTGAAAGACCAAAATGGAGAAGTAAACAAGTTACTCGAAGCACATAACGCAGCAGACAAGCAAACAGGTTCTATTGGTGATGTAGAAATTACATTGACCAATGACGACCGAATTGTAACCTGCTATGAAATGAAAGATAAACGGGTTACAAAAACCGACATTGATGTTGCACTTCAAAAGTTATCGAAAACGAAAAGTAAAATTGACAACTACATTTTCATTACTACTGACATTATTGAAATTGAAGTAACTGAATACGCAAAGTCCTTGTATGACAAGACAGGCGTTGAGTTTGCAGTATTGGACTGCATCGGGTTCATCAGACATTACTTGCATTTCTTCCATAGACAACGAAACAAATTTTTGAACATTTATCAAGCAATGGTATTGGCGGAGCCGACAAGTTCCGTTTCACAACCATTAAAAGAAGTATTTTTAGCTTTAAGGAGAGCCGCTGAATCTGATAGAACTTAAAATTATTTGTTTTATATACATATTTATTCATTCACTCAAAAATGTTTACCGACCGCGTACAGGAAATTTACCAAGAAATAGAGCAGTTTACGATTGCCAACAAGGAACAATTAGAGCAGTTTCGCCAGCGATTTGTGGGGCGAAAAGGGGTAGTGGAGGCGTTGTTTGAAAACCTCAAAGATCTTCCCAAAGAACAACGCCGCGAGGTAGGGCAGACACTCAACCAGCTCAAAAACTTCGCCAATGACTATTTTCAGAAGTTTCAGGCTCAAATCGAAGCCCAAGCCGAGCAAAGCCCAGCGGCCTCTTTAGATTTGACACTACCCACAGTGCCGCAGCAGTTGGGGAGTATTCACCCACTGACATTGGCACGGGCCAAAATCATCGAGATTTTTGAGCGAATGGGTTTCAGCGTAGCCGACGGCCCCGAAATTGAGTCAGACTGGTACAACTTCACGGCACTCAATTTCCCCGAAAACCATCCTGCCCGCGAAATGCAGGATACGTTTTTTGTAGCCAAAAACCCCACCGCCCCTACCCAAGATATGCTCCTACGCACGCACACCTCCAACGTACAAATACGCATGATGGAGCGGCAAAAGCCACCGCTGCGGGCTATCATGCCCGGTAGGGTATATCGTAATGAGGCCATATCGGCACGCGCACATTGTTTTTTTCATCAAGTAGAAGGGTTGTATATAGACAAAAACGTGAGTTTCAAAGACCTCAAAGACACCCTGTATCATTTCTCCAAAGAGATGTTTGATAAAGACGTAAAAATTCGTCTTAGACCTTCGTTTTTTCCTTTTACCGAACCCAGTGCAGAGATTGATATTTGGCTTGGTACTGATACCGAAGAAACGTACCGCCTCTCCAAAGGCACTGGCTGGGTAGAGATCGCCGGAAGCGGCATGGTAGATCCCAACGTACTGGCCAACTGCGGCATAGACCCCGAAGAATACACAGGCTTTGCCTTCGGTATGGGGATTGAGCGCATTGCCCAGCTTCGCTACGGCGTGCGAGATTTGCGCCTCTACTCCGAAAACGATGTACGATTCCTCCGTCAGTTTGAGGGAGTTTAAAAACCAATCGAATGATAGCCCAATTCCTCCAACATCTTACGTATGAAAAACGCCTAAGTGAGCATACACTGACCGCTTATCAGAAAGATTTGGAGCAGTTTGGCGAGTTTTTGGTGAAAACTTACCAGCTTCAAGAACTCGAAAAAGCCGACTTTCGTATGATTCGTAGCTGGGCCGTGAGTTTGGTAGAGGCAGATTTGCATCATCGTAGTGTCAATCGGAAACTAGCGACGTTGCGCTCGTTTTATGGGTATTTGTTGCGCTGCAAAACCATCAGCGTCAATCCTATGACGCGGGTATCTGCCCTCAAAACAGACCGACCACTGCCGCAGTTTGTCGAAGAAAAAAATCTCCAACTGCTTTTTGATGAAGTAACGTTTGAGCCTACTTTTGAAGGGAAACGCGACCGCCTTGTACTCGAACTACTCTATGGTACGGGTATGCGTCTGTCAGAACTACTGGCGTTGCAAGACCAAGACATCAATTTTTATGAGCA
>JBKBKL010000049.1:0-26090 GCA_046294665.1 Runella sp.
TTTTTTAGTAGATTTGCGCGATTATAGCGATTTTTCGACTCTGACAACATTATAAGAAAATTAGAAAATACACACAATAAACACTTGGAACTTCGTTTCTATACTGAAATTTTGAATTTAACGAGAATCACCATGAACAAAAGGGTATTTTTCGGCTATGCCACCAAAGGGCTTTGGGTTGTGATATTGGCAGCAATGCTTCAAAGCTGTGGGTTTGTCAAAGATAAATTTGGCGGCAAAAACAGCAAAGGAAAAGGTGGTAAAAAAGGAGCAAAACAAGAAGTAGGTATTCGAAATGGCGAAATCGTTGCCACTGGTCGCAAAGACTACAAACAAGATACCCCCTACGGTATGGTCTTGATTCCATCTGGATCATTTATGATGGGTCAAGCCGACGAAGATATAGCCGCTACGCAGGTAAATTTCAACCGCCGTGTAACGATTACCTCCTTTTACATGGATGATACCGAAATTACCAATCATGAGTACCGCCAGTTTGTATCTGCTTTGATGACCGATTCGCTGTCTGTATTGGGAGAAGAAGAAATTTTAGCCAAATACCACCCCGATACAACCGTCTGGAAAAAAGACTTTACCTACCACTACAGTGAACCAATGCTGGAGCAGTACTACGCTCACCCTGCTTTTGATACTTATCCCGTAGTTGGAGTAAGTTGGAAAGCCGCCAAGTATTTTGCAGAATGGCGTTCAAATCTCTACAATGACTACCGTGCCAAAGAAGGTAAGTACCGCTCTCCACGGTTTCGCTTACCTACTGAAGCCGAATGGGAATGGGCAGCTCGTGGAGGCCGTGCTTCTGCCAAATATCCTTGGGGCAACCCTTACGTAGCCAATGGTAAAGGCTGCTATTTGGCCAACTTCAAACCCCAACGTGGAAACTACGACGCAGACGGCTACCCATATACTGCCCCTGCCAATGCCTACAATCCCAATGACTATGGTCTTTATAATATGGCCGGCAACGTAGCCGAATGGACGCTCGATGCTTATGCCGACAACGCTACGGTAGTGAACTGGGATATGAACCCCATGAACGACAACCCCGACGAACCTCGCAAAATCGTACGCGGAGGCTCATGGAAAGATGTGGCTTACTTCCTCGAAACAGGTACCCGTAGCTGGGAATATGAAGACAACAAACGCTCTTACATAGGTTTCCGTTGTGTAGTAGATAACTTAGCCGGCCGTATGGCTACCATGCGTGGAGGCAAAAAACGTAAATAATTCTCAACCTTCATTTATAGTATGGGGTGCTGCGCTGAGTAGCACCCTAATTATTACGCAATTTCTACATCTCTCAATAACTAATTTTCTATTCACTATTTTTTGTATTCAAAATTATGGCATCTCAAAAACAAGGAGTTTTTTGGACTAAAATCGTTCCTACTGCCTATGCCCTCGGTGCAGCTGTCGTTATCGTTGGTGCTTGGGCCAAAATCACTCACGTAGAAGGCGCAACTACCTTACTCACCGCAGGTCTTTTGACCGAAGCATTTATTTTTATTTTGTATGCAGTTCAAAGTTTTCTCTACCCCCCCGCCGAAGATTATGCATGGGAAAAAGTATATCCCGAATTGGCCGAAGACGCGCCCGTTACCCCACGTAAAGCCGAAAATCAAGGCAAAGGCTTGACCGCCAACATGGACAAAATGCTGGCTGATGCCAATATCACTCCTGATATATTCAACAATTTGGGTAAAAGTTTTAAGAGCCTAACAGAAACTGTTTCAAAAATCGGCGACTTGACAGATGCTACCGTAGCCACAAATGAATACGCTAAAAATGTCAAAACAGCTTCCTCATCTATAACTGAAATGAATAAATCTTACGGAGTAGCCGTAACAGCCATGAATTCAATGGCTGATGCTACCAAAGATGCCCAACAATACCGCGAGCAGTTTCAGAATATCACCAAAAATATGGGAGCACTCAACGCCGTCTATGAACTCGAACTACAAGACACCACCAAGCACCTCAAAGCCATGAATGCTTTTTACGGCAATCTCACGGCCGCCATGTCCAATATGGCCGATGCTACCAAAGAGTCGCAAGAGTTCAAATCGCAAATGGCGAAATTGACTTCCAATATCTCTTCGCTCAACAATGTTTATGGCAATATGCTTACAGCCATGCGTGGCTAAGCTCTCGCTACAAATAATTAAATCATAACATTCATACACACATAATTCATAACTGAACAAAAATGGCAGGAGGAAAAGAGACACCCCGTCAGAAGATGATTGGGATGATGTATCTGGTGCTAACAGCGATGTTGGCTCTGCAAGTGAGTTCGGCTTTATTGGAAAAGTTCCAGTTGCTCAACAATAGTATGGAGGTAGCTTCCAATGCAGCCAATAAAATCAATCAAAAAACTGTTGAAAACATACGAGATAAAGTACAAAAATCAGGCAACCGAGAGTTTGAATTGGCAATCGTACGGCAAGCTGATGATGTTCGTAAAATCACCAGTAGTATCATTTCAGAGATAGATGCTATCAAAACCCAAATCGCCAATGAAGCTGGCGGAGGTATTGACCCCGAAACAGGGAAAGTCAAAAACCCTAATGAAGAAGATAAAGTAGCTATCTACATGATCGGTCCCGGCCGTAACGGCAAAGCCTACGAATTGAAGCAAAAACTCAACGACTACGTAGCCCAAATGAACAAAATTGCTGGTACTACGTTTGCGCCTTTGGCACTTGATGGTAACGAAGACCCTCTTGCACGTAGAGATGCTGACCAAAGAAGAAAGGACTTTGCTTCACTCAACTTCGAACAAACACCTGTACCAGCGGCATTGGCAGTACTGAGCCAAAAGCAATCAGAAATCCGTCGCTATGAAAGTGAGGTCTTAGATGCTTTGGCTGCTAAAGTAGGAGCAAAAGACATCAAATTTGATAAAATTTTGGCCATGATTAGTGCCGAGTCTAATGTCGTAGTAGCTGGCACCAAATTTAAAGGTGAAATGTTTATCGCGGCTTCTTCGACCGCACTTACCCCACGCATGAGTTTGAATGGTGCTCCTCTACGGATACAAGACGGCAAAGGAATCATCGAGTTTACTGCTCAGGGTGGAGCTTATGATAAAGAGGGTTTGGCTACCAAAGTCCTGACAGGGACTATTTCATTTCCTACACCCAGTGGGCGCGATACTACCATCAACATGAAATATGAGTACAAAGTGGCCAAGCCTACCTACAATATTGAATCTGCTACCTCACCTCCACTTTATTTAGGTTGTAAAAACATGATAAGTGTACAAAGTCCAGCCTTAGGGGCTTTGTGGAATCCTACCTTTACTGCCGACGGAGCAAGTGTTGTACCTGGTGGACAAAAAGGGAGGGTCATTATTGTACCTTCGAGCAGAGAAGTGGCTCTCAATATCACCAATCAAGGCAACTTGCTCGGTACCGAAAAATTCCGTGTAAATCGCGTGCCACGCCCTCGATTGGAATACTCTATCAATGGAGCATTAGTTGATGATAAGCGTGGGGTGCAAGCTACCATGGCTCGTAGCATCAGTGTCAGAGCCATAGCTGATGAAAGTTTGGTGAATTACTCACCCGAAGATGCCAACTACCGTGTAGGTGAAATACAAGTGAGCTTGGCTCGTGGAAACCGTCGTGTAGGCAACCCCGTTGTTATTTCTGGCCCCAGTGGCTCCATTGCTTCATTGGCACAGCAAGCCCAACCCGGCGACCGACTTGTGGTGGAGGTATCTAATGTCCAACGCCGTAACTTTCGGGGAGATATTGTAGATGCAGGTATGGGTACTGATACACGCACCATTCCACTCAACTAATATTTTATAGAACTTGGTACGCTATTTGTACTGCTTGATTCGTTTATAGTAGAAATAACTGGTATAGAGTAAATTAACAAAACGCTCTCCGAAAATGAAAAATGTAAGTGCTTTGTTGGGAAGTGTGCTACTGATATGCGTAGGGTCGTCGGCCACAGTCGCACAGGAAAAAGACAATCGTGGCGTAAACCCACTCTCAGTACGTGAAATCAACGATGCCGACATCATGATGAAGCGTACCCTTTGGCGTCGGTTAGATTTGAAAGAAAAACAAAATCAGCCGATGTTTTCCAAAGGGAATGAAATCAGTAAGTATATCATAGATGCTGTCAAAGCAGGTCTGATAGATGCGTATGCAGATGCTGATTTGAAGAAAAAAATGACGCTCGATGATTTTAATAAAAAGCTACAGATACCCAACCAAGGTCAAACCTTGACCGAAGAAGAACTTAAAGCAGGCTTTGGCAATGATACCCCAAGCACTGGTAGCGATGATGGCTGGGGAGGTTCAACCAAAAAAGATAACAAAACTTCCAAACCTTCCAATGACGGCTGGGGCGATCCGCCAAAAAAAGAAACTCAGCCCGTGGACGATGGCTGGGGACCACCCAAGAAAAAAACAACTACCACCAAAGGGAAGAAAGGGCAAGCCGTAGCTAAGGCTCCTGCAAAACCCGCAGTAGATTCGACCGAGATAAAGCGTAAGATGGCCGAAGAAGCCGCTGCCGCTGCTGCTGCCGCCGCCGCCAAACTCGAAGAAAACCAGTATTTCCCAGATCAACTTTCAGTATTAGAAATCAAGGAAGATTGGATTTTTGACCGTAAACGCTCACGTTTGTACTATGATATTCAGACCGTTACACTCTATATACCTGCCGATGTACACCCTACCGGTTTAGAAACACCTATCGCTACTTTTAAGTATAAAGACTTAGACAAACTTTTCCGTAGCGACCCTAAGAAGTTCATTTGGTTTAATGAGTACAATACTGCCCAACATAAAAACTTAGCCGATGCTTTTGATTTGCGTTTGTTTAGTGGGCGTATTACCAAAACCTCCAATCCCAAAGACCAGGATTTGATTACCATATATGGCAATGAAAAAGCGGCTCTTTGGAAGTCTATCCAACTCGAAAACGAACTCATGGAGTTGGAGCATGGATTGTGGGAATACTAAGAAAATCAGTCAAAATAGAAAAGCGGCCCCATCAAGGTCGCTTTTTTTTTTATGAAGGATATTCTATGGCTGCTCCTGTTTCACGATGTGATTTGGATTCAAAAAGACGTTTGATACCTTCTTGCAAAAAACCAATTCCATAGCCACATAATTGAACAAAGGCCGCCAAGACACTCAAAAAGCCTATTTTGATACTTTTGGTTTGCCAAATAGCGTGGCCTAACAATGAAAAAATATATATCCCTCCCAAAAATAAGCCTATCCAAAATACAGGGCGAAAGACAAACCAAAGGATAGGGAGGCTACTCCAAGCAACTGTAAAAAGTAAAGGGAAAGTGTGAACCAACTTCAATTCATCGGGGTAAAATCGTGCAATATTGATACGCGCTCGACCGAAAAACTTGAGCTGTCGAAAAAATGCCCTAAAATCAGTACGGCGTTTATGATAAATAAATGCTTCAGCAATCAATGCAGCCTTAAAACCCATGCGTAAAGCCGTGATACTGAAAATGATATCCTCCCCCATTCTACTAATCTGAAATCCCCCTGTACGCTGCCACACCTCACGCGACAGCCCCATGTTGAAACTACGTGGGTGAAACACGCCTCCCAGATTATTTTTTTTACCCCGTATTCCTCCAGTCGTAAACAGCGATGTCATACTATAACTAATCGCTTTTTGGATTGGTGTAAAACTTGGGTGGTCAGTATCAGGCCCCCCATAAAAATCAACATAATCAGTATTGAGTCTATTTTCGACAATATCCAAGTAATTAGATTCAATCAGAGCATCTGAATCAAATAAAATAAAATAATCGCCCGTGGCAAGTCGAAAGCCTTGATTGCGTGCAAAACCTTGCCCGCTGTTGGGCTGTTCAAAATAATGAATATCTAATTTTTGCCTGAACAACTCCACCACTTTATCCGAACGAAGGCGTGAGCCATCTTCGACAATGATTACCTCAAAATTTTTATAAGTTTGTTGAACAAGACATTCGAGCAATTCTGCCAATTCATCGGGGCGATTATAGACAGGGATAATAACACTGTATTTGCGCATAAAATCATCTGAATTTTGCGGTAAGTTAGTATTTTTACCCCAAACCAACATATCATTCACTCCTCTACAATGACCAAACCTGACTATACAGATACCCGTCGTATTTTGAGCTGGGCTGAAGAAGACCGCCCGCGCGAAAAATTACTTCTGAAAGGTAAAGCTGCCCTCTCAGATGCCGAGTTGATAGCGATTCTGATAGGCTCGGGTACAGTCGAATTGTCAGCAGTAGATTTGGCCAAAGTTATTTTACAAAGGGCTAACAATAACCTAAACGAACTCGCCAAACTTACCATCAAAGATTTGACCAAAATCAAAGGCATAGGAGAAGCCAAAGCGATTTCGATAGCAGCAGCCCTCGAATTGGGGCGGCGCCGAAAAGAAAGCGACAATATACACCGCCCCAAGATTACTTCATCGCGAGATGCTTATCTTCAAATACAATCTTATTTGTTGGATTTACCTCACGAAGAATTTTGGTTGTTATTGCTCAACCGTGCCAATGAGGTAATACGCCCCGTACAAGTAAGTCAAGGAGGTGTATCGGGTACAGTAGCCGACCCCAAAATTATTTTCAAAATGGCAATAGAACACTTGGCAAGTGCCATTATCTTGGTGCATAATCACCCCTCCGGCAACCTCCGCCCCAGCGAAGCCGATAAAGATTTGACCCGTCGCTTGACAGCAGCGGGCAAACTCCTCGAAATCCCAGTGTTAGATCATTTGATTTTTACAGACGGAGGCTATTTTAGTTTTGCCGACGAAGGGTTACTTTATACTTAAACCTCATAGGTTTGAGCCTATTGAGGTTTTTTCACAAATAAATTTGAAACAGATATATACTTAAACCTCATAGGTTTGCGAAAAATTAACTATGTAAACCATTGATAATCAAATGAAACCTATGAGGTTTTTTCACAAATAAATTTGAAACAGATATAATTACAGCAAATTGATTTTGATTCTGGTATAATATAATGTCGTAATCCCCTCAAAGCCAGAATCAGTGCCTACCACTATCCAAAGTTCCCCTTGAGCATTGGTAGTAGCTTGCATAGGTTTTTGGAGGCTATTGCGTGAGATAATCTGATATATTTCTTTATCACCGGGTGTACTGACATCGCCCAATCCTACCACATCTTTACCCGTTTGCGACTGATAGCCTTTGTCCCAACTAAGTTTGTAAAAATTATTGGCATCTTTGATTTTTTTGGGTTCATTGGGCGAAGCCCCGGCCTTCAAAAATACCGATTTGCCCGGCGAACCACCTATGCCAAAACTATTAGCAGGGTATTTGGAAGCCAGTTCTACCTCAAAAGTAACTTTATAAGTTTTGTTGGGAGGTAAGTCGGTGAGTTTCTTTTTCAAAAACATAAACAAATCGTCACTTCGATTATGACTTGAAAGCATGAAACCTTTTCGGTTGGAGAGATTAGGAATACTACTATGTTTAGCTTGAAACTCCACCAAACTTTCTTGGACTACAAAATAGTCAGTAAGTTCGGCTTGCCAGCCTTCGGTGCCGTTCTGAAAATTAGAATCCAAAGGAGTAGAGGGGGAAGGCGTATCCTGTGAAGAAGTACAACCCCACCACAGTCCTACAATAAAAATGGTAGTAAGAGTTGAAATTTTGAACATGGCGAGATTGGATTTGAAGTTTGCAAAAGTACACCTTATTAACGAAAAAAGTAGGTGCAGAGATATATACAAAAACTTCCCCCTCTTTGATAGCTAAAAAATACAGTTTTGTCGAAAAAAGCGTTTAAAAAAAATTAAAATTGCATGATTCTCATGTACTTTTACAACTTACGAATACACTCAAACTTTTTCTAACAATATGAATCGTAGAGAAGCACTTTCACGGGTCGCGCTATTGATGGGAGGTACACTATCGGCTCCCAGTTTGTTGGCTTTCGGCGACGGCGCACAAGCACCAACCTTGCATACGAGCAACTTTGCCCTCAATGAAGCCCAGCGTGCTTTGGTGGCCGAAATCGCCGAACTAATCATACCCAAAACAGATACGCCCGGAGCTAAAGAGGCTGGCGTAGGGCCGTTTATCGAAATGATGCTAAGAGATTGTTATAAAACCCAAGAACAACAGAATTTTGTGGATGGGTTGGCAGATGTTGATGCCAAAGCTATGAAAACCCACAACAAGAAATTTTTGGAAACCACCTCTGCACAACAAGTGAGCATTTTGAAAATGGTAGAAAAAGAAACCATCGAAATGATGAAAAATGCCAATGTAAAACAAGTAAAAGTAGGTGATAACGTGGACAAAGAAGAAATAGACTCCAAAAAACTCAAAGGAACGCCTTTCTGGAGGCTGATGAAAGAACTTACACTTTTTGGCTATTTCACCTCTGAACAAGGAGCTACCAAAGCCCTCGACTATGTGCCTATTCCCGGACGATACGAAGGCTGTATCCCACTCAAGCCAGGTCAAAAAGCGTATGCACTGTAATTCGATGTGGTTGAATGATTTGTGAAAGTAATGAACCCCAAATCGTAAACCACCTAATCACCAAACCACTAAACCACCCAATGACAATGTATCTCAACATAGATGCCCAAAAAGAATTGACCTACGACGCTATCGTGGTAGGCTCTGGAATAAGCGGCGGCTGGGCTGCCAAAGAACTTACCGAACGCGGCCTGCGTGTTTTGTGCCTTGAGCGCGGTCGTGATGTAAAACACATTATAGACTACGAAACGGCCATGAAAAACCCTTGGGATTTCCCACACAGAGGCCGCCCTGACAACATGGCTGCTGAAGAATACTGGGCCAATATTCGTACAGGCTACACTGCCAATGAAGAACATCGCCATTTCTTTGAAAACGACAAACAAAACCCCTATCTCGAAACCCGCCCCTTCGACTGGATTAGGGCATACCACACTGGAGGACGCTCGCTGCTATGGGGACGGCAAAGCTACCGCTTCAATGAAGAAGACTTCATGGCCAATGCTAAAGAAGGAATCGCCATAGACTGGCCGATTCGCTACAAAGATATTGCTCCGTGGTATGACTATGTGGAGCGTTTTGCCGGTATCAGTGGCTCTCGCGAGGGACTATCAGTACTTCCCGATGGGCAGTTTTTGCCTGCTATGGAACTCAACTGCCTTGAAAAACACGTCAAGACCGAGGTAATGAAAAAAATGGGTCGCCCTATCACAATCGGGCGGGTAGCACACTTGACCAAACCTACTGCCATACATACGGGCTTGAGCCGTGCCAACTGCCAATTTCGCAACATGTGTATGCGAGGCTGCCCTTATGGTGCCTATTTCAGTACTCAATCGGCCACGCTGCCAGCAGCCATGAAAACGAAACGTTTGACACTACTGAACAATAAAATCGTATCAGAAGTCATCTATGATGAAAAAAAGCAACGTGCAGCGGGTGTTCGGACGATTGACCAAAACACGCTCGAAGTAAAAGAATATTACGCTCGTATCATTTTCCTAAATGCCTCGGCCATTCCGTCGGCTTCTATTTTGATGAACTCCAAATCGAGCCGTTTTCCCAATGGACTGGGCAACGATAGCGACCAACTGGGTCGCAACATCATGGACCACCACTTGGCTGTTGGGGCATCGGGCGAGTTTGACGGTTTTACTGACCAATATTATTTTGGCCGTCGGCCCAATGGCGTTTATATACCGCGCTATCGCAACTGGGGCAAAGACAAGCGTGATTATCTACGAGGTTTTGGCTATCAAGGAGGGGCTGGTCGTAGTAGCTGGGGGCGTGGAGTAGGTATGGAAGGTTTTGGGGCTGATTTCAAGCAAAAAATCTCAACACCTGGGCCATGGACTATGGGAATCGGTGGTTTTGGCGAAGTACTGCCCAACGAAAACAACCGATTTACGCTGCACCCCACCCAAAAAGATAAATGGGGAATGCCCCTTGTAGTATTTGATGCTGCTTATGGTGAAAACGAATGGAAAATGCGTGAAGATATGGCCAATGATGCTGCCGAAATGCTCGAAGCCGCAGGTTTGAAAAATGTAACCCCCTACAACGATAAAAGCAAAAACCTCGGTATCGGTATCCACGAAATGGGGACAGCACGCATGGGTAAAGACCCCAAAACTTCCGTGTTAAATGCCAACAATCAAGTACATGCTTGCAAGAATATATTCATGACCGACGGGGCTTGTATGACCTCTGCTTCTTGTGTCAATCCTTCGCTTACCTATATGGCACTTACCGCACGCGCAGCCAAGTTTGCCGTAGATGAGATGAAACGCAAAAATCTGTAGAATTTAGCAAATGACCTTGGTAGCATCGTTGCAATGCAACGATGCTACATTGTTTTTTGACGAAAAAAATCTCCCTAAAATTTCAATCCTTTTTTCTATGAAACTCTTTAGCCAAACAACACGAATCTTTGCTTTAATTTTGATAGTACATAGCAAAGTATTCTGTCAATCATTCAACAATCTCCCTGTCTATACCCAGAAACCCCCACTACACGGCAAACATTGGATGGCGATTACGGGTAAGCCACTTGCTGCTACGGCAGGGGCGATGATTTTCTCCAAAGGAGGCAATGCCGTAGATGCGGCTTGCGCGATGTTGGCAGCTACCTGTACTATGTGGGACGTACTAAGTTGGGGAGGCGAAACTCAAGCTCTCATCTACAATCCCAAAACCAAAAAAGTGATAGCAATCAACGCCCTTGGTGTAGCACCTACAGGAGCTACTGTTGAGTTTTTCAAGTCCAAAGGTATGAAATATCCACCCGAATATGGCCCACTTTCTGCTGTAACTCCGGGTACTCCCGGAGGATTGATGACCATATTGGCCGAGTACGGCAAGATGTCGCTCAAGGAGGTTTTGGCCCCTGCGATGCAAATGGCCGAGGGTTATCCTATTGAAGCCCAAACCGCCAACTCAATCGAGCGTGGGAAAGAACTCATCAAACAATGGCCTTATTCCAAAAAAGTTTTTCTACCTCATCTTGGTCAAAAACGTGAAGCCCCCGACGCAGGCGAAATTTTTGTTCAGAAAGATTTGCTGAATACCCTCCAAAAACTCGTCAATGCCGAGCAGCAAGCTCTTGCCAAAGGTAAATCGCGCAAAGAGGCTATCTATGCAGCTTATGATGTGTTTTACAAAGGCGAAATTGCCAAAGAATTTGTACGAGGCTGCCAAGAGCAAGGAGGGCTTATTACGGAGCAAGATTTAGCCAACTGGAAAGTTAAAATCGAAGAACCCCTGATGACCACTTACAAGGGTATCGAAGTATATAAACTCCAGCAATGGACCCAAGGTCCAGCCATGCTCCAAACCCTCAATATCTTGGAAAATTTTGATCTCAAAAGCATGGGCTATAACTCTACCCGTTATATTCATACGCTTTATCAAGCCATGAATTTGGCTTTTGCCGATCGCGATTTTTATTATGGCGACCCTGCTTTTGCTCCCGAAGAACCCATAAAAGGATTACTCTCAAAAGAATACGCCAAAGAACGTAGTAAACTCATCAATCCTGAAAAAAATGACCCTACGGCCGGACCGGGCGATCCTTACCCTTTTGAAGGCAAAGTAAATCCATTTAAAGATTTGCTTAAAAACTGGGGAAGTGCCCGCCTTCTTTCGCCCAAAAACAATGCATCTTTAGATCAAAAATTTATCGAAGATTTTACGGCAGGTACTACCTCTGTCGAAGCAGCCGATGCCGAAGGCTGGGTGGTTTCGATGACTCCGAGCGGTGGCTGGGTACCAGCGTGTATAGCGGGCAATACGGGTATCGGCATGAGTCAACGTATGCAGTCTTTTGTACTAGACCCTAAAGAGAACCCTTTCAATGTAGTCGAACCGGGCAAACGCCCTCGTGTAACACTTACGCCGAGTTTGGCTATGAAAGACGGCAAACCTTACTTGGCTTTTGCCAAACAAGCCGGTGATGAACAAGACCAATTATTATTACAGTTTTTCTTGAATATGGTAGAATTTGACATGACTGTTCAGGAGGCTTGCGAAGCACCGAGTTTTAAGACCCTACAAATGTACTCGAGTTTTGGTAAGCATGAGCGTATCAATGGTGGCCTCACCCTCAATGAAGCTACTCCCGCTTGGACACGTAAAGACTTGAGCCGAATGGGTTACAAAATCAATTACCAAGAGCGTACCAGCGGCCCTATCAATGCTATCTACTTCGACTGGAAGCATGGTACTTTTTGGGGTGGCTCCAGCAACCATGGCGAAGACTACGGGATAGGTTGGTGAACTACTTCTGCCCTTTTAGGATTCGTTCGTAGCGAGGTAGGTCTTTGAATAGTTCCAATGCAGCATTGACTTCGGGGTCGGTGCGAAAGACATATTCACGCTCGCCCTTTTGAAGGTAATAGTGCGATACTATTTCACGCTCCAAAGCCGATTTGATTTCTTTCTTGAAAGTCATCAAGTCGGCTTCTTTGCTATGGGTAAGTTTGGTTTTGAGGGCTTTGAATTGCTCTTGGATAGCATCAAAATACTTCTCCTTTTTGGCCGAGGCTTCGAGCATTGACAAATCTTTTTCTACTTGGGTAGTATAATCATACTCTTTGTCTTTGAGCCAATTGACAAATTCTCTATAATCATTGTCAGAAAGTTCAAATTCCTTGGCAGAAGGTATAGTTGGGCGTGTAACCCTGTAATGAAGCGCGTAGTCGAACAACAACCCCTTTGTTTGCAGACTATTCAGAATGGGAGTTTTGGTAGGAAGTTCGACCACAATATCAGGTTCTACTCCCCCACCGTCATAAACCACTCTCCCATTGCGAGTTTTGAAAGCTACTTTAAGTGAATCGGGCGTTTTACCTACGCTACCGTCGGGGTTGCGGTGGCTATAATCAATAGCTTGAATACACCGCCCACTGGGTATGTAATATTTTGCTACTGTTACTTTCAGCTTGGTATTGTAGGACAAATCTCTTGTCGTTTGTACGAGTCCTTTTCCAAAACTACGCTGACCAATCAGCACCCCTCGGTCATAGTCTTGCATCACGCCCGATACAATCTCTGCGGCTGACGCACTTCGGCCATTGACCAGTACAGTCAAAGGAATCTCGGTATCCACAGGAGCCATAGGAGCGGTGTAGGTTTTGTTCCATTCTACTACTTTGCCGCGATTGGACACTATTTCGGCATCTTTGGGTATGAATAAATTGCTAATCAACACTGCTTGATCAAGCAGTCCTCCCGGGTTTTCACGTAAATCTAAAATCAATTTTTTCATACCTTTTCCTTTGAGTTCTACCAGCGCGGTTTTTACTTCTCGGGCAGCGGTTTGATTGAAATCTTTGAGGTCAATGTAGCCCACTTCGTCGGTGAGCATTCCATAATAAGGTACATTGCCCGTTTTGACAAACTCGCGAGTTACACTGATTTCGATTGGATTTGAGGTACCGATTCTTTTGACACCCAGCTTTACCACAGAATTGACTTGCCCTTTCATCAATTTATCTACGCTGGCATCTTTGCGGGTGAGTAAATCCACCCCATCAATCTTGACAATTTCATCTCCAATACGAAGCCCAGACTTTTCGGCAGGCGAGCCTTCCAAGATAGAATAAATAATATGTTTTCCTTTGTTGGTATTTACGACTGCCCCAATGCCTGTGTATTGGCCCGTTGTCATGGTACGGTAATCTTCGATTTCGTCTTCGGCGTAGAAATTGGTGTAAGGGTCAAGGTTTTTGAGCATGGCATCTATGCTCATCTTGGTCAGGCGGTTGGGGTTGATTTCGTCCACATAGTAACGGTTTAGCTCCTTAAAAAGGGTGGCATAAATATCAAGGTTTCGAGCTATCTCAAAAAAACGTTCTTCGTAGCGGAAAGAAAAAAGACTCAAACCCACTATACTCAAAACCAACAAGGTATATCTGCTTAAATTTTTCATAGTGATTCGCGATAAAATTTTACTTCTCTTTAACGCAAACCTACCAAAAAAACATATCAAAGCGGATAAAATATGGAGCATTTGTTTGGTTTTATAGTCATCAATATTGAGTTTTAGAGCCTCAAAAGATCAAAAATGAAATCTGACATCACTAATATTCACGATAAGTTTAGCAGAGAACTGCTTTCTGATCGTCAAATCGCTATTGACTTTTTGTCTGAACTTCTACCCAACGACCTAACGGAGCAACTTCGCCTTGATACTCTTCAACAACTCCCAGATAGCTACTTGACCGAAAAACTCCAAAAGTCTTTTTCTGACATTGTCTGGCGTGTCGAAACAACTCTCGAAAAACTACAAATTTGCCTTTTGATTGAACATAAGTCCTATCGTGATGATAAAGTAGCTTTTCAACTTTTGGAGTATGTGGCACTGGCTTACCGTCAGCAACTCAAAAATACAAGCCGCCCCGAACTTATCGTACCTATTCTCTACTACCATGGTAAAGACAAATGGGATTTGCGGTCGTTAGCAGATTTTTTCAAAGACTATCCTGCCGTATTTCAAAAATATATTCCAAAATATGAAGCTGCCTTTATCAATTTACAACAATATGAAGCAGAAGACCTTTTGAGAATACACAACGGGCTACTGGCCAGTAGTCTCTTGATTCAAAGACATTTTTACAACAGCCAAAAACTTTTCGAAATGTTGGAGCGTATTGCAAGGTTGATAGAACCACACTTGCATAAAAACTTAACCGATCGTATCTTTGTTTATCTCCTAAGTCAATTAGATATAGACGAAGAGATTGTTCAACAGACATTGGAAGAAGTTTCAAAACCTGTAACCAATAAAGCGATGAGTGTATATGAGCAACTGATCCAAAAAGGAATCAAAAAAGGTATTGATCAAGGTTATAATCGAGGATTTTTGGAAGGATCCGAAAAAGGTAATGCCAAAGGTAGAGCAGAAGGAAAAGCAGAAGGAAAAGCAGAAGGAAAAGCAGAAGTATTAGAAAAGACGATTTTAAATGCTTTTGACAATGGCATAGACCTTGCTACTATTCGAATTATAACAGGCGAAAGCATGGTGAAAATTGAAGAAGTTTTAAGACATAACGGGCGGAAGTAATCCTTTTTTACAAATTTGGATTTTTTCAAAGGAAAATTTGAGGTTATTTATACTTAAACCTAATACATTGTAAAATAAGTTACTATATTTTATGCTCACAGAAACCGCAGAATTTCACGGAATTTTTCTGTGTACTTCTGTGAGTTCCGTGGGCGTGATAAGTTACACAAACTTAGTTTACAGTGTACTGATATGTTTGCTAAAAACTAATGATGTAACCCATTAATAATCAAAAGAAACATATTAGGTTTCTTCGCAAATAAATTTTGAACGAATATATACTGAAACAAAATTGGTTTAGGAAAACCCCTATCCCTAAATTCCTTTCCCCAAAGGAGAAAGAAATTTTAATTTGCCCAAATTTTCGCAATTTATTTTTTATTGAGTTTAAATACAGAAGCCACAAGATAGACTCTTGTGGCTTCTGTATTTAAAAAAAAATGTTATGAATTATTTGCCTGAATCAAACAGTTGGAAGAATTGATCCAATTTAGGCAATACGATGATTTCGGTGCGGCGGTTTACACTACGGCTTTTGCTGTCATTACCCGCCATTTTTGGTACATACTCTCCCCGTCCTCCAGCAGTCATGCGTTCAGGAGCTACACCATATTTCTTTTGAAGTGTACGAACCACCGATGTAGAACGTTTTACGCTCAAGTCCCAGTTGTCTTCTAATACAGAGGCACTGTTGTAAGGTACATTGTCGGTGTGTCCTTCCACCAAAATATCAAAGTCTTTACGGTCATTTACTACTTTAGCGATTTTGCTCAATACCGTTTCAGCTTGTGGGGTAATCTCCCAGCTACCAAATTTGAAGAGCATCTTATCGGAGAGCGAGATATAAACAACTCCTTTTTTGACCTCAATATTGACATCTTCATCATTTACATTGTCTAATGAACGCTTGAGTGCCATCACCAATGCCAAGTTCAAAGAATCTTTGCGGCGAAGGCTGGAGTTGAGATCTTGTATATACGAACTTTGACGATTAAGTGCTTCCAACGATTTTTTGATACTTTCGGCACCATCTTTACTCACTACTGATAAGTCAGAAAGACGGTCGAGCAAATTGTTATTGGTACGTTTCAAATAAGCGATTTCATCTTCTAAAGCCTTCAATCTGGCGCGTTCGTTGGCAATATCGCTATCTTTCAATCTGATTTGATTGCGCAAATCGCTCAAATCATTGTTCAAACGAGCCGTGAGGGCATCGCAATCGGCCTTATTTTTGTCCAGCATCGCTTGCAATTCAGCCTTGTCTTTTTGCAGCTGAGCCAGTTGCTTCTTGTTACAAGAGGCAAACAAAAGTACAGAAAGTGAAAACAAAAGAATCTTTCTCATTGTGAGATAGGGGTTTTTAAGTGAAAATTACGGTTAGATTATAGCTTTAAAGTAATTACTTTACTTGAAATACTTAAAGGATAACTATCTAAAGATAATTTTGGTTATTTCAAATAGTTATTTTTTATATCAATAGCTTTTTTTATTAGGTCGCAAAAGTACTATATTTTTTTTTATTAAAAATAATTCGCTCTGATTGAGGCAATGAAACCTTCCATATATCAAAAAAAAAACTACTTTTACAGCCGTTTTTCAACCAACACCTTAGAAATATCTCACACTTACAATGCGACAAATACTTTTCCGAGAAGCCTTGCGCGAGGCTATGTCTGAAGAAATGCGCCGCGATTCTCGCGTTTTTTTAATGGGCGAAGAAGTAGCCGAGTACAACGGTGCCTACAAAGTAAGTCAAGGAATGCTCGATGAGTTTGGTCCTGAGCGTGTCATTGATACTCCGATTGCTGAATTGGGCTTTGCGGGTATCGGTGTAGGTGCTGGCATGAATGGCCTCCGCCCGATTATTGAGTTTATGACTTTCAACTTTTCGTTGGTGGCCATAGATCAAGTCATCAACTCAGCCGCCAAAATCCTTTCGATGTCGGGAGGGCAGTATGGCTGTCCGATTGTGTTTCGTGGCCCTACCGGCAATGCCGGCCAGCTTGGTGCGCAGCACTCCCAAAATTTTGAAAACTGGTATGCCAATACCCCCGGCTTGAAAGTAGTCGTTCCGTCTAATCCGTATGATGCCAAAGGACTCCTCAAAGCTTCTATCCGTGATGACGACCCTGTCATCTTCATGGAATCCGAACTTATGTACAGCGACAAAGGCGAAGTACCCGAAGAAGAATATGTGCTGCCTATCGGTAAAGCCAACATCATCAAAGAAGGCAAAGACGTAACTATCGTATCCTTTGGCAAAATGATACCGCGTGTGGTCAAACCTGCCATAGAAGAACTATCCAAAATGGGAATTGATGCCGAGCTGGTCGACTTACGCACTGTACGACCGATAGATTACGATACAGTCATAAATTCTGTCAAAAAAACGAACCGTTGTGTGGTAGTAGAGGAGGCTTGGCCCTTGTCAGCAATATCGTCCGAATTAGCTTATATGATTCAACGCCGCGCTTTCGATTATATGGACGCTCCTGTGATTCGTGTCAATAGCATGGACGTATCGCTGCCCTATGCTCCTACTTTGGTTGAAGCAGCCCTCCCAAGCGTGAAGCGTACTATCGAGGCTGTAAAAGCTGTAACTTATCGAAATTGATTAGATATTTTATGCGTTGATGTTTTGTGTTTGACAGATGTTTTGCGTTTGAAACGCAAAACTTTGTAATTCGCGTTTAAAAATGCGAATCATCGGTGATGAAACGTGAATCATCTGTTAATCATTTATTAAAACTCCCCAAAAAGCCTTTCAATATTGAAGGGCTTTTATGTTTGGTACGATTTTTTTGGAAAAAACTTTAATTCTGTTGTAAACTTTGCCAAAGTTTATACGTTAGTTTTCCAAAAATTACACTCAAAACTATGAAACGATTCATTTGTGTTCTCTATTTAAGTATTGGCTTGTTTCCTGCCTACACTCAGACCATTACAGCCGATAGTATTTTCAACAATTTTTATGCTGCCACGGGAGGAAAAGCCAAGTGGGATTCTGTCGAAACTTTCCTCATCAGGCAGCAATACCGCTCGGGTTCTGCCAACGACTTCGATTTGGAAGTACGCGGCTCGATACCATTGCAAGGACTACTGCGTATTCGTACCATTATGAGGAGGGATTTTATACAGGGCATTCGTGCCAACGACGGTTGGCTCAAAGTCCCGATAGGAAGCCGCGATAAAGTAACGCAGTTTCAAACCAGCGATTTAAGCAACAACGAACGTGAAAATATGCGTCGCGAACTACGCGATTTACTGCCTTTTGCCAACTATACCCAAAAAGGCTATATTGCCACCGTTGTAGGTACTGAAAACATCAACAATCGCCCCGCACACCATGTAGAGTTGAGTGGACAGGGCATACGATATAACTTATTTTTTGATACCCAGTCGGGGCTGCTGGTGCGCGAGCGCGTAACCCTGCCCACCAACGAAGTCCAAACCCGCGACCATACCAAGTACGACACTACCAAATATGGCCTTTCTTATCCTTCCGAAGGTACTTTTGTCAGTAGCATTGACCGCCGTACAGTGAGAGTGGCCACTACGGCAGACTTCAACGTCAAACTCCCCGACGATTCGTTTGTGAGGTAAGACTAAACCATGTCATTATGCTCAAAAAAGCAGCCAAAATTATCCTCTTCTCGTTGCTGGGGCTTTTGCTCTTGGTAGGGGTGGGTATGTTTTGGCTGCAAACTTCCAGCGGGCAGCAATGGCTCACCAAGCAGGTAGTAGGCTTTCTTCAAAAAAAAATCCCCACACGTACTGACATCGCTAAAGTGCGCTTCAAATTTCCTGATTGGGTCGAAATAGGAGGAATTTATGTAGAAGATTTACAAAAAGATACACTCCTTGCCGCCAATCGGGTTTATGTAGGGCTGGATATGTGGGCTTTGACGCGAGGCGAAATCTCACTCGACGAAATCGTACTTGATGACGTGTCCCTCAACGTCAGGCGTACATTGCCCGATACAGTTTTCAATTTTGATTTCATTGTCAAGGCATTTGCAGACCCTAACGCTCCCCCAGATACGATAGCATCCGCACCGATTGAGATGCAGCTTGAGGCTTTACAACTCAACCGTATCAAACTCCGCTACCGCGATATGGTCGTGGGTACTGATGCCGACGTGTGGCTCAAAAAAAGCCGTATTGAGTTTTCAGCCTTCAATCCTACCCGCAATCTCTATCACCTCAAAAACACCAATTTACAAACGGCCCAAATCACCGTTCGTCAGTATCAGCCTTTGAAAAAGAAGGTAGCTGCCGAAGTACCAATTTCATCTTCACCTTCAGCCGATTCACTCGACTTGAAGTTGGGCTTTTTGTCGCTCAAAGATTATGACATTCGCTACACCAACGATACCGAACGCCAACGAGTCAAATTGATTGTGGGAGAAATCAGTACCCACTTTGACGATGTTTTTTTGGATAAAATTCGTGTAGGTATTCCTTCTCTCCAAATCCTCAATACCGATGTAGCTTTTCAATCGCCTGATTTTTCGACTGAAATCCAAAATTTCAATTTTCGGCTGGAGGATTTTTTGTTTACACCCAATCGTACCCTTGGCAAACTTAAAACGTTGAATTTCAGAGAAAAACGGGGATTTGTGTTACAGCAGTTCCAGACTGATTTCCTGTACGCACAAAATCAAGCCGCCCTCCAAAACCTTTTCGTCAAAACTAACCATAGCGTACTACGCGAGCGAGCAGTACTGCGTTACACATCGCCCGATCAATTTTCCAAAGACCTTGGCAACGTAAGCCTCGACCTCCTACTCAAAAACAGTCAAATTGGATTTCAAGATGTACTGACATGGCTGCCTTCGCTACGCCAAACGCCGCCTTTCGACCAAAATCCCAATGCTACGCTCCTACTCGACGGGAGTCTAAGCGGTAAAATCAATGACTTACGAATCAACACCTTCAAAGCCCAAACACTCCAAAATACCCGCTTGGCGTTGAATGGGCGCATCGTGGGCTTGCCCGATGTCGAAAAAATGCGTTTGGATTTGAAAATTGACGATTTGGGAAGTAGTCAAGCGGATTTGGGGAAAATTTTACCCAAAAATACTTGGCCCGAAACGGTCGCCATGCCTGCTTATCTCAAAATGACAGGCCTCGTCAATGGCGATTTGAATCATTTGTTCTTAAACACTCATCTGGAATCTCCGTGGGGAAAAGCTGATTTTGAGGTCCATCTAAAAAATTTTTATGCAGCCAAAAACCAAGCCTACGACGGCAAGCTGACCCTCCAAAGTTTCGACGCAGGGCAATGGCTCAAACAACCCTCCGACCAACTCGGCAAAATCTCCCTTATGACTACTTTTTCGGGGCAAGGCATAGACCCCAAAACGCTACTGGCGCAATTTGACGGGCGTATCGAGCAAGCTGATGTCAGAGGGTATGCTTACCAAAATTTGGATTTGGCTGGGACTTACGAAAATCAAATAGCCCAACTCAATGCCAATATCTCTGACCCCAATATCAAGCTGGCACTACGCCTCCATGCCGATTTGCACAACCAATACCCAAGCCTCATAGCTGATGCTGATGTCCAAGCCCTGCAACTCAAACCTCTCCATTTGTACGAGGAGGATTTGAGCATTGCAGGGCAAATCAAAGCTAATTTTGCGAGTACAGACCCCAAAAATCCATTGGGTATGCTGACCATCAACAACGGAAACGTGAGGCTCAATGCAAACGAGCAGTCTTTGGAAAATATCTCGCTGCAACTTTTCAATCAAAACCAGCAGAGAGTGGCACAATGGATTTCGCCTTTTTTGAGGGTAGATTTGAAAGGACAGTTTGAGTACAATCGTCTGGCGGATATTTTCATCGGCGAAATCAGTCGCTATTTTGCGCTACCTGACTTGACCTACCAACCCGTTGATTCACTCTACAACATCACTATAGAAGCACAAGCGAAGCATCACCCATTGCTGCAAATGTTTGTGCCGGGCTTTACCCAATTAGCCAATACACGCCTCTCGATGGTCCTCAACAACCAAAACGATACTACGCTACAAGCCCGATTGATTTTACCCAAAGTAGAATATGATAGTATCGTGGTCGAGAAAATGGATTTCGGGATTTTGGGTGTCGAAAATCAAGCCAGCTATATCGGTTATGTTGATGAAATACTGTTTGCCCCTACCAAACTCCAAAGGGCTATGCTCAACGGCACAATAGCCAACAACGTGGTGGACTTCAATTTGGCCTTGCGCGATTCGATGTTTCGTATCCAACACCGACTGGCAGGTAATCTGGCAGCTATTGATAGCAATTACCGCTTGGGCTTCCACCCTCAAAATATCCTGCTCAATTACCGTGCATGGCAGGCTGACCCACGAGGTTTTGTGCAATTTGGCAAAAGCGGGTTATTGGTAAGCAATGTCCAATTGACCCAAAACCAACAACGGCTATCGGTCAATACGCCTACCCAAACGCCCAATGCACCCATACAGGTAGAAATGGATAGTCTTCGACTGGGGGCATTGGCTACCCTTTTGGCCGATTCGCTCCAGATTTCGGGGGTGATGGCGGGGCGTGTGTTACTTCAAAATTATACCCAAGAACAGCCCCTGTTTACTGGCAATCTCACTGTCAATGAGCTGGTGTATGAGCGAGTAGAATTGGGTAATTTGAGCGTCAATGCCAACAACGAATCAGCCAATATCATCACCGCCGAGGCTTCTCTCAGAAGCCGCTTCAACGACATCAGATTGGCAGGAAAGTATTTGGTCAAAGAAAAAAATCCACTCGACTTCAAACTGGATATGCGGCGGCTACACGCTCCTATGATTGAGCCTTTCAGCGAAGGACAACTGCGGCGTGTGAGGGGAGCATTGAATGGCGTGGCTACCATCAAAGGCTCGACCGACAAACCCCAAATCGAAGGTGAGATCGGTTTCGATAGCTTGGCGTTCAATGTTACCCAACTGGGGGCTACTTATCGAATCCACCAAAGTCGGTTACGTTTTGACCAATCATCACTTGTGTTGAGAAATTTTGTAGTGCGCGATACCCTCAACCAGCCCCTCGAAATCAACGGCAAAGTCAATTTCAACAACCTCCCCAAATACGACTATGACCTCACTATCGCCGCCAAAGATTTTACGGTCTTAAATGCCTCGCGCAAAGACAACGAGCTTTTTTATGGCAAAGGGGTAGTAGATGCCAATCTCCACGTAGCGGGTACTGACTCGAAGCCTTTCGTGGACGGGGCTATCAAACTCAAGCAAGGCAGCGACATCACGATTGTACTGCCCGACGATGAAGTAGGCCAAACCAATACCGAAGGTGTGGTAGAGTTTATCAATCGCTCCGATACGGTGGAAACAGAAAACGAAACGCCCAAAACCGAACCCCTCAATTTTGCCTCCGAAATATCGCTCAATCTCGAAGCCGACGACCGCTCCCAACTCACTATCATCGTAGATGAACTCAACGGCGACAATCTCAAAGTAAAAGGCAACGCCCAACTCAATGCGGGGATTTTGCCCAATGGCGAACCCTACATTATCGGTCTGTATGAACTTTCGCAGGGGTCGTATGACATTACATTCGAAATATTCAAACGCTCCTTTGTGATTCAGAAAGGCAGCCGATTGCTCTTTGCCGGCGACCCCATGAAAGCCGATGTCAATATCACTGCCGTTTACCCCATCATGGCCGAACTTCCCGCCAATGTATCGGGTAGCGAACGTGCCAACAACGCCAAGATTCCTTTCAATGTACTGCTCCGAATGTCGGGCAATTTGAGCAGCCCTATCATAGAGTTTGAGGTAGAAGTGGACGGCAGCAAAGTATCGGCAGCCCAAAAGAACGAACTCGAAAATATCGCCTTTTTGAGTAGCCTCCGCAAACAGGCTGGCTCCCAAAACTACGACCCTGCTCAAGCCAACCGTCAGGTGTTTTCGTTGCTACTGCTCAATAGATTTTGGGAGGAGCGTGCTTCCGAGAGCGTTGCAGGGGGCTTCAATGCCGAGGGCATCGCCCGCCAGAGTGCCAGCAAACTATTTTCCGACCAGCTCAATATGCTCGCCTCCGACCTCATCAAAGGCGTAAAATTGGACTTCGATCTCAACTCTACCGCAGTAGCTACCCAGCGTGGCAATGTAGGCCAGACGGATTTGTCGGTAGGATTGAGCAAAGGCTTCCTCAACGACCGCCTCACGGTAAGCGTGGGGAGCAACTTCGAGATCGAAAAAGGCGCGCGTACAGCCCAATCTGCCGAAATCATAGACAACGTATCGGTCAATTATAGCCTTACGCCCGATGGTCGCTATGCCGTAAGGGCTTATCGCAAAAATCAATTTCAGACCGTACTCGAAGGCTTCATCGTCGAAACAGGCGTGAGTTTTGCAGTGGTTTTAGATTATGAAACCTTGAGAGAGTTTTTTAAAAAATAACGAATGAGTGAGTTTACGATTTTTAGAAACAGCATACGAATTGGAAGAATACAAACTACACTGATTTTAACGGATAGTTTTAAAAATCCGTGTCCAATCCGTCCTATCTGTGTTCTACTGTTCGCATTACTACTAAGTAGCTGTTCGATCACCAAGCACCTGCCCGAAGGCGAGAGCCTTTACAAAGGAGCCGAAATCAAAATCGTAGCCGATTCGAGCATTACCAAAAAACAAGCCAAGGCCATCGAAGCCCAATTGGAGCCACTCGTTCGGCCTCGTCCCAACTCACAGCTTTTGGGCTATCCTTACAAAGTAGGCTTTTATTATCTTTTCGGAACTCCCAAACGCACCAAAGGCTTTCGGGTGTGGTTTCGCAATCGCTTCGGTGAGCCACCCGTCTTGGCCAGCAAACGCGCCGTAACTACCAGCAGCAATATCTTGACTAATTTTTTGCAAAACGAAGGCTATTTTCAATCGTCGGCCACTGGCGAACTTATCGAAACGGGTCGTACCTCCAAGGCGCATTACACCGTTCGTCTGCGTCAGCGTTATCTCATCAACGAGGTGGCGTTTGTAACCCGCGACAGTAGCCGTTTTTCAAAAGACTTTTCACAAACCCAAACTAATTCCTTGCTCAAAAAAGGCAATCCTTATCGGTTTTCGGTCATAGAAGCCGAGAGGGTACGCATAGACCAAGCACTCAAAAGGAGAGGGTTTTACTATTTTCGGCCCGATTATCTCATCGTCAAGGCCGATACTAACTTAGGCAATCATCGCCTCAATCTGTACGTCGAACTCAAGCCCAACACCACGCAGCTGGCCCTGAAAAAATATTACATCAAAGACGTATTTGTCATTTCTCAAGAAGGTACGCTCAAACGCGACACATTGAGCGATGCCGTCATGCACCGACGCATACACATCGTAGATCCGAGTCAGGGCTATAAGAAAAATACCTTTGCCGATGCCGTGGGTTTTAGGCCGGGTATGGCGTATAGCAGCGACCAGCAAGAGGTATCGGTATCGAGACTTATCAATCTGAAAAACTTCCGATTTGTCCGCAATCGTTTCGAGTTGCTGCCCCGCTCCGACTCGGCCTTGCTCAATGTATTTTATTACCTTACGCCCATGAAACGCAAGAGTTTGCGGGCGGAGTTGAGTGCCGTTACGAAGTCCAACAACTTGGCAGGCTCACAAGTAAACCTGACATGGCTGCATCGGAATCTTTTCAAAGGAGCCGAGCAACTCCGCCTCAACGCCAACGCCGGGCTGGACTTGCAAGTAGGCGGCCAGCGCAACACCAACATCAACGACTTTTACAGGCTCAATGTCCAAGGCGATTTGACGTTTCCGAGATTCGTACTTCCGTTTTATCGTATCAATCCCTCGCGCAATCAAACCCTGCCCCAGACCAATCTCACCATTGGCTTGGAGCAGCTTACCCAGCGAACCCTCTACACCCAAACCTCGATACGGCTCAACTGGGGCTATGTATGGCGACGAAATACGCAGGTGGAGCACTCGCTGGCACCCATAGCCATCAACATCGTGCGGCCTACCAATATCACCGAAAACTTCGTCAATAAAATCTTCACCAGTACACAGCCGCAAGACTTGTTGCGCTATTTCAGTATCCTCGAAAACCGCTTGATTTTGGGCGCGCAATACAACATCAACTACACTCCCACTCCTCGTCCTCTCTCCAATCATCGCTTTGTCTTAACGGGCGGACTCGACATCGCTGGCAACCTGGCGGGGCTTTTTGCCAAACGAACCGAAGAAGGCAGCGGGCTGCTTTTTGGAATACCGTATGAACAATACGCCCGCTTCGATGGCGACTTTCGCTACTACAATACCCTCAACCCTTCGCTCCGCTGGGCCAATCGGCTGCTGGTAGGCGTGGGGATTCCCTACGGCAACTCGCTGTCTTTGCCGCAGTTTAAGCAGTATTTTGGGGGTGGTAGTACAGGGATTCGGGCGTTTAGGGCGCGGGCATTGGGACCGGGTAGCTACCGTGCCGATACGACATCATTGGCTATTTTTGGCAATGCTTCTTTTGGCGATATACGTTTGGAAACCAGTACCGAGCTGCGCTACAAACTCAACGACTATGTGGAGTTGGCTTCTTTCGTTGATGCCGGCAATATCTGGATGTACCGCAATTTTGAAGATTCGTTTTACCTCCCCGAAGACAATGCCGTATTTACTCGTGAGTTTTACAAACAAGTGGCCGTAGGCGGTGGCTTGGGGCTGCGCATTACGACTCCTTTTCTGGTGTTGCGCCTCGACCTCGCCACTCCTTTCCGGAAGCCGTGGCTACCCGAAGGCGAACGCTGGGTACTCGGCGATTTTCGCTTTCGGGACAAAGCATGGCGGCGCGAAAATGCCGTACTCAACATCGCCGTAGGATACTCGTTCTGATTGGCTCTATCATGCGATTCGATAAAACCACAATTAGAACAAACAAGATTTAATTATTTGATTTTCAGTGCATTAGCACCGCGCCGCGGGGGTGGGGGGTGGGGTGGGGTAGGGGTGGGGGTGGGGGGGGGGGTGGTGGGGGGGGGGGGGGGGGCCCCCC
>JBKBKL010000050.1:0-14416 GCA_046294665.1 Runella sp.
ATCGAAACTTTTGAGCGCGTAAATAACATTAAACTCAATTATCAGATAGGCCCTCGCCGTGCTGGAGATATAGAAAAAATTTATGCACAAGTAGATAAGTCGGTAAGAATCATGAACTGGCGCGCCCAAAAAACACTGGAGGAGTCGCTACGAGATGCTTGGCGTTGGCAACAAACATTGGGAGAACAATAAAAAAGACAAAAACAAGATGCAGAAAATATTAATCACAGGCGGAGCGGGATTCATTGGTTCGCACGTAGTACGCCGCTTCGTTACACAATATCCCACCTACCAAATCTATAACTTAGACGCGCTCACTTATGCCGGCAACTTGGCCAATTTGAGCGATATTGAGTCGGCCTCCAATTACACTTTCATCAAAGGAGATATTACTGATGCGTCATTCATCGAGCATCTTTTTCAGGAAAATGATTTTACAGGAGTGATTCACTTGGCGGCAGAGTCGCATGTGGATAGGTCTATCTCCAATCCGATGGCTTTCGTAATGACCAATGTCGTCGGGACTGTCAATTTGCTCAATGCCGCTCGTAGTTCTTGGAAAAACAAAGAAGAAGGCCGTCGCTTTTATCATGTTTCGACCGATGAGGTCTATGGCGAGCTGCACGACCCTACGGAGTTTTTTGTCGAAAGTACCAAATACGACCCCCGTTCGCCTTACTCGGCTTCCAAAGCCGCTTCCGACCATTTTGTGAGAGCCTATCACAATACGTACAAACTGCCGGTGGTCATCTCCAATTGCAGCAACAACTACGGGCCGAATCACTTCCCCGAAAAGCTCATTCCATTGATGATCAACAACATACGCCACCAAAAACCCCTGCCAGTCTATGGCAAAGGCGAAAACGTGCGCGATTGGCTTTATGTGGAAGACCATGCCCGAGCCATAGATGTAATTTATCACCAAGGCCGCAACGGCGAAACCTACAACATCGGTGGCTGCAACGAATGGAAGAATATTGATTTAGTGCATCTACTCTGCCAAATCATGGATCAGAAACTCCAACGCCCCGAAGGTACATCGGCTCAACTCATCACCTACGTAACCGACCGCGCCGGCCACGACCTCCGCTATGCCATTGACCCCTCCAAATTGATGAACGAACTGGGCTGGAAACCTTCTGTAACGTTTGAAGAAGGTCTCGAAAAAACCGTAGAGTGGTACTTGACTCACCAGCAGTGGCTCGACGACGTAACATCAGGGGCTTACCAAAGCTATTATGAAGATATGTACGCACAGCGGTAGTCGGCTGATTACTTCAAATCTACATAAACACTCACGACTTGCTCACCAAAAAAGGCTTTCGACTGCTTATCGAAAATGGTCGGTGAGTCGGTCGTATGGAAGATTCGCGTCGCATTTTTTGTACATTTACTCTCCATTTCGGGGTGGCGTTCAAGGTAATTTTTGAAACTTTGTGCTACGATTTTACCTTGATGTACAATTTGTACTTGCGGAGGAAGATAGGCTCGTATTTTGGAAGCCAACAGAGGGTAATGTGTACAGCCTAAAAGTACGGCATCAATCGAAGAAGACTTTGATAGCAGGCTCTCAACGTGCCTTTTTACGAAAAAATCGCAGCCGCTATTGTCTAATTCCCCATTTTCTATCAATGGCACCCACATCGGGCAGGCTTCTTGATATACCTTTACGTCGGGGAAAAACTTGGCAATTTCTACCAAATACGACTCCGAAAGCACCGTACCCAAGGTAGCAAAAATGCCAATATGCTTAGTCTGACTGAACTCTCCGATGATTTCGGTAGTCGGTCTGATGACCCCCAGTACTCTTTTGTCGGGGGCAAGTGTAGGCAAATCCAACTGTTGAATATTACGTAATGCTTTGGCAGAGGCGGTATTGCAAGCCAGAATCACCAAATGGCAGCCTTGGTCAAACAAATATCGGACGCATTGAAGCGTGTATTGATATACGGTTTCAAACGAGCGAGTACCATAAGGAGCGCGGGCGTTGTCGCCCAGATAGAGATAATCGTAATCGGGCATTTTCTCTACCAACTCGCGGAGTATGGTCAGCCCTCCATAGCCCGAATCAAAAACGCCTATCGGCCCTTCTTCCATTGATTTCATCAAAAAAATACGTTTTGAGAACTATCATACCCAAGTTCGTAGAAATTCTGCCATAGCCAAGCCCCCATAAGTGCCAACGGCATTGCCCAAAGCTCCTGCCAAAATACCCGGCAAATGTAAATCAGGACGATTGAAACTTTTGGACAAAGCCAAACAACTGGCCGCCCCGCCGACATTGGCCTGTGAAGCAACGGCCAGCAAAGCCCAGTCTTGTTTGAATAATGCGCCGATGCCAAACAAAAATAAAGCGTGCACCCCAAGCAAAATGACAATCAAAAAAAACATATCAAGAGCCAAGCGGCCATCGGCCAGCAATGCCGCCAAATCACAATATGCTCCAATGACCGCCAAAAACAAATAAATACAAAACATAGCCAGAACCCTCACCCCCCGCAGTCGCTGCACCCAGCCCAACTGTGCCAACAACAACGCTAAGGTAGTAAGAATCAATATTTTGGGAATTTGGGGTATCCATTGGGATACTATTTGAGCAACATACAGCCCGGCAGCCCCCAAGCCTATTAGGAGAGCCAAGCGTTTGGGGTTGAGATTTTCGGAGTCGTTGATGTGTTCGTCTGCTTGCTGGTTAAGTAGCTGTTGCTGCTCACTATCTGATGTTTCAGGTGTTACTCTTGGAAAAAGTCGTTGAAGATAGGAAGGCAGCAAAAGCGTAACAGCCATCCAAAGTGCCGTGGCGATATTGTCGGCAGCGATGGCAGCCGCATACAGATTGCCCGTTTTATTGACTTCATAATGCAACGCCAACGCATTGAAATTGCTACTCCCTCCAATGTAGGTAGCCGTAAACATTCCCCCCAACGCATAAAATAATGCCCCAAAAGCCTTCGCCCCACCCATGAGCCACATACCTACTACCATACCGAGCATGATGCCTACGGCTCCTCCCAAAAAAGCAAACACCATCGGCTTACCTGCTTTTTTGAGTTGTCGGAGATGGACGGTGAGGAGCAAATAAAAAATGGAAACAGGTGCCAAATACACAAAAATACCATCATAAATAGCAGGCGTGTCGGTAGAAGCAGGTATCAGGCCGATGTTGGCTACGATGGCCGTAACCAAAATCACCAGCAAAGCCGTACCCAAATGCTTGAGGTAAGGGAGTTTGGCCAGCCACTCCGCCACCATGACATTGAGCATCAGTACTACCAAAATGGCCAAGGGGTCTTGCAGCAGAGGCATAAATCAAACGAAATGCTTTAAAGCGCAATATATACACTTCTCAATATAAAATAGTTTGTGCGATGAGATAGTTTGCGTTTGAAACGCAAACTCTTGTAGATTCGCGTTTCAAACGCGAATCATATTTCAATTCCATGCCCCAAAACCTCGCCCAACTCGCCCTCGTAGTGGCCGATTACGACGAAGCTATCGAATTTTACACCCAAAAACTCGGCTTTCAACTCATAGAAGATAGTGCAATGAGTGAAACCAAACGCTGGGTGCGTATCGTCCCGCCAGGGTCGAAAGGCTGCCAGTTGCTATTGGCCAAAGCTACTACTGACGAGCAGCGAAGCCGCGTAGGCAATCAAACGGGAGGGCGTGTATTTTTGTTTTTGCATACCGACGACTTTGAGAGAGATTATGCCAACCTTATCTCCCAAAACATCAAAATCATACGCCCCCGCAGCCAAGAAGAATTTGGCACAGTCTGTGTTTTTGAAGATTTATACGGCAATCTTTGGGACTTGATTCAGCCCAATGAGCGTACATGAGAAGGTGTATTATTTGAAAAACCAAAAGGATTTTAAACTTTTTTGAACAAGCAGACTCTAAAAATATAATAAGTAAAATGGCTTCTCCACGAACTCAAAAGCCTTCAAAAGTTGTTAGAACAAATTGAATTACAGCCAGAAACAACGTTCATTGAAAAAGTATTCAGACGAAAATGAAAAGTGCTTACACCATTGGATTGCTGATTTTATCAAATATATTTATGACCTTTGCATGGTACGGACACCTCAAGTTCAAAGAAATGGGGTGGTTTAGTAAGTTGGGATTACCTGCTATCGTACTCATCAGTTGGGGAATCGCTCTTTTTGAATACATGGCCCAAGTACCCGCCAACAAAATAGGTTTTGAAAGCAACGGCGGCCCGTTCAACTTATGGCAGTTGAAGGTAATTCAAGAAGTGATTACATTGGTCATTTTTACGATTTTCACGACGACCCTTTTCAAAAGCGAAACCCTTAGGCTAAATCACCTGATTGGATTCGTCTTTTTGGTTTTGGCAGTTTACTTTATTTTCAAAAAATGATGAAAACACTGACAATCAATATACCAGATACTGCGGGGGTAGAAGAGTTTGAGGCAAAGATGCTCTTAGCAGGGCAGCTTTACGAACGTGGCAAAATAACTTTGGGTCAAGCTGCCAATATCGTAGGGATTAGTAAGCGTGCTTTTATTGAAGTCTTGGGCCATTTTGGGTTTAGTTTATTCAATTACTCGGTTGAAGATTTTGAGCAAGAAATAAAAAATGCAATTGGTGCTTGATGCTGTTATTTCAGATACATCATGTTTTATTTTATTGGATAAAATCAATGAAATGGAATTATTAAAACACTGTTTTCGGGAAGTTTATACTACACCGCAAGTAGCATACGAATTTGGTTATGCAATACCAGATTGGGTTCATACTGTATTGTAGTCCTTGATGATGATAAAGGTAGAAAATTGGCTGAAAAATTTAATATTAAATATACTGGTACTTTAGGTGTATTGGTTAGAGCAAAAATATTGGGTATTATACCAGAACTTCGTCCAATTATTGAAAAGATCAAAAAAACAAATTTTAGGATAAATCAGCAGCTATTAGAAATCGTTTTGAAAAAAGCTGGTGAATAATTTTTTAAAACTACTAATTCGATAGATATAAAATGATAAACTCCGTGATTTACTCTGCTTCTAACTTGTTAGAAATACTTACCCCCAAAACCGAAGTCGAAGCCTTGCGCTGGTTGGTGGAGGAGTTTGCTGGAGAGGTGTCTTTCTCCAGTAGCTTAGGCTACGAAGATCAAGTCATAACAGACATGATTCTGTCCAACAACCTCCCCATTCGGATTTTTACGCTCGATACCGGGCGGCTTTTTGAGGAAACCTACAAAACCCTCCAACGTACCAATCACCGCTACGATACCCATTTGGAAGTCATTTTTCCCAAAAACGAAGCTATCGAAAAGTTAATGACCCAAAAAGGTCCTTACAGCTTCTACGAATCGGTCGAAAACCGTAAAGAGTGCTGCTACCTTCGCAAGGTCGAACCTCTCAACCGAGCATTGAGCGGTGTCAAAATCTGGATAACAGGCATCAGAGCCGAGCAATCAGCCAACCGTACCGAGATGCAAGCCGTAGAATGGGACGAAGCACACCAGTTGTTCAAGTTTCACCCATTGCTCCACTGGACATTCGATGATGTCAGAAGCTATATCAAACAACACAACGTACCTTACAACCCTCTCCACGACAAAGGCTTCGTAAGCATCGGCTGTGCGCCTTGTACACGTGCTATCCGCGAGGGCGAAGATTTCCGAGCGGGCCGCTGGTGGTGGGAAGACGAAAGCAAAAAAGAATGTGGGCTACACAGTCAAGCCCCCAAACCCCCAGCAGAGGGGGCTTAAATACCGTTTTAAATACAGTTTATTGAAAATTGAATTTTACGTATTATCTGAATATTGATTTATGAATACAAACCAACAAAGTAGCCCTTTCTGGGGGCAAGGGAACTTGGCTTTGGATTATCTCGAAGCCGAAGCCATTTACATCATGCGTGAGGTAGCCGGGCAGTTTGAACGCCCCGCTTTATTATTTTCTGGTGGCAAAGACTCCATTACGCTTGTGCGATTGGCTCAAAAAGCCTTTGCCCCCGGCAAAATCCCCTTTCCACTCGTACACATTGACACTGGCCACAATTTCCCCGAAGCCATTCACTACCGGGACTGGTTGGCCAACGAAGTCGGTGCCAAACTCATTGTACGTCAGGTAGAAGACACCATCAAAGCCAAAGGATTGAAAGAACCCACCGGCAAAAATGCCAGCCGAAATTGGCTCCAAACCTATACGTTACTTGACACCATCGAGGAGTTTGAGTTTGATGCCTGTATCGGAGGCGCACGCCGCGACGAAGAAAAAGCCCGCGCCAAAGAGCGTATTTTCTCATTTAGAGATGAGTTTGGTCAGTGGGATCCCAAACGCCAACGCCCCGAACTCTGGAACTTGTTCAACGGTAAAATCAGCAAAGGCGAAAATGTGCGCGTATTCCCGATTTCCAACTGGACCGAACTCGACGTTTGGTCGTACATAGAGCGCGAAAATATTCCGCTTCCAAGCATTTATTTTGCCCATCAGCGCGAGATGATCCTACGCGACGGCAACCTGCTGGCCAATGCCGATTTTATTTTCAAAGATGAATCCGACCAAATCGTAACCAAACGTGTACGCTTCCGTACCGTAGGCGATATGACCTGTACTGCCGCCGTAGAGTCGGAGGCAGATACGATTCAGAAAGTAGTGGCCGAAATCAAAGCTACGCGCATCAGCGAGCGTGGCGAAACCCGCATAGACGACCAACAAACCGAGGCAGCCATGGAAGACCGAAAAAAGGGAGGGTATTTCTAAAGCCCCCTGCCCCCCGATGGGGGATTTATTTATACTTAAACCTCATAGGTTTGAGAAAAGATAACGATGTAACCATCTGATAATCATAAGAAACCTAAGAGGTTTTTTCGCAAATCAATTTTTAACGAGTATAATTTTCAATAAAAATAGAGGTAGTTTGCTATCACATTTTTGAAAAAAATCACAAATTACTGAAATTCAGACATATAAATCGAAACCATGAGTTCTTATAACCACATAGATACAATTATTCCCCCATCGGGGGTGGGGGGGCTTGACCTTCTCAGATTCATCACTGCCGGCTCCGTGGACGACGGCAAAAGTACCCTCATCGGACGCTTACTCTACGACACCAAAAATATCTTGGCCGACCAACTCGAAGCCGTAGAGCGCGCCAGCAAAACCAAAGGCGATGGCGAAATTGATTTGGCATTGCTGACCGATGGACTCCGCTCCGAGCGCGAGCAGGGTATCACGATAGACGTAGCCTACAAATACTTCCAAACCGACAAGCGTAAGTTCATCAGCATAGATGCTCCGGGTCATATCCAGTACACCCGCAACATGGTAACGGGTGCCTCCAATGCCGATTTGGCCGTAATTTTGGTAGATGCACGCCAAGGAGTCATCGAGCAGACGCGACGGCACTCACTTATCGCCAGTTTGCTCGGTATTCCACACATCGTGGTAGCCGTCAATAAAATGGATTTGGTTGATTTTTCCGAAGACCGCTTTTTGGAAATCGCAAGAGAATATCAGGAGTTGGCTCAAAAACTTAACTTGAAAGATTTGACCATCGTACCTATCAGCGCCTTGAATGGCGACAACATCGCCCAAAAATCGGCTAATATGCCCTGGTACTCCGGCGAAACTTTGCTACATCACTTAGAAACGGTCAATATCCAAAACGACCAAAACTTGACCGATGCACGTTTTGCGGTGCAGTACGTACTCCGCCCCCAGACCGACGACCTCCACGACTACCGTGGCTATGCGGGCAAAGTGCAAAGCGGTGTTTTCCGCAAAGGAGATGAAATCACCGTACTACCTTCTGAGCAGACTTCCAAAATCGCGAAAATTGAGCAGTACGGCCAAGAAATAGAAGAAGCACAGGCAGGTATGTCTATCACGATATTGCTCGAAACCGACGTGGACATCAGCCGTGGCGACACGCTGGCCAAATCTGACAATTTACCGACATTGAGCCAAGACATCGAAGCTACTATCTGCTGGATGGACGACCGCAAAGAACTCAAAATAGGCAGTCGCTATACGCTCCAGCACGGCACCGCTCGTACCCGCTGCTCCGTGAAAGGTATCGAATACCGCATAGATGTAAATACCTACGAGCGAATAGAAGACCTCGAAACCCTCAAACTCAACGATGTAGCCAAAATCATACTCCGCACCGCCCAGCCGCTCGCTTACGATACTTACCAAAACAACCGCGCCACGGGAGCGGCTATCTTGATAGACGAAACCTCCAACGTAACCGTAGGTGCGTGTATGCTGGAGTGAGTTCACTCGCTTTGATACCTTCAAAGTATTGATGTTTAACTTATAATAATGCCTAAGTAATCAAATTTTTAGGCATTTTTGCATCAATAAGAAAATTTTGTCCGCTAAAGTAATAAATGAATTTCCATTTAAAATCGGTTTTACGTCCGCACATACTTCACTTAGTACCTTACTCCTCTGCACGTGACGAATACTCAGGTAAAGAAGGTGTGTTTCTTGATGCCAACGAAAACCCCTATCAAAGTGCCAACGGGCAGCAGTGGCATCGCTATCCTGACCCCTACCAGTGGGAAATCAAGCAGAAACTGGCACCTATCAAAGGCGTACGCCCCTCACAGATTTTTTTGGGAAATGGCTCCGATGAACCGATTGACCTGCTGGTACGTGCTACTTGTACACCGCGCCAAGACAACATGATCATTCTGCCGCCTACGTATGGTATGTACCAAGTCAGTGCCGACATCAACGACATACCTGTCATCAAAGTACCTCTTACACCTGATTTTCAGATAGATACTTCCAAAGTGTTGGAGGTGGCTACCCCCCAAACCAAAATCATTTGGATTTGTTCGCCCAACAATCCAACCGGCAATTTGATGCAGATTTCGAGTATTGAAGAAATCTTAGCCAAATTCGACGGATTGGTTGTAGTAGATGAGGCTTATATAGATTTTGCCAAAGCAGAGAGTTTTACGAAAAAATTAGACCAATACCCTAATCTCGTTGTGTTGCAAACATTCTCCAAAGCATGGGGACTGGCATCGCTTCGATTGGGTATGTGCTTCGGGTCTGAAGAGTTGATAGCCGTCTTAAACAAAATCAAGCCTCCTTACAATATCAGTGGAGCTACACAGGCCATTTTGCTCGATGCACTTGAGTATGTGGCAGAAAAAAACAAAATGGTCGAAAAGATTCTTCAAGAAAGAGAAAAACTTTGTACCAATCTTGCCGTCTTACATTCAGTACAGCATATTTATCCTTCAGATGCCAATTTTTTGTTGGTCAAATTTGAGAACGCAAAATACGTTTTTGACCAACTCATTGAACGAAAAATCATCGTCAGAGATCGGTCCAAAGTGATACTCTGCAATGACTGCTTACGAATCACTGTTGGGACAGCCCAAGAAAATAAAGCCTTACTCGAAGCGTTGAAACAGATAGGAGAGTCAGAGAGAGGATAAGAAAGTCAGAGAGAGTCAGAAAAAGTCAGAAAGAGTCAGAAAGAGTCAGAAAGAGTCAGAAAGAGTCAGAAAAATCAAAAATCTATGAGAAAACTACTGATATTGTTTGTTATTTTTCATGCTTCGCTTCTTGTAGCAAAGGCGCAATTCAACAACTGGGCGGTGGGATTTCAGTTGGTAGAACCGTCGGGCTTGAATGTGCGCAAGTATTATGGAGATACCAAAGCCCTTGATTTGTCGGTGGGTACGTATGGGCTGTTTTATAGGCGTGATATAGCCTATCGTAGAGGGCATTACCACAATGCAGGGCTTTCGATTCGGGTAACGCACCTGTGGCATCGGCCTGTGTTCAAAAGCGAAAAACTACATGGATACTTCGGATTTGGGGGTCAAGTAAACTCGCGCCGTTATTATTTTGAATCTCGAAACTTATCGGGTGTGTTAGAGTTTGACAACAATATTTCTTTGGGAGGGGCTGGACTGGCAGGATTGGAGTATTTTGTACCCAGCAGCCCTCTATCTTGTTTTTTGGAAACGGGCCTTTATGTAGAAGTATTGCCTGCTCCTTTGTTTTTACACCCTCAAGGAAGCTTTGGAGTGAGATTTAACTTTTGATTGTTTTTGTCCTCACAGCCGCAGCTTTTATGGCAGCCTGACTTTTGAGGTCGCCAAGTAGTATAGAGCCTACGACCTATATAGCCGAGTGCCGCCAAAAACAACGAGCCGATCAGGATTTGTTCGAGCATATCAGAGAGATTACCCCAAAAGACTACAAGTCAAAAAAACATTTGTAGTTTTTTGGGGTATTTTATGACCAAAACGTATTTTTAGCGTCAATACGTTCCCTTAACCTCTTTCTTATATTCAACTGTATGAATAACTTTCGACCTCTTTGGAGTTTGCCTGTGATAGTAGCCGCCTTGGGCTATTTTGTAGATGTCTATGATTTGATTGTATTCAATATTGTTCGTGTGCCGAGTTTAAGAGATTTGGGGCTATCGCCAGAGCAAGTATCGCTGCAAGGTGGGAAGATTTACAACTGGCAGCAAGCTGGACTACTTTTGGGAGGCATATTTTGGGGGATATTGGCCGACAAACGTGGCCGCCTTTCGGTGCTATTTGGCTCAATAGTGATGTACTCATTGGCCAATATTTTGTGTGGATTTGTGCAGTCGGCAGAGGTTTATGCAGGCCTGCGGTTTTTGGCAGGGATAGGGTTGGCGGGCGAGTTGGGGGCCGGTCTGACGCTCGTGGCGGAGATTCTCCCCCAGCGGCTTCGTGGATATGGCACTTCGATAGTGGCCAGTGTGGGGCTTATGGGAGCTGTTGTGGCTTTTTTGACCAATAACCTCTTTGCTTGGCGTACTACTTATTTTGTAGGGGGCGGCTTAGGGCTTGTGCTGCTGCTACTGCGGGTCAAAGTATTGGAATCAGGAATGTTTGAACAAGCCAAGAAAAGGGGCATTCACAGAGGAAGCCTGTGGGCGTTTTTCAACAGACGAGAAAGGTTTTGGCGGTACATACGCTGTATCGGTGTAGGTATTCCTACGTATTTTGTGATAGGTATTTTGGCCACTTTTGGCAACGAATTTGGCAAAGCAGTAGGAATCGCCGAAGAAATCAATCCCGGACGATGTGTATTATATGTTTTTGTAGGAACAGTCTTTGGCGATATGTTCAGCGGGTTGTTGAGCCAGTGGTTGAGGTCGCGTCGTATGGCCATAGGAATTATGATTTCTATGACATTGTTGGGGGTGGCTTACTATTTGTATGGTGGTATAAATACTTCTTCGGTTTTTTATAATGTTTGCGGCTATATGGGTTTTTCGATTGGATATATTGCCATGTTCTTGACCGTTACGGCTGAGAGCTTTGGTACCAATCTCCGTGCCACGGCTACTTCTACGGTTGCCAATTTTGTAAGGGCTACTACTTTACTGACAATTCCACTTTTTCAATACTTCAAACCTACAATGGGGGTTATTCCAGCTGCCAGTTTGGTGGGGCTACTTTGTTTTGGTATCGCCTACTTATCACTTTTGCTGATGGAAGAAACCTTCCACAAAAACTTAGATTATACAGAAGACAATCTCCCCAAACCAACCATAGCATGAGTTTTTCTTCTAAAACTTTTTCGTGGCCTATTTTTGATGAAACCGACGTAGCAGCAGTAGCCGAAATCGTAAGAAGCGGTCGCTGGGGCAACCCTGACTGTGGCGACATAGTGGCACGATTTGAGGTAGAGTTTGCGGCCTACTGTGGTACTCAATATGCCGTTAGCTGTGTCAATGGGTCGGTATCATTGCGACTGGCATTGATGGCCTGTGGCGTGCGCCCCGGCGATGAGGTCATCGTGCCGCCTTATACTTTCATCGCTACGGCTTCTACGGTCATTGAGGTAAATTGTGTCCCTGTTTTTGTGGACATTGACCCGCATACCTATAATCTCGACCCTGCCGCCATTGAAGCGGCTATCACACCCCGTACCAAAGTCATTGTACCGGTACATTTTGCCGGGCAGGCTTGCGACATGGACGCTATACTTGAGATTGCTCGCCGACACCATCTGCGCGTCATCGAAGATGCCGCCCACGGGCATGGGGCAGAGTACAGAGGTCGCAAACTTGGGAGTATCGGCGATGCAGGTAGCTTTAGTTTTCAATCTTCCAAAAACTTGACTTCAGGCGAAGGCGGTATCGTCGTAACCAACGACCGTGAGCTTTATGACATCATGCGCTCTTTGCGAAATGTAGGGCGTTTGGACAGTGGGCAATGGTACGACCACTTCAACCCCGGCTGCAACTATCGCCTTACCCCTATGCAAGCAGCCTTGCTGTCTTCGCAACTCAAACGCCTCGAAGCTCAAACACGCCTTCGCGACCAAAACGGACAATATTTGAGTCAATTATTAACAAAAATTGAGGGTATTAAGCCTCTTGAGCGTGGATTTGGCGAAACGCTGCATTGTTATCACTTGTACATTTTCAAATTTGACCCCACCTACTTTGGAGGAATGTCGAAAAATGCGTTTGTCGAAAAATTAGTCGCCAAAGGTGTCCCCAGTTTTAGGGGATATCCGCACCCACTGTACAAGCAGCCGTTGTTTCAGCAAAAACAATTTATGTGCTATGCCATTCCGGAGGAGGTGGACTATACCCAAACCCATTGCCCCGTAGCCGAACAAGCCTGCCAAGAGGCAGTGTGGATTTTACAGCACGCCATGCTGGGCACCAAAGAAGACATGGAGGCTTTTGCAGAGGCTATTAGGGAGATTCAAAAAGAATGTAGTTGAATGAGCAAATAACCATAGTAGGTATCGTTTTTTCTAAATAATTCCCGCCCCACTACCGTAATTTAACCTTTAATTAAAATGCGACTTTTATTACTACTTTTTACGATTTGCTCCACGATTTCCGCTTTTGCCCAAACTTACCTTCCACCGGTTTTTGATGATGCACAGCGTTTGGAAAGAATTAAATCTTTGCTGCCGGCGATTGACAAAATTTATAAAGAATATGCCGAGCAGCATCATTTCCCCGGCTTTGCGTATGGGGTGGTAGTAGATGGCCAGTTGATTCACAAGGCTACATTGGGCTACTGCGATGTGGAGAAAAAAAATGCCGTAACCACTCGGTCGGTTTTTCGGATTGCTTCGATGAGCAAAAGTTTTACGACTTTGGCCATTCTCCAACTGCGCGATGCCGGCAAACTCCGCTTAGACGACCCTGCCGAAAAGTACATTCCCGAACTTCGCAACGTTCGCCCCCTTACGACCGATGCCCCCAAAATCACGATTCGACACTTGCTGACTCATGCGGCGGGATTCCCAGAAGACAACCCTTGGGGCGACCGCCAATTGACCGACACCGATGCCGACCTGCTCCGCTTGTTGCGCTCATCGCCTTCGTTTTCCAATGTACCGGGCATCACTTACGAATACAGCAATTTGGGCATTACACTTTTGGGTTATATCATCACCAAAGTATCAGGCAAACCTTATCAGCAGTACATCAATGAGAAAATCTTAAAACCTTTGGGCATGAAAGATACCTATTGGGAATATGCCCAAGTACCCTCCGAGCAGTTGGCATTGGGCTACCGCCGGTACAACGACCAATGGCAAAAAGAACCACTCCTGCACGATGGAGCGTATGGAGCTATGGGAGGAATGTTGAGTTCGGTCGAGGATTTTGCCAAATACATGGCCTTGCATTTGAGCGCGTGGCCCCCGCGCAACGACACCCAAAGCCCAATCATCAGCAGGGCTTCGCTGCGCGAAATGCACTTTCCGTGGAGTATCAGCGGGATTTCGCCCAATTACAAGTTTCCCAACGGGCGGCCTTGTGCTACGGTATCGGCTTACGGTTATGGCCTTAACTGGCTCCGCGACTGCGACAATCGAGTGTTTGTAGGGCATAGTGGCGGTTTGCCGGGTTTTGGGAGCAACTGGCGTATCTTGCCCGAATATGGCATCGGTGTAGTGTGCTTTGCCAATGTAACTTACGCTCCCACCACACCGCTCAATCTCCGCGTGCTGGATACGCTCATCGTTGGGGCGAAACTAACGCCTCGCCAACTCCCGCCTTCCGATGTTTTGAAACAACGCCAGCAACAACTCAATGCCCTGCTACCCCACTGGCAAAACGCCGAAAACAGTGGTATTTTTGCCGAAAATTTCTTTGCCGATTATGTATTGGAAGATTTGAGAAAAGAATCACAAAAACTCTTTGAAAAAGCGGGCAAAATTCTGAACATAGGTAAAATAAAGCCCGAAAACCAGTTGCGTGGAGCATATACCTTGGAAGGCGAAAAAACAAACCTGCACATACATTTTACGCTCTCGCCCGAAAACCCTGCCTTGATACAGGCATTTAGGATAGAGGAGAAGAAAAAAGAACAAAAATAAATAACCTCAAGATAGGCATACTACTCTGTTGGCATTGGGGGTATTTTTTGAAATAATGACTCCCTCCAAATTC
>JBKBKL010000050.1:14426-25951 GCA_046294665.1 Runella sp.
TAGGGGCAATTTTCGTTCTGCAGTCATTTCGCTCGAAAGCAAGAAAGCATTGGCTTGTTTTAAAAAGTTGTTTGAATGATTAGCATAACTTTGACAAAGTTGCGAACTTTGTCAGAGTTCAAAACCAGTAATTCAAGAAGTGAATATTTTAGAAAAAATCGTAGCTCATAAGAAAAAAGAAGTAGCCCAAGCCAAAGCACGAGTTTCGGCAGTTGAATTAGAACGCTCCGAACATTTCGAGCGCAGAGGGCTGTCCTTGAAAAAATCACTTCTCCATGCCGAAAACGTGGGTATTATTGCCGAGTTCAAGCGTCAATCACCCTCCAAAGGCATCATCAATGCCACCGCTCTCCCCCAGATCGTTACCCAAGGTTATGCCGATGCAGGAGCAGCAGGCATTTCGGTTTTGACCGATGCCGAGTTTTTTGGAGGTAGTTTTGAGGATTTTGCCAAAGCCCGTGCAGCTTGTCCCACCACACCGCTGCTACGTAAAGATTTCATGGTGGACTTCTACCAGCTCCTCGAAGCTAAGGCCATGGGTGCTGATGTGATTTTGCTCATAGCTGCCTGTCTTACTCCCCGACAAATCAACGACTTAGCTCAACAAGCCCATGCTTTGGGACTGGAAGTTCTACTCGAAGTACACAACCGCCAAGAATTAGAACAAAGCCTCTGTGAGCATATTGACTTGGTAGGTGTCAATAACCGAAATTTGAAAAACTTCTCCACCTCCGTAGAAACTTCGATAGAACTGGCCGAGTTGATTCCCAGTGATTTTGTGATGATTTCGGAGAGTAGTTTGAAAGATGCCGATACGATTCGTCTTTTACAAAAAATAGGATACCGAGGTTTTTTGATTGGAGAAACCTTCATGAAAACCTCCGACCCTGCCGCCGCTTTACAGCAACTTATGAACGAACTCAGCCAAGTGTCAATCATTCATTAACCCCAAAATGTGCAAAAGCACCCTGTGTAGCTATGATGAAAGTAAAAGTCTGTGGAATGCGCGAAAAGACCAACTTGGTCGAATTGCTCGAAATAAAACCCGATTTTATAGGGTTTATATTTTATGACCAATCGCCCCGCTATGTAGGCGATACACTCGATGAAAAATTTGTCAAAAGCATTGCCAAACCCACCAAAAAAGTAGGAGTATTTGTCAATGCCACGCCCGATTATGTCTTGCGCACTGTCAAAAAATATGATTTGCAGTATGCCCAACTCCACGGCAACGAAACCCCCGATTTTTGTCGTATGCTCAAAATGCGCGGTGTCAATATCATCAAAGCATTTTCGATTGACGAAAGTTTCAATTTCAGTAGCCTCAACAACTACAAGCCGCACTGCGAGTTTTTTTTGTTTGATGCCAAAGGCCCCCACCGAGGCGGCAATGGCATCACCTTCGACTGGAGTTTGCTCAAAAACTATGACAACGACCGGCCTTTTTTCTTGAGTGGGGGGCTTTCGCTCGAAAATATTGCTCAAATAGCCGAACTTGATTCAAAGATTTATGGTATAGATGTAAACAGCAAATTTGAGATAGCACCGGGCCTCAAAGACATCGAAAAATTGAAATCCCTTTTTGAAGTAGTTCGGCCTGTTGAGATAGAAAACTAAAACAAGCATTTCGTAATGACTGTCCTACAAACATCATCGTCGTTTGCCGTCAATTCCCGTGGGTATTATGGGCAATTTGGTGGAGCCTATATCCCCGAGATGCTCTATCCAAATGTAGAAGAACTGCGAGAAAATTATCTTGACATCATCACAGATTCGGATTTTCATCAGCAATTTCATCAACTCCTACGCGACTACGTAGGGCGGCCTACTCCGCTTTATTTGGCTGAAAGGCTATCAGAAAAATACCAAACCACCATTTATCTCAAGCGAGAAGACCTTTGCCATACAGGGGCGCACAAAATCAACAATACGATCGGGCAAATTTTACTAGCCCAACGCCTCGGCAAATACAAAATCGTAGCCGAAACTGGTGCCGGGCAGCATGGCGTAGCTACGGCTACGGTCTGTGCGTTGATGGGGATGGAGTGTATCGTTTATATGGGCGAGATTGATATTCAACGCCAAGCCCCCAACGTAGCCCGTATGAAAATGCTGGGGGCCGAAGTACGCCCTGCTACCAGTGGCTCGCGCACGCTCAAAGATGCGACCAACGAGGCCATGCGCCACTGGATCAACAACCCCACCGACACGCACTACATCATCGGTAGTGTCGTAGGGCCTCACCCCTACCCCGACATGGTGGCGCGCTTTCAGTCGGTCATTTCGGAAGAAATCAAAAAACAACTGCTCGAAAAAACAGGCAGCGAACTTCCGAACTATGTCATCGCTTGTGTAGGAGGAGGCTCCAATGCCGCCGGTGCTTTTTATCATTTCTTAGATGATACAGAAGTGCGCCTCATAGCAGCCGAAGCAGGTGGGCATGGTCTTGACTCTGGCCTATCGGCAGCTACTACTTTTTTGGGCAAAACAGGCGTACTCCACGGCAGTAAGAGTATTTTGATGCAAACCGACGACGGCCAAGTGGTAGAGCCACATTCTATCTCGGCAGGGCTTGACTACCCCGGCATAGGCCCTCTTCATGCCCATCTATGGGACACCAAACGTGCCGATTTTTACGCCATTACCGATGCCGAGTCTATCGCAGCAGCGATGGAACTATCCCAACTCGAAGGCATTATCCCTGCCCTTGAATCAGCCCACGCACTGGCGGTATTACCTTATCTGAAAGCTACTCCCGACGAGTCAATTGTCATCAATCTTTCGGGACGGGGTGACAAAGATTTGGCTACCTACATGAAATATTTGTAAACTCCGTCTTTTGTACGTAACATTAATCCCTCTTTTATCAATACCCTCTAAAAACTATTAACCCCGAACAAAACATGGCTGCTACACTTACCCTAATGGAAGTTTCGGAAATGCGCTTGAAACTCAAAAATCTCGAAAATCAAATCAATTCGGGCGAGCTATCACTCTTTGAACGCTGCGAAGTAGAAGACCAAATCTTAGAACTTAAAGAAGCCCTCGGCGATTTTGAGCGTAGTGTTCGCCAAGAAGAAGGCGAATGTATCAACTGCTCTGGATAGTCAAAAAATCTCCATTCTTAAACCCTTTTCTGATGCGCCTACTTTACGTTTTATTTTGTTTACTATTTGCCTCTGCTACTATGGCACAAAAATCTTCCGAAAAGGTACTACGCCATGTGGTGTTGTTCAAATTTAAAGACAGTGCCACTGCTGCCGACATCAAAAAAGTAGAAGATGCCTTTCGGAAGCTACCTTCTCAAATCAAAGAAATCAAAGACTTTGAATGGGGAACCAACAACAGCCCCGAAGGGTTGGCACAAGGCTTCACCCACTGCTTTTTCTTGACTTTCGCCTCCGAAGCTGACCGCGCTGTGTACCTACCTCACCCCGACCACAAGGCGTTTGGTAAAGTCTTAGGTCCTCATCTTGATAAAGTATTAGTCGTGGACTACTGGACGCAAAAATGATCGCTTATCTCAAAGGAATACTCACCCACAAAGACCCCGCCTACGTCATCATTGATGTAGGCGGGGTAGGGTATGAAGTCAAGATTTCGTTACAAACCTACGCCGCACTCCCCAATCCGGGCGAAAATTGCAAAGTTGTAACCTACCAGCAAATCAGGGAAGATGCCCACGTACTGTATGGTTTTGCAGAGCCTACCGAAAAAACCCTTTTCCTCGACCTCATCAGTGTATCTGGCGTAGGGGCAGCGACGGCCCTGATCATGCTATCGTCGCTATCGGCTGCTGAAATCAAACAGGCGATTGTACAAGAAGATGTCAAGCTCATTCAGACCATCAAAGGCATTGGTGGTAAAACTGCCCAGCGGGTCATTATTGATTTGAAAGACAAAATCAAAAAAGAAGGTATCATTGCCCCCCAGCCCAACCTACTCATACCCACCGACAGCAAAGTACGCAGCGAAGCACTGGCGGCATTGATCATGCTCGGCATACCCAAAGTAGCTGCCGAAAAAAGTGTAGATACTATTCTCAAACGCGAAGGCGACCAAATCACCGTAGAACAACTCATCAAAATGGCATTGCGGTAGGTTTTTTCTACAAAAATGGTACGAGAATTGCTTTATTTTGTGCCAAACCAATCCGACGTTATGTTTGCTGATGCCATTGAACGAGTTTTAGAATTTACCCGACCGGTCCATATCATTTCACGTCTTTACCACCAAGCCGAGATTCTACCGGGGGCAGCTACGCTATTTTTTGTCAATGAAGAAGGGTATGCCGTTACATGCCGCCATGTAGCCGAAATCATGGTCAATGCAGGCACCGTACAACAAAACTATAATCAGTTTGCGGCTGAAATGCGGCGTTTCGACCGCGACCCACAAAAGAAGTACCAACAAAAACGCTTAGAGCAAAAGTACGGGCTATCGCTGGGGAGTATCATCAGTCAGAAATTAGACTTTATCAACTGCTGCGAAGGGCTGACCCACTTGGACGTAACCTTCCACCCTACCTATGACCTGGCTTTGCTGCGTTTTAGGGCAAACGGCCCCTACAACTACGGCCGCCCAGCGGAGTTCCTTCCCGACGGCCAACGCCCCCGCCCGGGCCAGTCGCTTTGCCGTTTAGGGTTTCCGTTTTCGGAATTTACCAACTTTCGCTACAACCCCGACCAAGACGACATTGAGTGGACTGGCGAAATACCCCGCGTAACACCTGCTTTTCCGATAGACGGTATCATGACCCGCCACATCGGCGACGAAACCGGTACACCTTATGCCGTCGAGCTAAGTACACCCGGGCTTGTAGGACAAAGTGGCGGCCCCCTTTTCGACACTCAAGGCGTAGTCTATGGCATGCAACAGTCCACGCGGCATTTGCATTTGGGCTTCGACCTCATCAACCATGAAGTATGGATAGGCACACACCGTGCCAAAGTATCCAACTCCCCCTTCTTACATGTAGGGGTATGTATCAGTGCCGAGGTCATCAAGGCTTTCTTACGGCAGCAGGGAGTGAAGTTTTATGAGCGAAAAAAAACAACTGTCTGATAAGATTATTTATCTTAGGCCATAGCTACGCCGCAGTAGTTTCTCAAACCAACGGTTGGGAAGGATACGTTTGAGCCACACAGCCATTTTTTGGCTAAATGGCCCTGCTACATAGTGAATTTGTACAGGCCGCCGTTCGATGGCTCTCCGAATAGCACGAGCTATGTAAATAGGGTCATCGGCATGGCTCACTTCGGCATTGACTTGGGTATTCATCGCTTCTACGGTGGCGCGGTAGGGTGAACTGGCAGCCCCCAAAGCCACCAAGCGGTTGGCGTTGATATTGGTGCGTACATCGCCCGGAAGTACACTACATACCCGTACACCAAAGGGGCGTACTTCGAGGCGCATGGTTTCGGTCAAAATTTCTACGGAGGCTTTACTGGCACAATAAATTCCTCTAAAAGGCAGCCCAATCATACCCGCTATCGAACTTACATTGATGATGAGGCCACTCTGCTGCTGCCGCATGATAGGAAGTACAGCTCTGCATACCCGCAATAGCCCCCAAACATTGGTGTCAAATACCTGCCTCATCATCTCCTCTGGGATTTCTTCAAGAGCACCTATATTACCCAATCCTGCGTTATTAATTAAAATGTCTATTCGCTGCTCTTTTAGTAGGAGTTCGTTGATAGCCTTTTGTACCGATTCTCCGTCAGTTACATCCATGATAAGGGTTTGGAAGCATACCGATTCTTCAAAAGAACGACGACTTGTTCCATACACTCGGTAGCCAACTTGAGTGAGGTATTCAGCCGTAGCACGGCCAATACCCGACGAGGCACCCGTAATCAATACAATTTTGGACATTATTTTTTGATTCTATTCAATTCTTCTTGCATTTGCTGCACCAAATGACGTAAATGTTCCAAAGGTACGGGAGGTTCGGGAAGAATGGTACTCATAAAAGCTTTAATTTCCCAAACTTCGAGTACGTCTTTTAGCGGTATCTCAAAAGTAGGAATGGTATTTTTATCAGAACTGAGTAGCAAAGTTCCTTTGATTTTGACTTGGTTATAAACCCGCCGACATACTACACCGAGATTGCGTGCTACGAGTACGTACATTTTACCATCGGATATGTCGTACCAGTTGGCCACAAACTGCCCTATCAATAATGATCCTGCATACAAAAAATCATCGCCAGCTTCAAAGGCACGATATTGCCCTTCTGGTAGCATAGGTGCTTGAAAAACAGGCAGCCGCTTAAGATATTCAGTTTGATGAAATCGTTCTATATATTCTTTCAACTGCGTTTGGCGTACATATTGTATCGAAACTAACAGAGGCTGGGAAGTTCCAGGGGTAGGTGGTGCTTGTACCATACTCACCCCATTGGGAGTATCATGGATATTGTTGAAAGTAGGGGCCGAGGGTGCTATCGGTACCGTAACCACGGGGGGGGTATAAGTGGGTACTGGTGGCGGAGCATATACTGGCTCAGGGGGCTTCGGTGCTGTGATGGCAGGTGGTACAGGCGTAGGTTTGGGTAAATTTCCAGTCGGTTCAGACACTTTGGGAGTAGTGGTAGGAGGGGTATAAAATTGCTCAAAAATACTCGACAAAGCCTTGGGTTCATTGGTTTCTACTTTGATTTCTGTTGGCTTGTCTATCGGGAGCAAACTGGGCGTTTCGCGGATTTTGCGTAGGTCTTTTTTCAACAAATCATCTACCGATACATTGAACAACCGCGACATCGTTTTCAGAACGTCTAAGTTGGGATTGGCTCGCTGCTCCTCATAAGCACCTACCGAAGCTCGTTTGATACCTACACGCCTTGCAAACTGCTCTTGGGTCATACCATGCAGTTTGCGTAAGTATTTCATGTTGTCGCTGACGATACTCATAAATCAAAATGATAAAAATTTTAGTAAAAATACAGAAAAAATGGTTTTACTAAAACCCCACACTCATTCTCACAAAAAATAGTATTTTTGAGAGATATTTTATTCTCAAACCAACTTCACCAACTTATGGTTTCTACTGCGCCTATTTCGACTATTGATATTGCCTCGCTTTTCGACCAACAACGCCGACAAGCCCCTCAAATCGCCCTTACTACGGCTCATGAGCGCATCGAAAAACTCCGAAAAATACAGGGATACTTAGAGCGTCATCAACAACAAATAAAACAAGCCCTCTATGATGATTTCCGTAAGCCCTCGGCAGAAGTGATGCTGGGAGAGGTGTACAGCATTGTGTCTGAAATCAAATTTACCATCAAACACCTCCGCCAATGGATGCGCCCGCAGCGTGTACCGACGGCCTTGAGCATGGTAGGCACTTCCAACTACATCAAGCACGAACCCAAAGGCAATGTCCTCATCATTTCGCCTTGGAACTACCCCCTCGCGCTTGCCCTCAAGCCTTTGGTGAGTGCCATAGCTGCCGGTAATGTGGCCCTCATCAAGCCTTCCGAAATGACTCCCCATACCTCGGCGTTGCTCAAAAAAATGACGGACGAGTTGTTTCCAGCCTCGGAGGTAGCCGTGGTAGAAGGCGATGCCCAAACTGCAACCGAACTTCTCAAGCTGCCTTTCAACCATATCTTTTTTACAGGCTCGCCTGCCGTGGGCAAAATCGTCATGCGCGCGGCTGCCGAGCATTTGGCCTCCGTTACGCTCGAACTTGGCGGCAAATCGCCCAATATCATTGACCCGACTGCCGATGTCAAAAAAGTAGCTTCCATGACTGCTTGGAGCAAATGCCTCAACAATGGCCAAACCTGCATCGCCGCCGATTATGTGTTCATTCATGCCTCCCGTAAAGAGGAGTTCGTAAAGGCATACCAAGAAACTATCCAAAAAATGTACAATCCCGACGGGCGCGGCATCGAAAATTCCGACAGCTATGCGCGTATCGTGAACCAACGGCATTTTGAGCGCGTCAAAAGCTACATTGATGACGCCGTTGCCAAAGGTGCCAAAATAGAACTCGGTGGGAAGACCATAGCCGAGCAGAATTTCATTGAACCTACACTCCTCTCCAACGTAACCGACGACATGAAAATCATGCAAGAGGAAATCTTTGGCCCAGTGTTGCCTGTCCTCACCTACACCGACCGCGAAGAAGTAGTGCAATACATCAACCGTAAAGAAAAGCCTTTGGCACTCTACATACACAGCAAAAACCGCGAAAATATTGATTACTTCCTCAACCATACATCGGCTGGCGATACCGTAGTCAATGATTTGATGCTACAATTTCAAAATCCAGAGTTACCCTTTGGAGGTGTAAACAACAGCGGCATCGGCAAATCGAACGGTTTCTTCAGCTTTCAAGAGTTTTCCAACTTGCGTGGGGTATCCAAGCGGCAGTTTGGTACGATGTCGTTCATTTATCCACCTTATACCGACAAAGTCAAAAAACTCATCAATCTGTTTGTGAAGTATTTTTGATTTCATTCAGCCATATCAAAAAATATTGGTGTTGTTTTGGAATTTGAAAAATCAATCGTAATATTGCGATGAATTAGCACTTAACATGGGACTTAGCAAGACAGACGTATTCAGCCAAGAAGAAAATCGTATTGCCGATTTGGCCAAGGCTTTCGCCCACCCCGCTCGGGTAGCGATTTTGCGCTTACTGGCAGAACGGCAAGCCTGCGTATGTGGCGATTTGGTGGACGAACTACCCCTTTCGCAAGCTACGGTATCGCAGCATTTGAAAGAACTCAAACGCATAGGTATTATTCAAGGCAATATTGAGCCACCTCGCGTATGCTACTGTATCAATCAGCAAGTATGGCAAGAAGTCCAACAAACCTTTGGACGACTCTTCCAATCAATGCTTACGACAAACTGTTGTTGAAAAAAATTTACCCTAAATCATCGTAATATTACAATCAATTTTTCACTTTAAATTTAATTTAACATCATGGACTCCTCTCAACACCTCAAAGAACTCGTGCGTGAGAAATACGCCGAGATTGCCACCCAATCCAAAACCCAAAATGCGTCCTCATGCTGTGGCTGTGGGCCTACTTGTGCCACCGATGGCGACTTCATCGGTATCATGGCCGAAGATTACCAAACGCTTGAAGGCTACATAGCCGATGCCGACTTAGGATTGGGCTGTGGGCTTCCTACTCAATTTGCACATATCAATCAAGGCGATACCGTCATTGATTTGGGGAGTGGTGCTGGCAATGATGCCTTTGTAGCACGCGCGGCAGTAGGAGCCGATGGCAAAGTCATCGGTATAGATTTTACGGAGGAAATGATAACCAAAGCCCGTGCCAATGCCGAAAAACTGGGCTTCAACAACGTAGAGTTTCGTCAAGGCGACATCGAAGCCATGCCCGTCAGCGACAACGTAGCCGACGTAATTGTAAGCAACTGCGTCTTGAACTTAGTACCCAACAAATCAGCGGTTTTCAAAGAAATCTATCGTACACTCAAGCCCGGAGGGCATTTTAGTATTTCTGATATTGTTTTGCAGGGTATTTTACCGCCCGATTTGGCCCAAGCCGCCGAAATGTACGCAGGCTGTGTATCGGGTGCTATTCAAAAAGAAGAATACTTGGGGTTGATACAAAATACAGGTTTTGAAAACCTCACGATTCAAAAAGAAAAAGAGATTCATTTGCCCGATAAGATTCTACTCGAATACCTCACTCCCCAAGCCTTAGAGGAGTTTAGAAAAAGTGGTTTAGGAATATTGAGCATTACCGTTTTTGCCCAAAAACCAATGGAATCTAATACTACATCATCGAAAAATGAAAGCAAAATCAAAGTAAAAATATCTGATTTACAAGCAACAAATAGTTCCTGCTTACCCGGTAGTGGCTGTTGCTAACCATTTTCACAATCCCCCCTTCATACAACGATGAAAATCTTAGTTCTTTGTACAGGCAACAGTTGCCGTAGTCAAATCGCACATGTCTATTTGGCACATCTTTTGGGCGAGCAAGCCGAAGTATATTCGGCAGGAGTCGAAACACATGGAGTCAATCCCCGCGCCATAGCCACCATGGCCGAAGTAGGCATTGATATTTCGCATCATACCTCCAACAACGTATCGGAGTACGAAAACGAAACGTTCGATTACGTCATCACCGTCTGCGACAACGCCCGCGAACGCTGCCCTTATTTCCCTGCCAAAGTCAAAGTACTGCATCACAATTTTCCAGACCCCGCCAAATTTGTGGGTTCAGAGGAAGAAACTCGTGCGGAGTTTGCTCGTGTACGAGATATGATTGGCCAGTACTGCCAAGCGTTTGTCCAGAACCTCAATGCCTGACTTGATGCTGGAGGCGATATTGCAGAGGAGAACGTGAAGTATATTGTTTAAATAACCGATGAAAATGTGGCAAGTGCTGAAAGCCACTTTCTAAACCTATTTGAGCAACACTCATTTCGCTGTGCGTAAGTAGCTTACAAGCATGGTTGAGGCGAATCATGGTCAAAAACTCCACGTAGGTTTTTTGGGTACGTTTCTTGAAATACCTACAAAAAGCGGGTACAGTCAGATGTGCCACGTTGGCGATAGCCTCCAAACTGATTTCTTGCTGAAAATGAGTCAGTGTAAAATCAAGAACACGCTTCATACGCTCATTTTCGGCCTCATCGGGCGCAAGGCGATACGTACTACTGGCCAAAAGCTGTATGTTGGGGGCTTCGGCCAGTACTGACAAAATAGTCAACAATGCCAAAAGTTTCGCACTTCCATTCAAAGAAGAGAGTTCAAGAAAAGAACCCCGGAGTCGTTGGGTAGTCGAATCCTCAAAAACAATACCCCAAGCCGAACGATGAAGTAATTGAATGATTGACGAAAACTCTGGGGCTTTTGCTAAAAAATTTTTGACAAAATCTTCTCCAAACTGGACTACTACGGCTTCGGCAGTATGTATGGGAGGGTATAAATAAAAATCGGACGAACATCTCCAAAAATGAGGTAAATTGCTCCCTAATAACACCAAATCTCCCTCTGCGAAAGACGCTACGTTGTCGGCTACAAAACGCTGACCCGAACCTCGTACAATAAACGTAAGTTCGTATTCGGGGTGGTAGTGCCATGGGGCATCAAAATAAGGCTGGTATAAATGCTTCACCGAAAAAGATTCGGTAGCTAAAGGCAGCAGTTTTTCGAGTTGGGGTTTCATTAAAAACTCGCATTTTTTGACAAAATATACAAGAATACTTTTTTGAAAGAGGTAAAATAAAGTATTTTTTAATCAAAACAGCAAACTTTATTTATCTTACGTTTTCTGTACTTTGTGGTAAAAACATTTCATAAAAATCATGCAAACGACCGTTGATACCACTGCCTTGCTCGAAGAGCTAAATACTCCTTTTCATGTATCCGAAGAAGCCAAAGCGTTTTATCGAGAAAACGGCTACGTCAAACTCAAAAATGTATTGAGTGCCGAAGTACTCCAATACTACGGCGACATTATCACCGATCTGGTTTTCAAACTCAACAAACTTACCAAACCTATGGAAGAACGCACTACCTAC
>JBKBKL010000051.1:0-25778 GCA_046294665.1 Runella sp.
CTAAACCACTCACTTTCAAATTTGGGCCTCTTTGCCATGTTTCACCCTCAGGAACAATGACGTACTGATGAGCAGGAATCAACTCTTCGGCAGCATTGAAAAACCCTTTTGAAGGAGTGGGGTTACTACTGAATTTTATTTCGATAAAGGTTAGACGATTTGATGCTCCCTTTAAGATTAAATCTACCTCTGCCCCTGCATGAGTTCGGTAGAAGAAGTATTCAAAAGATTTGCCGGCAGTTCTTATGATTTCTTCTATCACATAGCTTTCCCATGAGTTACCGAGCCAAATACTCCCAAATAATTGTTCAAAATTCTTCAATCCTAATAGGCGGTGCATAAGCCCCGAATCACGAATATATATTTTTGGTGAGCGCACCAATCTTTTGGTTGTATTGACATAGTAAGGGGTCAATCTCCTCATCAAAAAAGTACCTTCTAAGATGTCGAGATATTTCTTGATAGTTACACTACTCAAACCTAATGTCCGAGATAAGTCATCTATGTTGAGTAAATTTCCACTCATCGAGGCTAATACTTTCAAAAAACGCTCCATTGCCGGCACTGTAATCTCATAACCAATCTGCCTTATATCTCTGTGCAAAAAAGTTTCAATGAAGTTACTCAGCCACATCTCCGAAATTTCATCGGAGGGAGCTAATAAGGCATCTGGAAAACCTCCACGAAACCAGTGTTCATGGTAGGATTTTATGTCTAAAATTTCAAGCAACGAAAAAGGCATCAATTCAAAATAAGCAATACGCCCTGCCAACGTTTCGGTACTTCCTTTGATAATATCCGGTGAGGCTGAGCCTGTCAGAATATACCTTGCTGGCTGCCTATCTTGGTCAATAAGCCAACGTAATAGGGGGAAAAGCGAAGGCATATTTTGAATCTCATCTATTATGACACATTTCTCAGTATAGAGTTGCAAAAAATATTCAGCCTCTTTTAATTTTTGACGGTCGGTATCACGCTCTAAGTCAAGGAATAAAACAGGCTTTTCAATTGTTTTTTCTAAGATTTTGGCTAATGTCGTTTTACCAACTTGACGTGGGCCAATAATCCCCACAGCAGGAAAATACGAAAGGGCTTTTTGAATTTGCGGTAGTATGGTTCTTTCAATCATACTACAAATATGCCGTATTACCTTGAAAATACATAACAATAGTTAGATTTTTTCAAGGTAAAATCAAAACTTATCCAATCCCTTTTGCTTCAACCACTTCGAGAGTAAATCGGCGATTTGGAGGTTGTTCAAGTCCGAAAACGGGAAGTGGGTATTGCCTTTGATGCCGAGTTCGGGCAGGTGAATGACCGTTACATCGCCACCGTATTTGTTTACTGTATCTTGCCATTTACGGGCCATTTGGAGCCTTGCCCGCCAGCCGTCGGCACCGGGGTTGGGGTCGGGGCTAGAGGGTATGAAATCGCCGTAGTAGATGATGATAGGGATTTTGGTGAGTTTCATGAAGTCCTGCTTAGGTATGCCTATGGCTGCTACGGGGCCGGCAGAACTCTCGATAGGCGGTGGTACTTCGCCTTCGGGAAACAGAAAGCCGCTGCCCGGCTCGTAGGAGGCTATGGCTTTGACTTTGCCGCTCCTGACGGCCGTGGCCCAACCCATACCGCCCGAATGTGAGTGCGTAACGAGTATGCCCTCGCCGATTTTGTCGAACAGCTTCGCCGTAGCGTCCACGTTGAGGTTGATGTCAATATCGCCTACTTGGACGGTCATCTGGCGAAAGTACTGGTTGAGCGACTCCTCATCACGGGGAAACTGCACTCCCTCGAAGAAATTGGGCCAAATACCCAGTCTGAATGTACCAAACCAGTTTTGTTCGTCGGGGGTAGGGGTGATAGTGGTTGCCATGGTGCTACGCCCTGCATGGCCTCGGCGAGGTTGGTTGATGAGATAAACGCCAAAATTACGCCGCAAGAAAATATTGTTGAATCCCTCACGCCCGTCGGGGGTAGTTTCCCATGTTTTGGAGAATTGCCCTATGCCATGCCAAAATACCAGCGGAAGTTTGCGGGCTTTGGCCGGGACTTGGTAGGTGATGTAGGCGTGGTCGCCGTGGAAGGTCTGCCCTTCGGGGCCACGCTTGATGTGGTCGTAAGTGCCGGGGTTTTTGATGACCGTGCCACCCACCGCAAAACTCCCCTGTTCTTTGATAATCAGCGGCTTATTTTGCGCTTGTGTGTCAAAAGCAAGTAGTGATACAGCAACGGCTGTGAATATCGAAAAATGACCTTTTTTTAGCATATACTGAGTAGTTTAGATTTTTTACAGGCATTTACGGCAAAGCAAAGGCCATAATCGAACCCGAAGGGTTTTCGGGCGTACCTCCTACCGAAAGGGCAATGTACTGTTTGCCTTTCACGAAATAAGAGCAAACGTTGGCGTTGTTGGCAGCCGGAAGGGTTGTTTCCCACACCTGTTTACCCGTTTTTTTATCGAAAGCCCAAAGTTTTTTGTCGGCAGCTCCGCTGATAAACACCAACCCGCCGGCTGTTACCATGGGGCCGGAACGTGCCAAAAGCCCTGTGGGTTCTGCGCTTTGCTGGCGTTTTTCGTCGTTGCCAATCGGTATCTGCCATTCGTACTCACCTGTAGAGAGATTGAGGGCGTTCAAAGTAGCCCAAGGCGTTTTGAGGGCGGGATTGCCGCTGGGGTCGCTCCAAGTGGCGTAGGCAGAGGTATTCATGTAGCGCAGGGGTTCTTCTTTGGTGGCTAAGGTTTGGGGGACTTCTATTTTTGCGTCCAACTTATCATACAAAAAAGCCATGATTGCATTTTCTTCTTGGGCGGTCAGCACCCCTTTGTAGCCGGGCATGGCCCCACCGCCTCTGCGTATTTTTTCGAGGATTAGTTTTTCGGTTTTTTTTCCTTTCAAACCCACCAACGACGGAAAGGTAGGCGGTATGCCCTTACGTTCGGGGCCGTGGCAGGTGGCGCAGTGTTTGAGATAGGTTACTCGCCCTCTTTCGTAAAGGGTGTTGTTTTGGGCTGCAAAATGCTTGTTGGCATCTACAATGGTCTGTATTTCGGGCAGGTTATGTCCTCTCACATACAGGTACTCGGTGTTGGGGTCGAAGGCGGCTCCTCCCCAGTTGGCTCCACCACGGGTGGCAGGCAGCGAAATCGTTCCTTTGAGGTCGGGGGGCGTAAACAACCCTTCGTAACGTACCGACCTGAACTGTTTCAGTAGAGCTTCGTGGTCGGCATCGGAGTAGTGGGTGAGGTCGTCTTCGGTCATGTGTTGGCGTACAAAAGGCTTGGGTTTGAGCGGGAAGGGCTGGGTCGGCCAAGCCTCTTCGCCGGGGAGGTACGAAGGGGGTACTTTACGTTCTTCGACAGGAAATAGTGGTACGCCCGTATCTCTGTCCAACACAAAAATAAAACCATGCTTGGTAGCTTGTGCTACGGCATCTACCTTTTTGCCGTCTTTGGTGATTGTTACGAGATTGGGCGGGCAGGGCAAGTCATAATCCCAAAGGTCATGGTGAACGGTCTGAAAATGCCATTTATACTTGCCGGTGGCAGCATCGAGGGCCAGCACGCAGTTGCCAAAAAGATTAGAGCCTTTGCGGTCGGCACCATAAAAGTCATAACTTGGCGAGCCTAAAGCCAGAAATACCATGCCCCGCTGGCTGTCTATGCTCATGCCTCCCCAGCAGTTTACACCACCGGCGTATTTGTAGGCATCTTTGGGCCAGGTGTCGTAGCCAAATTCGCCTGGGTAAGGTATGGTGCGAAATGTCCAGACCAATTTACCTGTTTGGCAGTGGTAGGCTCTGATATAGCCCGGTGCCGAGCCATAAAAATCGGGCAAGCGAGAACCTATGATGATGAGGTCTTTGAAAATACTCCCGGGGGTAGTAAGTGTAACCGAAATTTTGGAAGGGTCATCTCTCACACCTACGTTGAGGTTGATGCGGCCTTTGTTGCCAAAAGTAGGTATGAGCTTGCCTGTTTTGGCATTGATAGCCATGAGATAATTGCCCGCCGAATACAAAATACGCTTGTCTTGTCCTTTTTCCCAGTAGGTTACGCCTCGGCTGGCGGCTGTGGGTTCGCCGTCGTCCAAGGCTTTGAACGCCCAGAGCTGTTGGCCTGTGGTGGCATCGAGGGCATAGACCCACTGTTTGGCTGAGTTGGCATACATGACCCCGTCCACGATGATTGGGTTGGACTGACTCGACCCGGGTGGGTCGCCTTGGGGAGTGTCGTTGAACTGAGCTGTCCAAACATTCTTCAACGACCCTACATTCGTAAGGTTGATTTGGTCTAAGGGCGAGTAGCTGGTGCTTTTCTCATCGGCTTTGTAGGTAGCCCAAGTGCGGCCATTATCATCGCTTTTTTGGAAACTTACTACAAACACAACACCCAACCCTACTATCAGACAGGTGGTTATTTTGGTTAGTTTAGTCATCTAAAAGAAATTTAAGTTTGACTATTTTTCTACTTCTTTATTTGATGTGTATCTCGCACGCTGCTGAATGTCAAAGCCAGCATTTTCCAGTTTTTACCTTGTTTTTGATAGACTTCGGTTACGGTAAATTCCACTTTAGCATCATTGCCTCTTACTACCGATTCGAGCGTGATGCGATTCCAGACGATTGCCGTTTTGCCCGAAACCTCCACAGCCGAGTCGTGTACGGTTGCTTTTTTGTACCAAATACTGCCCGTTTTGATGATGTCGAGTTCTTCGTCTTTTTTCCACGTGCCGCTCATGTGTACGAATTTCGCCTTGTCGTCGAAGAGTGGTTCGAGTTTGGCCACATCTTTGTCGGCCATCCATTGCCATTTGTCTTTGGAGAGTTGAAGTACGGTTTGCTCGTCTTTGGAAGATTGCGCCAAAGCCCCATGTGTAGCTACAAAAAGTAGAACGAAACTGATGATGATTCTTTTCATGATGAGAGTTGGTTGTAAATATTGATTCTAAATCCCACGTGCCTGAATCTTACTTCTGTTTTTCATGGCTTTTTCGATGACATCAAATCTTGCCTTTCGTGGGTCTGGCTTACTGGCGACGGTGCCGTCGAGTGCTATGTCGAGCATCTCTTGATTTTTGGGGGTGTACTGTGGCCAGTTGGGTAAGTCTTTGCCGTTGGGGTTGCCTGTTTTGGCAAAGTTTGCCCAGTAGGTATTCATGGTTTGAGCCAATTTTTTCTCTTGGGCAGTAGGCTCACCCGATACACCCCAGCGAGCATTGAGGGTATTGAACACAAACGGAATGTCTGATCCATGCCCTGCACCATGAGGTGAGCGTTGTTGTGATGCCGTAGGTACATAGCCAAACTGAAACAGATAAACAGGTGCTCTTTTGGCTACAAATGCCCTTGCTGCCATGCGGGCAGGCTCGCCCCACACCCAATCAGTGTTGAATTTGATGAGGACTTCGTCAAAGGTTTTGCTGCCGTCGTGGTCATACACGGCTTTGGCTTCGGGGGCCCATTCGCCCAGTGAGGCAAACAGTTCTTCTTTGGTTTTGGCATTACTCACAAAAGCCCCACCCACCTCGGCACTGCAATTGCCAATCATGAATGGTATGTTAGGCTGCCGCCCAGTAGTGTAGGCACTTTCGGCGGTTTCGACGACCAATTTGCCGTCGAGTATAGGTCCTAAATAAATGCGTGGGCCATTGGGGCCGTCGGTTTCTTGGCCACCGTCCACGATTTGCTCCACACTCAAGGCACGCAGCTTTGCCAGAGCCGAAGCATCAGTAGCTTCGATGCCGTGTTTTCGGGCAAAATTGACACCAATCGTTTCGGCAGAAACAGGGTACAGCACATCAGCATTTTCTTTGTTGAGGGGTCTGCCTGTGAGCACGCCGTCACGCCCACCGCCCGAATGGCTTATGGCTTTATGAACAAGCCCTTTGGCTGCCGGAATCGTGAGTAAAGAATGCACAGACACCCCACCTGCCGAAAACCCAAAAATCGTAACGTTAGCTGGGTTGCCTCCAAAGGCAGCGATGTTTTTCTGAACCCACTGCAAGGCCGCTATTTGGTCCATGTAGCCGTAGTTGCCTTTGGGTTCGTCGGCAAACTCTTTACTCAAAGCCGGATGCGCAAAAAAGCCCAATCGTCCTAATCGGTAGTTGAATGTAACCAAAATCACGCCCTGCTTGGCAAATTCATGCCCAACACTTTGAGGACTGGCCCCACTCCCTGCCGTAAAACCTCCGCCGTGAATCCACACCATAACGGGCAGGTTTGTTCCTTGGGTGGGTTTCCAGATATTCAGGTATAGGCAATCTTCCGATGCCCCCTCGGCCATAGTGCCGGGAGCTGCTCCCCAGCCTGCTTGGGCGCAGTTGGGGCCGAATTGTGTGGCGTTGAGTTCGCCTTCCCAGTTTTTGACAGGCTGGGGCGGTCGCCAGCGGAAAGCCCCCACAGGTGGAGCCGCATAAGGAATACCCTTGAATACAGCTACCTCTCCTTCGATACTGCCCCGCACAGTGCCGTTGGTGGTTTTTACTTTTGTGAAATCGCTACCGGTAGGCTGGGCATACAGCCCCCAAGCCAATCCTCCCAAAGCCAATAAAATCAAGATTATCTTCTTCATTTTGAAGTGTTTACAGCTTTTACTAAACTTCGACAAAGTTCGGCACTTTGCCCAACAGCAGTGCTACAAAAACTACAGGAGTTTCTACCATTTTTACAGGAAAGTATCCGATAAAGCGAAATAATGAGGGAACGTTTTATCAAAAGGCATAGAAACTGTCAAACCCATTTTTTATCAAATGTGATTTGAGTGTTTCATCTTTTGACCAGAGTTTTGCTTTAAGTTCGAGTGCTAAGGCTACAAATGGGGTATCGTCTTCGTCCACTGCTTTACACAAATGGTAAGCACGAATGTAGTTTTCGTAAGAAATAAAGTCGTTGCTAACAAAGTTTATTTTTTGAAGTACATCGTCCAAATATTCATATACCTCATACGGTGAGGCTTTAGATTTTCCTACAATCCGTTCTTTGTGTTCAAAAATCTCCACAATCAGAAATTTGGGAGCATAGAAAGAGTAGTCGGAGAAATATAATTGCTGCCTGAAAGTTCGATTGGTAGCACGCAAAGCGGCAAACAGAATATTGGCATCAAGTACCACTTTCATTTTTCTTGAATGTAACGATGTTTGTTACGCTGCCACCAACTATGTTTGATTTCGCTGCCCAAGTCTTCGATACTTCCCTCAAAATCAACACGTTGGGCAAGATATTCGGTACGTAAAAACTCAATGGTTTCTCTGAGGAATGACTCATCGAAAAAACGTTTGTCAAAAGTAATTTGAAGTTTTTCGGGAGTATTATTGATTGAGAGTGCTTCCATATTTTACATTTTTTACAAAGATAACATTTTCGGATTTCACCGCAAGAAAGTCAGCAGCCTCACCGGCGGCTACAAAAACTACGGGAGTTTCTATCATTTTTACTGGTAACTATTCATGAGCAATCAGGTCGGTATTGCTCATTTCAACAAAATCACAATAGGCAAACATCTTTGTGATTTCTTGAAAGTTTTTGCGGAACAAATCGAGAAGTTGTCTATTTTTGATATTACCCGCCGAAATAAGAAGCAATCGTTGCGGCGACTTATGTATTATGTAACTGTCATAGAAATCAGCATCTTTTGTTACTACAACCCTTTGCTGCTGATTTGCCACTATTCGGATTTCGTCATCGGTGGTTTCATCTTTCATCGGTAAGTCGTTGGTATGGATTGTATCAAAGCCCTTTTCTTGCATCCAATCTGCCAAAAGTGGAGGGAGTTGGGCATCTACTAAAAACTTCATACCAAAACTTTTTGAATACTTTTCACTTTTGAAAGGCGAGCAGCATAAGCCAAACAGGCCATTATATCCTCTTTTTCGAGTGTTGGATAGTCTTCCAAAATTTCTTCTTGCGTACTGCCAGCAGCGAGCAAATCTAAAATAAGTTCGACAGGATATCGCTTGTTACGGATAGTAGGTTTGCCGTGGCAAATGTTAGGGTTGATCGTAATACGCTCTAATAAAGCATTCATTTTGAGTCTTTTTTACAAAGATAACATTTTCGGATTTCACCACAAGAAAGTCAGCAACCTCACCGGCGGCTACAAAAACTACGGGAGTTTCTACCATTTTTACTGATAAGAATTAGTGAGATGAAAGTTGGTATAGTGAAACGCTTAATTTTGTAGAAAACAACGCCTCGACATGGAACTTCTCTGCCCTATCAACAGCATCAGCGACTACAACGCCGCCAACAACCACAAGACCCTGCACCCACTCGTGAGCGTGATTGACTTCTCGCAAGCTCACCCCCGGCATTGGGGCGAGGCCGATACCGTCAAGTTTCAGTATAAGCTCTATTGCATCTATCTCAAAGACGTAAAATGCGGCGATATGCGCTACGGACGGCACTACTACGACTATCAAGCGGGTACATTGGTTTTCTTCGCTCCGGGGCAAGTGTCGTCTATCGAAAACCCCAAAGTCACCTACCAACCCATGGGCTACGGGTTGGTGTTTCACCCCGACTTACTGCTGGGTACATCGCTCGCCAAGGCGATTCAGCAGTACAGTTTCTTCAGTTATGAGTCAAACGAAGCCCTGCACCTTTCGGACGACGAGCGTCAGTTGGTCATGGATTGTTTGGCCAAAATCCACTATGAACTCAAACAACCTGTGGACAAACACAGTAAAAAGCTGATTGTAACGCAGATTGAGGTTTTTCTGGACTATTGCCAGCGTTTCTACGACCGGCAGTTTATCACCCGTGAACACGCCCACAAAGGAATTTTGGAGAAGTTTGAGGCATTGTTGAATGAGTATTTTCATTCGGACAAACCCCAAAAGATAGGTCTGCCTTCGGTGGCATATTTTGCCGATGCGCTGCACCTGTCGGCCAATTATTTTGGCGATTTGGTCAAAAAGGAAACCGGGCAGTCGGCCAAAGAGTATATCTTGAACAAAACCCTCGAAATAGCCAAAACCAAGATATTTGAGAGCGAAAAAACCGTCAATGAAATCGCCTACGAGCTGGGCTTTCGCTATCCGCAGCACTTCACCCGATTTTTCAAGCAAAAAGCAGGCATCAGCCCTACGGAGTTTCGGCTGGGGGAGAATTGAAAGAAGTGTTTCTTCGTATTTTCATTAAAAAAAATGTATTTATAAACATTTTTTGGTTTGTAAAAATGTATTTTTGAGCAAAAAAACAAACTAAAAAGTGAAAAGAGCGATATATGAAGATTTGTTGCGTTGGAAAAACTCACCAAACCGAAAACCGCTGATTCTGCAAGGTGCCAGACAAGTAGGAAAAACTTGGCTCATGCGCGAGTTGGGCAACAATGAGTTTGAGCAAGTCGTTTATCTCAATTTTGAAAGTAGCCAACGCCTCAAATCACTTTTTTCAGTTGATTTTGACATTGTTCGTATTATTTCAATCATTGAAATAGAGGCTAATCAAAAAATAGACCCCGACAAAACACTCCTGATTTTTGACGAAATCCAAGAAGCCGATAAAGGACTCACCGCCCTCAAATATTTCTACGAACAAGCTCCCCACTATTACATTGTGGCAGCGGGTTCGTTGTTGGGCGTATCACTGCAAAAGAATACGTCTTTCCCCGTTGGAAAAGTAGATTTTTTACGAATGTACCCCATGAGTTTTTTTGAGTTTTTAGACAACATCGGGCATCATCTACTCAAAGAACACTTGGAGGCGCAAAATTGGAATGTTATCGAAACTTTCCACGAAAAATTGGTCGAACTTCTGCGGCTTTATTATTTTGTGGGAGGTATGCCAGAAGCCGTTTTCAACTATCTCCAGCAGCGTGATTTGAATGAAGTCAGGGCGATTCAAGAAAAAATTTTGTGGGGCTATGAAAATGATTTTGCCAAGTATGCCCCCCTTGAAGCTGTACCACGAATCCGATTGGTTTGGCACCACTTGATGAGTCAATTGGCCAAAGAAAATCGTAAGTTTATTTACGGACAAATCAAAAAAGGAAGCCGAGCCAAAGATTTTGAAACAGCGATAGGGTGGCTGACAGAAGCAGGTTTGATTTTGAAAGTACATCTTGTCGAAAAACCCACCCTACCACTCAAGTCATACACCGATTTTGATAGTTTCAAGTTGTATTGTGTAGATGTAGGATTGCTCAATGCCATGGCACAACTTGATGCCAAAATCCTGTTGGAGAAAAACAGCATCTTGACCGAATTTAAGGGGGCATTGACAGAGCAATTTGTAGCCCAACAACTCCACATACAACATGACGTTTACTATTGGTCTGCTCCCAATGCTACCGCAGAGGTAGATTTCCTTCTCCAAAGACAAAACGAAATAGTACCGATTGAGGTCAAAGCCGAAGAAAATCTCAAAGCAAAGAGTTTGAAAGTGTTTGTTGATAAATATAAACCCAACAGAGCCGTTCGTTGCTCGATGAGTCCCTACAGAGTGCAAGATTGGTTAGTCAATCTGCCGCTTTATGCTGCCAATGTGCTGTAAATCATCTCCCTAAAATCTTCCTTGTTTTGAAAGAAGGACACTCTCAACTTTGGTATAAAAGGGTATAGAAAACCACTCACCCTCCATTGCGAAACCTGACAGGGCTGGTATTAAGGTGCTTCTTAAAAAAGTTGTTGAAATGCGTAACTTCTTTGAACCCCAACGAATACGCTATCTCGGATACATTCCAGCGGCTTTGTTTGAGCATGATTTTGGCCTCTTGGAGGATACGCTCACTAATGATTTGAGAGGTAGTTTTGCCGCTGTTTTTTTTAACGGCGCGGTTGAGGTGATTGATGTGTACGTTGAGATGCAGGGCAAAATCGGCGGGTGAACGAAGGCGAATTTCGGTATGACTTTCATCTATCGGAAACTGCCGCTCCAGTAGCTCCAAAAACAGCCAATGAATCCGCTGCGCGGCATTGATGGGAAGTTGCTCTATGTGCGTCGAAGGGCGGGTTTTCATGGCATAATGAATCAACTCAAAAATCTGGTTGCGTATGGCATCGTATTTGTGAATGTAATCTGACTGCAATTCGGCCTCGATGCGTTCAAAAATACCAGAAAGCTGCACAAACTGGCTGTCGTCCAGCTCAAAAACGTGCGTCCCCGTCGGCTGAAAGACTTCATATTGTGTCAGATTGCCGAATTGATTGAAAAACTTCGCATTGAAAATGACATAATAGCCCGTCAGGTCGTCTTCGAGGTGTTCCCATTTGTAGGGTATGAAAGGATTGGAAAATACAAGTGCCTGCTTTTCAAAGCTATAAACACGGTCGGCATAGTGAATACGGCTGTTGCCTCTACAAAGCGTAACCTTGAAAAAATCGCGGCGGCGGTAGGGTATGGGTTTGTTGGAGGGCAAGGGCAGTTTGAAAAGATTGACATGGCCGATGTCGCGGCTGAGGCTTTCGGGTATCCAGTCAAACTTGCGCTCGTAAAAGGCTTCGAGGGTTTCGATTTGGCTCATCACTGTCAGAGTTTAAAGTTGAGGCCTACATTCCAGAGCAGGCGGTCGCTCGGTATGTCGGATTTGATTTTGTAGGTGAAAATCGTCGAAAAATAGACGGGGAAATGGCGTTTGTTGAACGTTAGCAGATGACTGTAATACACGCCTTTATTTTCGTCTAACGCCAGATGAAACACTTGTGGAAAAAAGCCTACATAATAATTTTTGGATAAACGTATATCGGGAAATCTCGGCTGCAACGATACGTAGGTACTCCGCTGCACACCATACGCATCTAAGCCTTTGGAAGCCAGCAAATGCAGCCCCAGCGAAAACTTGGGCGAATGATGCCAAACCGGCACTACCTCCCCGGCCAAAAACCGCTGCGACACCCAGCGATTGGTCAGTTGTTCGTTGACAATCACCTGATTTTCACGCAAAATATAGGAGGGGTGTACGCCCGCGTGCCAGCTAAAATGTTTTGTTTTTTTGGAACGATAGCGCACCCAAAAAATATACGACCACGGCTTGCCGTCGAGTCCCCAGCGGAGTTCGGGTTCAAAGAAAATATGTTTTTTGCCCACCGTAAGGTTGATAATCGTAGCCGGACGGCCCAGCATCAGGTTAGGGAAAAGCGACACGCCGTTGTTGGTCAGGTTGATATTGGCCGAAGCGTGCAGCGGTTCGGGAGTACGGAGGCTATCGTTCGATTGGGCCATACTACCCAAGGCAAACATAACCCCAATAAGAAACACCGAATTTTTGACTAAAAAGAGGAAGGAATGGAAGTTGAGTGGCATTTTGTTAGCGTTTTTTATACTTAAATCTCATAGGTTTACAAAAAATTAGCTATGTAACCCATTGATAATCAAAAGAAACCTATGAGGTTTTTTTGATTATCAATTTTGAATGAGTATAAACACTACAAAATTACAGCCTGAAATCGTGGTCATTCAAACATTTCCCAAACCAAAACTTACAAAAATCAAACAGCAACTGACTAATGATATTCCTCTCCCCCACTGACGTTCATGGCTTCGCCGGTGATGTAGGAGGCTTGGTCGGAGGCCAAAAACCAACAGGCTTTGGCGATGTCTTCGACTACCCCCGTGCGCCCCAGGGGGTTGCGGTCGCGGATACCTTGTAGGTAAGTATCGTAGTCAAGCCCCATTTTCTCGGAGAAAAATTTATTTTGCCAGTCGCCCAGTCCTGTTGTGATATGGTTGGGGCAAACGGCATTGACTCTGATACCAAACTTGCCCAACTCTACGGCATTGGAGCGCGTAAGCCCTACCAACCCATGCTTGGAAGCGGTATAGGCCGCTGCAAACGGAAAGCCCGATTTGGCGGCTTGACTGGCGATATTGATGATACAGCCGCCCGTACCTTGCGCTATCATCTGACGTGCAGCCGCTTGAGAGCATAGAAAAGCCCCTTTGAGATTGACATCTAACACCGCGTCCCAACTTTCTTCTTTAAACTCCGTGAAAGGCTCCATCAGATAGCCTACCCCAGCATTGTTGATGAGTATGTCCACACGACCGAAAGTTTCGACTGTTTTTTGAATCAAATGAGTACAGTCGGCAGCGATACGTACATCGCAGGGGATACCGATGGCCTTGCCACCAGCCGCCTCACAAGCGGCCACGATTTCGTTCATTTCGGTCGTGTTGCCAATGTGCTCGGAAGCAAACTCTCGCCCTTTGGCGACACCAATGTCAGAGATGACGACGTTGCAGCCTTCAGTAGCAAAACGCAATGCAATGGCCTCGCCTATTCCTTTTTTGCGGCCAGAGCCAGTGATGATAACGGTTGGGGTCATAGGATAATTTGTTTTAGTTGTTGAGCAAAAATAAATCGTTTTTGCTCAACATTCATTTCTTTTAACTCACAAAAATCTATCCTATTTAAGGTTTTCAAATTAAACACAAAGTACCCAGAGCGTAGGCACAAAGTACACAAAAAGCATACTCTCTCTCTCTTTGTAGTCTTCGTGTAAATTTCTTTGATTACTTTGTGTTGAAAAAATGATTCGTTTTTTACAGAAAATAAAAAGTTTAAACAGTTTCATCTATAAAGCAGGTTTGCTACAAATAGTCTGTTATTTCAGCATTTGATATGTAAAAAATGCCAACAAATAAGCTAATCCCGTCATGTAGAAAAACTGGGCAGCCGTCCATTGCCAAGAGCGGGTTTCGCGATAGACCGTTGCCATGGTACTCATACACATCATAGCAAACACATAGAAAATCAGCAGAGAGAAAGACGTAGCCAAATTGTAAGTCGGCTGACCGGTACGTTGGTTGATGTCGTTGCGGAGGCGTTGTTTGAGCGTAGCATTGTTTTCGTCGGCTTCGGAACCAAGACTGTAAATCGTCGAAACAGTCCCTACAAACACCTCCCGTGCGGCAAAAGACGTAAGCAGCGCAATGCCTATTTTCCAATCATAACCCAGCGGTGCGATAGCCGGCTCTATGAATTTGCCAAAATGCCCTGCATAGGAGTTTTCGAGTTTTTGGGCTGCGATGGCATTGTCGAGTTCAGTATCGGCAAGGGTAGGATTTTGCTGAAGAACCCTCTGCTCGGCACGCTCCATGCTATCGCCAGGGCCGTAGGAAGCCAGCACCCATAAAACAATCGAAATCGCGACGATAATTTTGCCGGCATCTACCACAAACGCCTTCACACTCTCCCAGACCGCAATCCCCACATGATACCATCGAGGAGGTTTGTAAGTGGGCATTTCCATCACAAAATAGCCTTTGTCAGTATTGGGTACAAAGCCCTTCAAGGCCATAGCCGACAGCAACGCCCCCAAAGTACCCAACAGATATAACCCCAACAATGTGAAGCCCTGCAATGTAAAAAAGCCAAAAACAGGGGTAGCAGGTACAACAAGGGCTATCAGTATCGTAAAAATAGGCAAACGCGCCGAGCAACTCATCAAGGGTGTAACCAAAATCGTGAGCAGTCGTTCTTTGCGATTGGCAATGCTCCGCGCCGACATGATCGCCGGTACGGCACAGGCCACCCCCGAAATAAGCGGCACGACACTCTTGCCATTCAGCCCGAAGCGACGCATGATTCTATCCATGATGACCATGACCCGAGCCATATAGCCCGATTCTTCGAGCAGCGATACCAGCAAAAACAAAAAAGCGATTTGTGGAATAAATACCACCACTCCCCCAATGCCCGCCAGTAGGCCATCGGTGAGAAGGCTGGTCAGTTTGCCTTCGGGTAGCAGCGATTTTAGCCATTCGGTCAAACTCGCCATACCTGCATCTATTGCGTCCATAGGAATCTGTGCGAACGTAAAAACTGCCTGAAAAATAATCAACAGTACCCCTAAAAAAATTGCATAGCCCCAAAATGGGTGAAGCAAAATTTTATCTAAACGCTCTGTCCAATAAGGCTTTACTGTTATATTAGGAGTTTTCAAAGCATCCTTTACGATACCGTCAATCGTGGCATAGCGGTGCATGGTTTCGGTAGCTTGAAAGCCATTTTCTTGGAAGCCATGTTTTTCGATGAGTTTGTCCAACTTTACTCGTTCTTCGGTCGGCAAAAACGAAAAAATATCATGCTGTTGAATATAATGTAATGCCAAATAGCCATTGGAGAGGTTGTGCGCTTGTTTAGCTTCGGCGATAAGTTCCGCCAACTGCTCGGCAGGGTCAAAGTAGGGCTTGAACTTTGACATAGTATTTTCCAATACTTGCAAAATCGCTTTTTTTAAGTTGTCCATTCCTTCGCCGGTGCGGGCGTTGATTCGTACCACAGGCACACCCAATTTCATGGCCAATTTGACGGCATTGATTTGTAGATTTTTGCTTTCGGCCACATCGAGCATATTCAAAGCCAGTACTACGGGCAGCCCCAAATCGGCTACTTGGGTGAATAGCAGCAGATTGCGCTTGAGGTTGGAGGCATCGGCTACAATGACCACTGCATCGGGATAATCTCCATGGGAAGGATTGGCCAGTACGTCTATCACTACCCGTTCGTCATACGATTTGGGGTAAAGACTGTACAAACCGGGAAAATCTACGGCTACGGCTTGCGTATGCTTATCGAGCCGAAAAGTCCCCGATTTACGTTCGACTGTTACACCCGAAAAATTACCGACTTTTTGTCGGAGGCCCGTGAGTTGGTTGAAAAGTGATGATTTACCGCTGTTGGGATTGCCCAGCAAGGCTATGATTGGTGTCTTTGGCATGGAATTTTTTATTCGATTTCGACGGTGGCAGCTTCTTCGCGGCGGAGTGCCAAGGAATAACCATTGACTTGGATACCAATCGGGTCGCCAAGGGGAGCTACAAAATCGAGCATGACGGCTTCGCCGGGGAGGCAGCCCATTTCGAGTAGTTTGAGCGATAGGTCGGGCTGCTTGAATGTTTTGATGTAGGCTACTTCTCCTATTTGAAGTTCGGCGAGGGTTCTCATTGTCCTTTGGTTTTAATATTACTGCAATATTAACCAAATTTATTTAGAATGAGTTTAAACAAATGTTGTTTTCGGAGGAAAAAACTTTCTTGTTTGGTTTTAGAACTATTCTACTTCCAAATTTTCAACTCTTGGAATCAAAGCCGTTTTTCTATTGTATTTTTGTAAAAATACTGCTGCGTGAAACTTCTGCTGACGTATATTCTAAGTACGGTTTTGTTGGTGCAGAGCCTCCTGCCACGCCCAGCGTTGGGGCTGTTGCAGTCGGTGGAGGTATGGCAGCATTATCGGGAGCATCAGAGAGAACAATCGCAGCCGCTCGGATTATGGGATTTTTTTATGATGCACTTCTCGGCAGACTCAGAGCATACCAAACAAAAAAAGCATCATCTTCCCACTTTCGATTTCAATAGCACCGTAGGTCTTTTTGTACTGCCTTCGGCGGTGGTTTCGCTCCAAAATCCTTCCATTCATCATTTCCTCTACAAAGCCAACTTCCTTTGGCTCAACCTTTACAAGTTCCAAACTTCACAGGTGTTGATCTGTCCACCTCGAGCTTAGAGTTTTGTTTTAGAAGGGATTACTGTGCCCTTACTTTTCAACAAAATAGCCACTCCCCCCGACAGCGTCAATACGTTGGGGCGTTGCTGGTCAAAACTCACATTTCAAGCTCATAGTCAATATGATAGATTCACTTATTTATTTCAGTATCAAAAACAAACTTATCGTAGGTTTGGGGGTCATTGCCTTGGTGATATGGGGAGGGTATTCGTTGGTACAGCTACCCGTAGATGCCGTCCCCGACATTACGACCAATCAAGTACAAGTCCTTTCGCTCACGCCTACGTTGGCTGCTCAAGAAGTAGAGCAGTTTGTAACGACCCCCATCGAACTCTCTTTGGCCAATATTCCCGACGTTACGGAGATTCGCTCGGTATCAAAGCAAGGGCTGTCGGTAGTTACGGTAGTGTTCAAAGACGAAGTGGACATCGTGCGGGGCAAGCAGTGGGTATCGGAGCAAATCAAGACCATAGAAGCCGATATACCCACGGAGTTTGGCAAGCCCATGATAGCACCTCTGACCACAGGCTTGGGCGAAATTTATCAATATACCTTGGCCGTCAAGAAAAACAGCCCTCGTAAATATAACCTCACCGAACTCCGTACCATTCAAGATTGGATTGTGAAGCGGCAGTTGGTAGGTATCGAAGGTGTTATCGAAGTCAGTAGTTTCGGAGGGTTTGTGAAGCAATATGAAGTAACTATTGACCCTCAACGCCTCCGTGCCGGCAATGTTACGGTTTCGGAGCTATTTACCGCCCTTCAGCAAAACAACGCCAATACAGGCGGAAGTTACATCGAACGAAGCGGACAAGCGCAGTTTATTCGTGGGGAGGGAATCGTCAAAAATCTTGATGATATAGAGCAAATCGTCATCAAAAACGTCAATGGCGTACCGATTCTGGTCAAAGATGTAGCCAAAGTGGGTTTTGGCCATGCCAACCGATTTGGGGCATTGGTACGCAACGGTGAGGGAGAGGCCGTCGGGGGTATCGTGCTGATGCTCAAAGGAGCCAACTCCGCCCAGACCGTCAATGCCGTCAAAGAGCGAGTCGCACGGATTCAGAAATCATTACCCGAAGGCATCGAAATCGTACCGTTTATAGAGCGTACCAAACTCATCAACAAAACCATCTCGACCGTAACCGAAAATTTGATGCTCGGGGGTACGATTGTGATTGTGGTGTTAGTGATGCTCATGGGGAGTTTGAGGGCAGGGTTGGTGGCAGCGTCGGTCATACCGCTGGCGATGCTTTTCACACTTGGTATGATGAACACCTTCGGCATTTCGGCCAACCTAATGTCGCTGGGAGCGATTGATTTTGGGGTGATTGTGGACGGAGCCGTCATCATCGTCGAGGCCATCGTCCATCGGTTTCAGCTTTGGTACGACGAACACAAAAAACCAAACGTAACGGATAGTTTGGAGCGAGATAGTCTGGTCTATGAAACCGCCAAACGCATACGTACCTCGGCAGCCTTCGGCGAAATCATCATTTTGATGGTGTATTTGCCCATTTTGTCTTTGACGGGCATCGAAGGGAAAATGTTCAGACCGATGGCCTTGACAGTGGGGTTTGCCATTTTTGGGGCTTTTGTGCTGTCGCTCACTTACGTACCGATGATGTCGTCGCTGGTCATGGGCAAAAACCTCGACAAGCACTGGACCTTTTCCGAACGATTTATCGAACGCCTCTACCGAATCTATGAGCCGCTCATCAGGCAAGCCTTAAAATGGCGAAAATCTACGGTAGCCATTACGGTTTTGATTTTTATTATTTCTCTGCTGGTATTCGGTCGTTTGGGAGGGGAGTTTGTCCCTACCCTCGACGAGGGCGACTTGGCCATAGACTTCCGAACCCAGCCCGGTACTTCGCTCACAGCTACTATCGAGGCCGCCAATAAAGCCCACCAAATTTTGCAAAAACACTTTCCCGAAATTCAGCAAATCGTTGGGCGCGTAGGGGCATCGGAGATTCCTACTGACCCCATGCCTATCGAAATGGTAGATCAGATGATCAATATGAAGGATATTTCAGAATGGAAAAACGCTCGCAACCGCGAAGAAATGTCAGAAAAAATGGCTGCTGTTTTGGCTGATGAGCTACCCGGTACTACTGTCGAAATGACCCAGCCAATTCAGATGCGGTTCAATGAGATGATTACGGGGGTGAGGTCAGACATCGTGGTCAAGATTTTTGGCAATGACCTCGATGTACTTTTTGAAAAAGCCAACGCTGCCGCCCAAATCATCGAAAAAGTAGATGGCGTAGCCAGTGTACGTGTAGAGCAAGTGGTAGGATTGCCGCAAATCAGTATCAAATACGACCGCGCCAAAATAGCCCAATTTGGCCTCCAAATTGCCGAACTCAATCGGCTGGTAAGAGCTGGTTTTGCAGGTGAAACTGCGGGTACGATTTACCAACAAGAACGCCGCTTCGATTTGGTAGTGCGTTTGGATAGTACTTACCGCAAAGACATCGAAAATGTACGGCAGTTGCTCATACCATTGCCGGCGGGAGGTACAGTACCGCTGGGAATACTGGCCGAGGTAGCTTTTCGCAAAGCCCCTGCCCAAATCTCCCACGAAGGCACCCGTCGGCGCATCACGATTGGTATCGCGGTCTTAAATCGTGATATTGAAAGTGTGGTCAATGACATCAAAACACGTGTAGAGTCTAAAGTCCTTTTACCTTCCGGCTATTTTTATACTTACGGGGGTGCGTTTGAAAACCTCCAACGAGCCAAAGAACGACTCAGTTTTGCTGTACCGCTGGCCTTATTCTTGATTTTTATGCTGTTATTTTTCACTTTTCATTCGGTCAAAGAGTCATTATTGATTTTTACGGCAGTACCTATGTCGGCTATTGGAGGGATTTTTGCCTTATGGCTGCGCGATATGCCCTTCAGTATCTCGGCAGGGGTTGGGTTTATTGCCCTTTTTGGAGTTGCGGTGTTGAATGGTATTGTACTGATTAGCTATCTCAACGACCTCGAAAAACAAGGCATCGAAGACCTTTCTACACGCATCATGCAAGCCGTCAAGGTACGCTTTCGGCCGGTGCTGATTACGGCTACAGTAGCTTCTTTGGGCTTTTTGCCTATGGCCGTGTCCAATTCGGGCGGGGCCGAGGTCCAACGCCCCTTAGCTACGGTCGTCATCGGTGGGATTTTGTCGGCTACTTTGCTTACATTGGTAGTATTACCTGTTTTGTATGCCATTTTTCATCAAAAAACTTTTCCCAAAAAAATCATCACTACGTTTTTACTTTTAATAATTTCGATAGGAGGGCAGGCGCAGCTCAATTTGGAGCAAATCATCGAAAAAGCCGTTCAACAAAACCCTACCATACAAAATGCCGCTCTCTATCAACAATCCCAACAAGCCTTAGTAGGTTCGGCTTGGTTGTTGCCCAAAGCCTCATTAGACCTGCTGGCAGGTCAAGTACAAGCACGTCCGTTTGATTATACCCTCAATGCCACCCAATCGTTTGAGCCATTGGGTGTATATCGAAGCCGTGCCAAAGTGCTAAACCAACAAGTGAATATTGCCGAAAAACAACGGCAAGTTTTACGAAACGAATTAGTATTCAGTGTCAAACAAAAATACTATGACCTTCTTTACCAATATCAGCTACGGCAGTTGCTCCGCCAGCAAGACACCCTCTACCGAAGGGCATTAGAAGCCGCACAAATCAAACAGAAAGTAGGCGAAAGTGGGCAGTTGGAAGTAGTTGTGGCCGAAACCAACCTGCGCGAGATTCAAAATAGGGCTTTCTTGGTCAATCGTGATTTGGAAGTTTCATATTTAGCCCTACAAACTTTGCTTTTCGCTGACACCCCTATCCAAATAGACACTCTCACGGTTTTAAAACGCGAATCGCCGTCGTTGGAAGGAACTAATGTCTATCAACTGCTGACGGTGGAAGAGGCCAAGCAAAGTCGAAATTTGACAAGCCTCGAACGTGCCCACCTCAAACCCGAATGGCGGGTGGGTATTGCTAATCAATCAGTCGAAGGACGATTAGGATTTTTTTATGTAGCAGGCGGACTGGGGATTCCTCTTTATACAAAACCCCAAAAAGCACGCATCGAAGCCGCTCGAATCAACGAACAAATCGCTGAAAATCAACTCAAAAATGTAGATTTCCAAGTCAGTGCCAACGTCCGTATTCTGAAAGAAACGCTCCATAAAATACAAAGCAATCTTCAATTTTATGAACAATCAGCCCTGCCGCAAGCCGACTTGATACTTCGAAATGCCTACCGCCAATTCCGCCTCGGCGACATCGAATACTTCGAGTTTTTTCAGAATGCCCGGCAAGCATGGCAGATTCGCGAAAATTACCTCAACCAACAACTCAATTACAGCCAAACGGTCATCGAACTCGAAAAATGGCTGGGAGTAGAATAACCCTAATGAATCAAAAAATGAACAAGACAATGAAAATTCAAATAATACTTGCTGAAATTTTTCACTTGATAAAAAGCCTTTTCCAAAAAAGTAAAAAGGCAAGAAGTATCCAAATTGCCAGCTTATTTTTGGCCCTCGCGCTCTTTTTGGTAAGTTGTAATAATAATTCTACTTCAACTACCGAAACTCCTCAAGAAACTGCTCCCACCGAACTCAAGCTTACCACTGACCAAGAAAAAAACTTTGGTATCACGCTGGGAGAGGCAAAAACAAGCGAAGTTTATGACGAAATCGTACTCAACGGCAGCGTAGAAACCCTCCCTCAACAAACAGCTTCGGTGAGTTTTCAGTTATCGGGAGTGGTCAAAAGTATTGAGGTCGTAGCAGGAAGCCTCATTAAAAAAGGGGGAATACTGGCTACCGTAGAAAGTCTTGAATTGATTCAACTACAAGAGGAGTATTGGAAAACCATAAGCCAACTCACCTTTGCCAATCAAGAACGCCAACGCCAAGCTACCCTAAGCCAAGAGGATATAGGCGCGAAACGAAAACTCCAGCAAGCCGAAACCGACTACCAAACGCTCGAAGTAACCAAACAAGCCCTCGAAGCAAAACTTTTGGCAGTAGGTTTGAACCCCCAAAGTTTACAATCCAATCAAATCATCAGGCGACTCGCCATTACTGCACCGATTGGAGGGAGTGTCGAAAAAATCCATGCCAACGTAGGTATGAGTGTCAAACCCGGCGAAACATTGTTTGAAATCATCAACACCACAGGAGCAAGAGTGGTATTGAAAGTATTTGAAAAAGACATTCCTCGAATCCAAGTCGGCCAAACAGTAAAATTGGAAAGTGGCTTGGCTACGATTACTCAGATGGGTAACGTTTTCGATGTCAATACACGTTCTTTAAATATTTATGCCCGAACCAACGCACGATTATTGGCAGGGCAGTTTGTAACGGGCAAAGTCGAAGTAGCCCCCCGCCAAGCCTACGTCCTCCCCGAATCGGCCGTCGTCCGTACAGGTGAAACAGCCCATATTTTTTTAAAATACCCACCAAATATTTATAGACCCATAGATATAAAAACAGGCGTTTCCCAAAACGGTTTCGTGGAGGTTATATTTACCCAGAAAGTTGCTTTACCGATTGTACTCACTGGTGCTCAAACCCTCCAAGCCGAACTCACCAAAGGTTTGGGCGGAGAAGATTAGTACTTTATCAAACCTTTCCAAAGATGAAACATCAAACTCTATGGTACTTTTTGCTTTTGATATTTGTTTGGGTAAAAGCTGATGCCCAACCCTCCCGCCCCAACATCATCTATATCATGGCCGACGACCTCGGCTATGGCGATGTAGGCGTATATGGCCAAAAGCGAATCCCCACACCCCACCTTGACCAAATGGCGCGGCAAGGGGTTCGTTTCACCGACTTTTATTCGGGTAGTACTGTATGCGCCCCCTCACGCTATACGCTCATGGCAGGCAAACATACGGGCAACGCCTACATACGTGGCAATGGCGAGTTTCCGATACGATCCGACGAAAAGATTTTGCCTAAATACTTAAAACAAGCAGGCTACACTACGGCTATGTTTGGGAAATGGGGTCTTGGGCAGTCGCAAAATACTGGCTCGCCCGAAAAACAAGGCTGGGACGAGTTCTTGGGCTACACGCATCATGTACACGCACACCGCTTCCAAACCGACCACTTGTGGACAATCCAACAAGGCCAATGCGTCAAATACCCCATAGACACTACCCTCCATACGCACGAAGTTTTGACCGAAAAGACTTTTGATTTTATCAAAAATCATCAGAAAGAGCCGTTTTTTATTTATTGGGCCATGACCATGCCCCATGCTGAAATGTACGCTCCCCCCGCTACGCTCAAAAAATACCACCACCCCGACGGAAGTAGTATTTTTGAAGAAAATAGCCCGTTTGCAGGGAAAGCCGGATACAACGGATACCCTTCATACCGCTCCCAAAACAAAGGAAACGCCAATACTGCTGCCATGATAGAGCATCTCGATGGCGACATTGGCCGATTGCTCGAACTGCTCAAATCATTGGGTTTAGACCAAAATACCTATGTTTTTTTCACTTCCGACAATGGCCCTCACCAAGAAGGAGGACGCTCGGTAGAGTTTTTCGATAGCAACGGCCCGCTGCGAGGCATCAAACGCGATTTGTACGAAGGTGGCATCAGAGTTCCGATGATCGCATGGGGAGGCAAAGTAGCCAAAGGAAAAACTTCTCACGAACCTTTGGCCAACTGGGACGTACTGCCTACCCTACTCGAATTGACCCATCAGCCAACGCCAGCCAACATAGACGGACTTTCATTTGCCAATATACTTCATGGAAAAAAAATCGCTAAAAAACACGATTACCTCTATTGGGAGTTTTATGAACGTGGCTTCGACCAAGCCGTAAGAATGGGGAAATGGAAAGCCGTAAGACAAAAAAATAAAGGCAATCAAATAGAACTTTACGACCTCTCCAAAGACCTCTCCGAAACTACCGACTTGGCAGCACAACACCCCAAAATCGTAGCACAAATGGCCAAAATCATGCAAGAAGCTCATACAGAATCAGAGCTTTTTAAAGTGAAGTGAATAAGGCCACAAAAATCACTAATTTTGTGCCTCAAAACTTATTTTTATGAGGCTGACTATTTGCATTTTGTTATGGCTGGGGACACACGGCTTGTGGGGTCAAACCAAAAAACACGCCGTAGGACAAATCAAAACTCCTATGGGCGAGATTCTTTTTTGGCTCTACGACGAAACCCCCAACCACAAAGCTAATTTTATCAAATTGGCCAACGAACATTATTGGGACAACTACACCTTCAACCGTGTCATCAACAATTTTGTAGCCCAAGGTGGCTGCCCCGATACCCCCGAAGGTTTTGCTGATTCACCCTATTTACTCAAACCCGAATTCAACAAATCCATTCGACACGTTTACGGAGCCGTAGGCGCAGGCCGCGACAACAACCCCGAAATGCTCTCGGCTGGCTGCCAGTTTTATATTGTCCAAAACAAAAATGGCTTGGCACGCCTCGACGACAAATTCACGGTCTATGGGCAGGTATTCAAAGGTATGGAGGTAGTTGATGCTATCGTAGCTGTGGCCACCGACAAAAAAGATGAACCGCTGACACCAATACCCCTCAAGGTAAGGTTAATTTATATGACTCCAAAACAACTCAAGAAACATGGGTTTGTCATAAAAAACTAACAAGCTATTTTTCATCATCACCTTACTGACTTACGCACCCTCATCACAAAATCACAAACCACCAATCTCACAATAAATCATGCCCGGAACAGAACTATTTGGCGCAGAAGAGCGCAAAGAAATCAACGACGTACTGGAAACAGGAATCTTATTCCGATACAATCATGAAGCCCAGCGCAACAACATCTGGAAAGCCCGCGAACTCGAAGCCGAAGTATGCAAAGTCGTAGGAGCCAAATATGCCCACGCCGTATCGAGTGGCTCTACCGCTGCTCAATGCGCTATGGTAGCCGCAGGCATCGGTGCCGGCGATGAGGTCATCGTACCGCCGTTTACATACATCGCTACCATTGAGGCCGCTTTGATGATTGGGGCTATTCCTGTTTTTGCCGAAATAGACGAAACCCTCTGCCTCTCTGCCGAAGGCATCAGAAAAGCCATTACTCCACGTACTAAGGGCGTTTGCTTGGTACACATGTGCGGCCAAATGGCCGACATGGACGCTATCATGGCCGTGATTCACGAACACAATTTGGTGCTGGTAGAAGATGCTGGTCAGGCCATGGGCGCAAGTTACAAGGGCATTTCGACGGGGCTTTGGGGCAAAGCAGGGGCGTATTCGTATGACTTTTTCAAAATTGCAACTGCCGGTGAGGGCGGAGTGATGGTAACAAACGACGAAAAAGCCTACAAAATCGCTGACAGCTACGCCGATCACGGCCACGACCACATCGGCAGCAATCGCGGTATGGAGCAGCACCCTATCATTGGTTTCAACTATCGTATTTCGGAGCTTCACGCTGCCGTAGGCTTGGCACAAACGCGCAGAGTGCCTTATATGGTACAAAAAAACAACGAACACAAACGCTGGCTGATGAGCCGCTTGGCCAACCTACCGGGGGTATCTTTTGCTCGTATCCCCGACCCCGACGGCGACTCGGCTACTTTCCTCAATCTCATGCTCCCCGACACCGAAAGCGCGCAGGCAGTAGTGGCGGAGTTAAATGCACTCGGAGTAGGTGGATTCAATTATTGGTTTACCAATATGTACCACTTCATCAACCAGTGGGACCATATCAAAGAAATGCGTACTGCCAGTAAGCTACCCATTCAGATTTTGGGCGCATCGCAAGATTATGCTACATTGGAACTGCCCAAATCGCAAGAAGTGATCGGAAGGCTCATTTCGTTTGGTATTCGCGTTACATGGACTTCTACCGAACTCGAAACTTTGGCCAATAATCTCGAAAAAGCCATTCGCAAAGCAATGGTGGCTTATACGTGTTGAACCAAAACATTGTCAATATTATGACTAGCATAGTCCAATCCATTTATGAGCAGTTTAGATCTTTGCCTGAAGACGCTAAAAATGAGTTTTTAGCTATCATCAGTAAAGAAAGAAAACTCAAAGAAATAAAAGTGAAACAACGAATATTGGCTGTGAGAGAAACTGATAAGTTTTTTGAATGTATCAGTGAAAAGTTACCTTCAGATTATCTTTTCGATAGAGAATTGGCCAATGAAAGATAAAACCTTTTTCGATAGTAATTTATTGGCTTATTATGCTACGGACGCAGAAAAACGTAAAAAACTACAATCGTTGTTTCTACAATCATATGAGGTGTATATTTCTACGCAATGCCTCAATGAGTTTTCAAATGTT
>JBKBKL010000052.1:0-25614 GCA_046294665.1 Runella sp.
CTGCCAACTCAACCCCCCCAAGTTGCCACTGAAAGGTACTACCCCGTGCAAAACCACGTAAATTGAGTTGTATAGCACTGTCTTGGCATACCGTAGTACTGGCTGGGACATTGGGTTGGCCTACCTTAGATACAAAAATGGTAGGTTTGGGATTAGGCCGACAATCACGTACAGACAATACAAATTCGTAGCGAATTTCGCTATATTTTGTGCTTCCTTGAAAGGCTTCTACTTTAATGACATAACTAAAAACCCCAACTTTGTCAGCTTTTCCAATGATACTACCTGTGTTGGCATCTATACGAAAGGGCGCGCTACTTCCCGTAAAATTTTCATCGCTAAATCCTGATTTCCAGTCTAATTCGTTGGCTATACCGTGAGGTCTTGCAAAAGAGTACTTCAAAGTGAGATTAGGGCTTGGAGGTTGGCCTTGTTTGAGAATAGGAGAGGGGATATTGATTTCTTGACCTGTACAGATTTCGTACTTATCGGTTGGTAAAAAAGTAGCTGTGGGGGTATGGGCGTTGCCTGCTTTGTATTCTATTTGATCCACTGGGCCTATTTCCATGTAAAAAACCGCTGGCGTGGCCGTTGAAGCTAGATTGTCAGTAGTAACTCTGACCCCCAAAGGATCGGAGATGACTTTATATCCATTGGCATCGAGATGTATGCGCGGATTGAACTCATAAAGCTGAAAAAGATAGGTAAACTTAGTAATAGAAATACGCTCACCACAGGCTGACAGGTATTGTACTTCGGGGCCTATCTCGGTTTGATTGTTGAACAATCTCGTAATCTCTGTATTATCACGTTTTTGGCGGACTCGTATTGTCAGCCCCCCATTATTTCGGGGCATTCGGGCTATGTCGGCAGTAGCTACAAAATAGACGGCTCTGAAAAGATGTTGATTGAAATACTGCCCTGCATTGACAGGCGACCCCGCCACCCCTTGGTCGAATAGATAGCCGCCATAAATACGGGGAGGTTGAGCGTGTAGCTGGCTAACGCACCAACCCAAAAGGATAGTTATCAAAAAACGTTTTAACATGATAAAAACCAGCAAAAAGCATAGCAATTTACCAAAATTGGTCTAATTGATGCAATGAAAAAAAGAGTTTTTATCGAACGGATTTGAGAGAGCGGCGGTCTATCTGCCCTCCGAAGATTCGCTGGGCAGAGGCTTCACTCCACACTATCGAATATACCACCCACCAAAGTAAAATTTTTCGCATAGCTTTACCCTCAAATCTGAAAAGTTTCTCATCAAACTTACCTACTTTTTAGGGTCTTAAACCTTCTGTTTGACAAGATGTTTTGTTGGTATGCAAAAAATGAGTTCTGATGAAAAAATTACTGACTGATTTTTATGAAAACACTCCCACACTTTCTATGGCCAAGGCGTTGTTGGGGAGTATTTTGGTACATGAAAGCCCATGTGGACGTATGGCTGGGCAAATCGTCGAAACAGAAGCCTACCTTACCGATGACCCCGCCTGTCATGCTTACCGCCGCCAGACCAAGCGCAATGCCGCCATGTTTGGCCCTGCCGGCACAGTGTATGTTTATCAGATTTATGGGATACACTATTGTGTCAATATCGTTGCGAATCAGCAAGGTATCGGCGAGGCGGTCTTGATTCGTGCTTTAGCACCTATCGAGGGTATAGACATCATGCAGCAGTTGAGAGGCCAAAACATTCCACTACACGGTTTGTGCAATGGCCCTGCCAAATTAGTACAAGCCATGGGGATTTCGCTCAAGGCACACAATGGCAGTTCGCTGATGACTGGCCCGCTCTCTATTTATAAACCTACCAACGAAATCATTCCTTCGTCAGAGATTGTCGTTACGACGCGCATCGGTATCAGTCAAGGGGCAGAGTTGCTGTATCGGTTTTATCTCAAAAATAATCCCTTTGTCAGTCGGAAATGAAAAAAGCCCCAAATCATCAAGATTTGGGGCTTTGGTGGAGTCGGTGGGAGTCGAACCCACGTCCAGAACAAGGAAACCGTATGCCTTCTACACGCTTAGTTTTGATTCGATTTTCGAGCGTCGGAAAGGTTCAAAACAGACCTACACCGATGCCTTAGTTGCTATGTTCTTACTGTGTGTTAGCAACGTTGCCACAGCCAGCCCTGCGGTTCGACGCTCCTTGACCCAACCAGCAAGGCGGAGGTTGGAGGAACGATGGCTAAAGCGTAATCACTCCGGATTAGGCAGCCATAGCGTAGCTATATTCGCCAGCTATTGTTCGAGCGTGTTTTTGACAGGACTCGCGCTCACGTCCCGACGTGCTTATACATATTGCCTCAACTCGCTGTCAAAACCAAGGCGACCCCAAGCAGAGGTATTTCTTTAAAGTCAAAAGTCAGATAAAAAGTTCAAACAGTTTTAAAAATTATTGCTGCATTCCACTGACTCCCGAATGATAGGCTTTGCCGTTGGCAGTCAATACTGCGGGAGATGAAAATACGCTGCCCCCTGTTCTAAATTCCCATTTTTTGACACCTGTTTGGTTATCGAGGGCATAAAGACGGCTGTCGTTGCTGCCTACATACACGAGGCTGTCAGTAGCTACGGGCGAAGACTGGATAGGCCCTCCCGTGGCAAATTCCCAGACTTTATTGCCATTTTGAGTATTGAGTGCGTATAGGCGGCCGTCGCTACTGCCGATGTAGAGTACATTATTGACCACTATCGGTGAGGATATTACTCCGCCATTGGTACGAAACTCCCAAAGTTTATTGCCGTTTTGGGCATTGAGCGCATAGACTCTCCTATCCAAGCTCCCCACATAGACCGTACTTCCCACCACTGTAGGCGACGAGCTTACAGCACTTTGGGTCGCGAAGCTCCATTTTTTTTCGCCTGTTTGGGCATCGAAGGCATAGAAATTGTTGTCATTGCTACCTACATATACGATGCCACCGGCTACTGCCGGCGACGAGTCCACCCCAGTTCCAGTAGAAGCTGTCCACAAAACCTCCCCACTACGGTTGTTGAGAGCATACAACTTGGTAAAGCCCCCTACATACACCCGATTGGCTACTACCGTAGGCGACGAAATGCTATTGCCATCGGCTGAAAACTCCCACTTTTTGGTACCTGTTACAAGGTCGAGGGCGTAGAGTTTGCTTGTAAAAAGTGGGGTAATGCCCATACCGACATAAACCGTACCATCTACTACCATAGGTGCCGATGAGATGCGCATATCGAGCGCAAATGCCCAAGCTGTTTGGCCTGTTTTGAGGTCTAAGGCATAGATATTTTCGTCCGAACTCCCTACGATGACCAAGCCATTGGCCAATACAGGCGACGAATGTACGGCGGCTTTGGCCTTAAACTCCCAGAGTTTTTCACCTGTTTTGGCATGAATAGCATAAAACTTGTCATCGCTACTGCCTACATATACTGCATCTATGCCACGGGGCATGGGGTCGCTTTTGCGCGAGCAAGCCAAACATAAAATGATGAATGAAAAAGGAATAATTAAAAATGAAAAAAATCGGTAGTGGAAGTGTTGAAGTGTTTGATTTGAGAAACGAAATCGGTTCATAGAAGGCTAATTGAGATTTGCGGTAAAAACGCTCATCTGCCCAAAATAGTATTTTGAAGCTCATTTGATGTAGATTTTCCTAATGCCATGCTGCCCATTACCTTTCCCATGGCTTGGACTTTTCCCCATCTTGGCAATATCCGTAGTGAATACACCAAAAACTTGGTCAAAAGCCCTGGCAAAACGGTAGCCTTTCGTCCCAATGCCTCCAAAATCGGTACTCCTACTTGCGAAGGGGTGAGCGTCATCGTCATTTTCATATTGGCCCTTTGACCAAATCCACTGGCTACTGGGCCCGGAGCAGCCGCCAATACATCTACTCCGTGTGGTTTTAGCTCTACCGCCAACGCCTCTGCCAAGCTTTGTACATACGCTTTTGTAGCAGCGTAGTTGGCCGCAAAGGGAGTTCCTTGAAAGGCCACCATCGAACTCATCAGGATAATTCCCCCACGTTTTTGTTGGACAAACTGCTGACTAAAATAATGGGTCAAAACAAGGAGGGCTTCGCTATTGACCCGTAGCATATTGATTTCTGCATGAAGCGAATTATCTATAAAACTACCAGAAGTACCATAACCTGCCGAAACCACCAAAAGACCTACCTTCAGTCCCTGTGTAGCTTGTATGATTTGGTCAATGCCTTGATTTTCAGAAACATCAGAGGCTATTATTTTGATGTCAATCTTTGAAAGCGATTTGAGTTGCTTTTCAATCTCTTGCAATTTGTCCAACCGCCTCGCATTGAGTACAAGATTTAGTCCTGCGGTAGCCAACTGTGTAGCTAATTCAAGTCCAATCCCCGACGATGCCCCCGTAACCACAGCCCATGGGCCATAGTTGGTTTTGAGTCTTATTTTTTCGCTATTTGATAGTTTCATAATTGATTGTTTTTATTTGAAAAATGGCTTAGCCTGCAAGGCTTGCATCAGCGTCAGTATCGCAAATAAGCCATATAATATGGCCAACGCAATCGTGTATTTGGTACTTTTGAGTACATAAAAAGAAGCAATCGGAAGTACTTGTAGGGCGTGCATTCCGATAAAGTGAGCTACGCGCAAATCGCCCACGGTCTTGCTCCAGCCAATGATGAATAGATTTGAGTTGTCATTTAAAGCACCTACGCTGTGATTGAGCCTTGACCCCATAGCGAAACCCTCAAAGGAGAAGATGACAAAAATCAGAATCCCACATCTGATAGCCCACAGATAATAAGGCGGCAGGGTGGAAAAATCATCGGTGAAAAATAATATCCCTACGTAAGCTGTATAAAGTGCGACTAATGAAGCTGCCACAGCCATACCTATATATAAGGTAGCATAAAATGGAGTGCTTATGTTGTAATGCGACAACTGCCCCCGCCCTGCTTGAATAGCAATGTAGGCTATCTCCAATCCCAAAAGGACAATGATTGTCCAGTTGAATAGTTTGATATTGAAATTGGGCAAATAATAACAGTACCAAGCCATGGTCCAAGCATAGAGGCCGATGGATAGCGCAAATTTCAAAGGTTTAAACCAAGCATTTACTTTGAATACAGTCGTATCAGTTAGGTAGCTTAGTATCCAAAAAAAGAGAGCCAATACAAAACAAATTGCACCAAAATAAAATAGCGTTTCGTTTCTTGATTTTAAGATTTGGAAAAAGGTTATCATAGCTTTAAGGTTGTTTTTCAGACTTATTTTTGAGTTCAGTAAGCCAAATGTCGTGTAGCCGCTGTAATTTTTTACCCTGAAAAGTCTTCTCAAAAAAAGTAAGCCACCCATTTTGCGACTCGTCGGTGATAACTTTGCAGCCAGTATCAGTCGGTACAATCAACCATACATGGTACCCTTGAATACTCTTTTTCTTTGACTCCCAAGCCAGTAGCCGAAAAGGTTCAAATTGTTGAATTTTTGACTCAAATCGTAGGCCCATCGTATGCCATTGGAAAGCTACGTTGGCTTCAAGAAGTGTGTCTTTAGGATTGACGAAAACCACATTTTTGGCACCCTCATACCAAGACTCCCAACGGAGGGCATCTACCAAATGCTTCCAGACCGTTTCGGGGGTGGCATTGATTTGTATTTGGTTGTGTACATAAAACCTACTCCGACTTGGCTCATATTGGATTGGCCAAGAGATATTTTCTGCTTGCTTTTCTTGGGCTAAAGCCCACAGCGAAAAAAGCATCGCTACGAGCGTAGAAAATAATTTTGACATTGTACAAAAGTTTTTGATTGACAATGCAAAATTGGTTGGATAGCAGGCAAAAAAACGATAACAAATGTTTATGTTTTTTTGTAATCTTCTTTTTTCAATCGGCTCAAGTGTACGGGTGTGATGCCTAAGTAGGAGGCAATCAAATGCTGTGGTACTCGGTTGTGAATATCGGGGAATATAGCCGTGATGTTGTCGTAGCGTTCTTTGGGGGTTCGGACGTATAAGTTTTTGATGCGATCGTCTTGATAAATAAAATAAAACTCTGCGATGAGCCGTCCCATTTTTTGGCCTTCTGTTAGGTTTCGATATCCCCATTCGATAGCAGCACGTGGCAGTACCACCGTTTGGGTTTCTTCCAAAGCCTGTAAAGTATAAATGGAGGGCTGTTTCTGAATAAAATTGGAGTAATCAGCGATAAACTGATTTTCGAGTGCAAAATGTATGGTATGTTCTACTCCGGCTTGGTCGGTGATCAGCACCCTGATTAGCCCCTTGTTTATAAAAAATATTTCGTTTGGAATGGCGTTAGGCTGACTTATTACTTCGTGCCGCCTGAAAGTTTTAGTAATCGCCGAAGAAAGAAAGTCATTGAGTTGGCTTTCTGATACGCTGATAAGTTGCTTCATTACCGCTCTGATTTGCTCCGTCATAGTATTTTCAATTTTTTAGATACTGTTCCTACAAAATCTTTGAGATAAAAAGGCTCAAAAGTGGCTACTTCTTCAAATTGCTGCTGCCTGTAAAGCTCATAAGCCAACTGCCCCACCGTAGCGGCCGACGGTGCAATCAGCGTCGGAATGAATCGGGCATTGGGGGAGTGGGCAAATATCGGCTGTGCTTTGGCAGCACCATCTCCAAAAAATACCACAGGGCCACGGTCAAGCCATGAGGCAAAAGTGGTTTTTTCTAAAATCGTAGCCTGTGTGGGTGCTACGTATTCCAAGTCATTATCAAAAATAGCACAATATACCTCCATACGGCGGGCATCGAGCATGGGGCAAAACAAAAAATCTTTGTCAAAAAAAACCTTAACTTGAAGCGTCATGGCCTGTAATGTATTGACAGCCACCAGCGGCTTGTCGAGGGCATAGCAAAGCCCTTTGGCCGTCGAAACACCTATCCGCAACCCTGTGTAAGAACCCGGCCCTTTGGCTACGGCGATGCCCTCAAGTTGTGCCAGACTAAAACCTGCCTCTGATACTACATTCTGAATCAACGTAGTAAGCATAGCCGACGACGACTTGTCGGTCAGCAAATGATAATTGCTTATCAACTGGCCTTGCTGGTGCAATGCCACCGAGCAGCCACGGGTAGAGGTGTCTATACTAAGCAAAAGAGCCACGGTTTTGGAAGAAAGTTTGATTGTTTGCGCGTTTGGGTGTTTCTTTGTTTCTGCAAATAACCATCCAAATACTCAGATTTTCTACCATGCGAGTCCATTTTATTGCGATAGGCGGCAGCGTAATGCACAACTTGGCCTTGGCCTTACATCAGAAGGGCTATCAAGTAACAGGCTCTGACGATGAGATTTATGACCCTGCGCGCACACGCCTCCAAAACGCCGGCCTACTCCCTGCCGAAATGGGGTGGTATCCCGAAAAAATCCATGCCCAGCTCGATGCAGTCATCTTGGGTATGCATGCACGCCAAGACAACCCCGAACTGGCACGAGCGCAAGCATTGGGTTTGCCCGTTTATTCTTATCCTGAATATATTTATCAACAAAGCCTGCATAAACAACGAGTAGTGATAGCAGGTAGCCACGGCAAAACTACCATTACTTCGATGATTTTGCACGCCCTGCGCTACCACAATCGTCGCTTTGACTATTTGGTAGGTGCTCAAATCGAAGGATTTGATACGATGGTCAAACTTTCTGATGATGCGCCGCTCATCATCGTAGAAGGCGACGAATACCCTGCTTCACCTACCGATCCTTCGCCTAAATTTTTACATTATCACCCGCACATTGCATTGATAAGCGGCATTGCTTGGGATCATTACAACGTATTCCCGACTTGGGAGGGGTATGTGGCGCAGTTTGAAAAGTTGGCCGATTCGCTGCCGAAATCTGGTACTTTGATTTTCGACGAAACCGACGATATGCTCGATGTCATCGGCAAAAACGAACGCCCCGACGTGCGCCCAGTGCCTTATGATGCCCACCCCCACAAGGTAGTCAATGGGCAAACATTCTTGATCACGCGGGAATACGGCGAAGTGCCTCTGCTTGTCTTTGGTCAGCACAATATGAAAAACATCAGCGGGGCATTGGCTGTATGCGAAGAAATCGGCCTAACGCCTGCCCAGTTTTACAAGGCTATTCAGACTTTTAAAGGAGCTACCAATCGAATGGAAACATTGGCTAAAAATGAAAGAACTGCAGTTTTTAAGGACTTCGCCCATGCTCCCTCCAAAGTAGAGGCTACCACGCAAGCCGTCAAGGCGCAGTTTCCGAAGCGTAGGTTGATTGCTTGCGCCGAATTGCATACCTTTAGTAGTTTGAACAAAAATTTTATCAAACAGTACGCACACAAATTTGATGCTGCCGATGTAGCTGTGATTTATTACAATCCTCATACGATAGCTCACAAAAAACTTGAGCCAATTTCGCCCCAAGAAATACGCGAAGCCTTTGAGCGTAAGGATTTGCAAGTATTTACCCATCAAGAAGATTTGTTACAGTTTTTGAATGAGCAAGATTGGCGAAACAGCAATTTGCTCATGATGAGTTCGGGGACATTCGGCGGAATGGATTTGCGGGCTTTAGCTGCCAAAATCGTTGAAAAAGTGTAGCTTGCGGCTTATTCCAAAAATCAGAAAAAATCATGCGTTTTGTTGATTATCCTACTGTCATACGGTTGGCGTGGAGTGAGTTTGACCCCAATCGCCCCATAGAAACTATCGAAGACATCAGTGCGCGGGTTTCGACCAACCACGTTTTTAGAGTCAAATTACAGGACGGCGATTATGTCATTGCCAAGCTATCCTATTTTGGAAAATTTGAGCATTTCAAAGAAGACCACCGTCTGATTCATACGTTGGCCAATAACTTACCCTATCCATTTGAGAATGTATTGGCCAAATCGTTGGTCAAAAACAATCAGGTCTTTACGTATCGGTATCGTTATGGTACGGTAGATGTGTGGGTGGTATTTTATAATCCGATTCGGGTAGCCAATCGCCTTCCGCGTCGCCTTGATGAAGCACATATCCGACTACTGGGGTCCGAAATGGCTCGCTTTCATTTGGCCTGTGCGCGGGTGAGCAATGTCATGCCCAAATCCTCTAAAACTTTACGCTCCGATATTCAAGATTTATTGGATTATCTCGATACACAAGCGGGGCAGTTTGAACATCGGCTACACATCGAAACCCTACGTGAGCAATGCCGCCTGTTTCTTGAAAATCGCAAAAAATTGGTCGCTGGGGTAGTTGAAACCATGCCTGTATTTTTAGATTGGAACATCGGTAATTTTTCAGTTACCGACAAGTTGGAGTTGTTTTCGCGCTGGGATTACGACTGGTTTCGGACAAGCTACCGGGTTATGGATTTTTATTTTTTGAGTCGTGTATGCTCCAATGCCGGCGATCGCACCGTGTTTTCATATTTGATTGATACCCTCACCGAAGAACGATTTGGCTGGTTTTTGGAAGAATATCATCGTATTTATCCCCTTACCGAGCGGGAGGTACGCTTTCTGCCCGAAGCCTATCGTTTTTTTATACTCAATTATGTCATCAAATACGGGCGGTATTTTTTTCATCGCACCTATTCTACTATTTTGCAGCAAGAAGCCTACGATATTTATTTTCCGTCGTTACAAAACTTCACCGTTGAGCCGATATTGCGTAGGTTGAAATTGTGAAGAAGCCAGTAAATGAAGTAGCTTTTAATCAAGGTCATCTATCATAGCTTATAGACTACCATACATCATTTATGTTTTCGATCGAATCTTTTGCCGATATAGCTCCACGTTATCAAGTGTTTTTCTTTGATGCTTTTGGTGTACTGAAAAATTATCAGGGGCTTATTGCCGGTATTGCCGAAACGTTTGCCTATTTGCGTCATACTCAAAAACCTTTTTACATACTGACCAATGATGCCTCGCGCAGCCCTCATCAACTGGCCGAAACCTACTGGCGACTGGGGCTGGAAGAGATTCGGCCCGAAAACATCGTATCCTCTGGTATGCTCGCCCGTGAGTATCTTCAACTCAAAGTAAGCGGAGGTACTGTGGCTTACCTTGGTACCGAAGACTCGGCTCACTATATCCAATCGGCAGGGCTGAATACCTTGCCTATCAGTGCGTTAGATTTAAATTCAACTACCGACATCAGTGCCTTGGTACTACTCGACGACGAGGGCTTTGACTGGAACCAAGACCTTAGCAAAACCGTCAATCTGCTACGCCGGCGCAATCTGCCTGTCATTGTAGCCAATACCGATACTACCTATCCTATTTCCAAAAATCAAGTAGCCTTAGCCATAGGCAGTGTGGCCGATATGCTCGAAAATGTAGTAGGTAAACAATTCATTCGTTTTGGGAAGCCCGATGCGCAGATGTTCATGTTTGCCTACGAGCGAATGCTCGAATCGTATCCTGATTTTTCAAAAAAAGACATTTTGATGATTGGTGATACCCTACGTACTGACATTGCTGGTGGGAATAAGTTTGGACTTGATACAGCATTGGTACTAACGGGTAACATTGCCGCCGACGATGCCGAAGTACGAATCCGTAGCACCGGGATTATCCCTACTTACATTTGCGAATCTGCCGGTATGTTTGAGTCATAAAAAATTGACTATTTGATTTTAACTTTGGTAGCCCCATAGCCAAATTTTTCTTTTTGGGCATCTTCAAAAAAAGCTACGTTTGGGTGTTTACTCAAGCGTCGGTGGAGTTCGGTACGTAGTGTACCATTGCCTACACCGTGAATAAACGTAATCTCATTCATACCAGTTGCTATGGCCTTTTCGAGTTGTTGTTCAAAGGTCTTGAGTTGTAGGTCAATCATTTGGGCGTTGTTGAGTACCAAAAAATCGCGGGTGAGTTTTTCGATGTGCAAATCCACTACCGAAGCAGGGCGTTCGATGTTGTGGGGGAGAGACAAAGGTGTTTCGGGGGGTGAAAGCATTTTTTCTCTTAAGGTTTCTGTATTGAGCGATTCGATTTTCTCGTCGGCATCAAGCTGATGTAGAAACGCTTCTTTCTCAAGAATAGGAGCAGTACGTTTGTTTTTGAAAAAAGTATTGGCTCTAAATTTGATACGCTTGTGTAGGGGCGCGCGCTCGGGTGCAAAACCTATGGTGTAATAAAAACATTGGAAGACGAACGTACCCCAATCATCAAAATCTTTGATGAGCATTTCTTGTATTTTCAGACTACTCTTGGCTTTGAGGTAGCCCCCCGAAATACCCCTTTGATGTCGGTCTGTTGGTGTAGTGAGGCAGTAGGGCAAATCCCAGTCGGTATTATTGACCAAATGGAGTACCAGTTCGCGGTCGTTGAGCGGTACAAATGCCATGAAAATCCCTTTCTCGGCTCTGATGCCTGCGGGGCGAGATTCGGTTTTTTTAACATCGGTATCTACTGTGGGGGTATTGCGAAAAAATTGTTTTTCTACTGCAGATACCACCGTCAGTTCGCGTTTGATGACGGGCAATCGAAACCCGTCTTCGATTTCGATTTCTACTACGTCGTTGGGCAGAAAACGGGTAATGATGCCTTCTTCTTTGGAATGAATCATTCTGACTTTATCTCCGATGTTCATAGTTTTTATAGTCTTGGGTATTGGGTTTTAGATTACTCTTAGCGTGCCGTCGGGGTCGTAGGCGATGTGTTCGTCTTCGAGGAGTTGGCGTAAGGTTTCGATGGCGATTTGTTCATTTTTCAGGCCAAAGGCTGCGATGAGTTGCTGCGGAGGCAACGGGCTGAGTTGGAGGATTCTTAGGATTTCTTCTTTGATTTTGAGTTGTTCGGGATGGGGAGTAGTCTTTTTCTTTTTGGCCAAGCAGTTGTCGCAAATGCCACATTCTTGGTCGGTATGCTCCCCAAAATACTGCTGCAACAACTGCGTGCGGCAACGACTACTGTGCTGCATATATTGAATGACGGCTTCGGTGCGCTGCTCGTCGGTGGTTTGTTTGGTTTGTATAGCGAGCGTATTGATAGGCAGCAAACTTGCGTCATAGCGGGGGGTGAGAAAACATAGCTGGGGTTTCTCTCGGCGTTTTTCATAAACTAACATTCCCATATCGTGCAAACCTTGTAGGAGTTTTATAACATCTGCCTCCAAAACGTAATGTTTTTGACCGATGACGGTTTCGGAGATGGCCACAAACTGTGTAAAAACCTCTCCTCCATACATACGAAGCAGCAATTTGATGAAGCTATCATAGACAGGGTTTTTGAGTTGAAGGTCATACAAGGTCCTATTGTCCACCGTGATATGAATTTTGGAAGTGCTATTGTAAGCCTCTGATAATTGCACAAAGCCTTCACTTTCGAGTAGTTGAAGAGCATAATGCGTTTCAGAAACTGGAAGTCCAAAAGTTCCTGTAAACTCTTGCAAATCGAAGTCAAAACTTTCCAGTTCGCCTCCGCCTACGGGGACTTTGTAGTAGTTGGCCAAGGCTTGATAAACACGACGGAGTAAATCGGTGTCGGGGTATTTTTGGGCTACGTTGCGTCGGAGGTCATCTATGTCTTTGTTGGAGTAGAGTGCCACAGCGTAGGCTTTGAGGCCATCACGCCCTGCTCTGCCTGCTTCTTGGTAATAGGCTTCGAGCGAGTCGGGCAAGTCTATATGCACTACTGCCCGTACATCGGGTTTATCTATGCCCATACCGAAGGCATTGGTAGCTATGATAGCCCTTACACGATTGCGTATCCAAGCTTCTTGCTTTTCGGAGCGTTGTTTATTGGGTAGTCCTGCATGATAAAACTCGGCTTTGATACCTTGCCTATTGAGCCAGTCGGCTATTTCTTTGGTGCGGCGGCGATTGCGTACATAGACAATGGCCGAGCCGCCTACATTCTGCAAAACACGTAACAATCGGCTTTCTTTGTTTTCTTCAAAAAAAGCAGAATACGAAAGATTAGGGCGTGCAAAGGTGGCTTGAAATACAGCAGGCTGCTGCATCTGAAGCTGTATGCAGATGTCTTGTTTGACAGGCTCGGTAGCAGAGGCCGTCAATGCGATGATAGGCACTTGGGGCAGCAAAAGCCGAAAGTCGGCAATTTGGAGATACGAAGGCCGAAAATCGTAGCCCCATTGCGAAATACAGTGCGCTTCGTCAATGGCAATCAAGCATACATTCATCAGCTTGACACGCTCCAAAAAAATAGAAGTACGCAGCCGCTCTGGCGACACATACAAAAATTTGGTAGTGCCATGTATGCAGTTGTCGAGGGTGAGGTCTATCTCGTGCCAGTTCATACCTGAATAGATAGCCGCTGCCATGATACCCCGCCTACGAAGCTGCTCTACTTGGTCTTTCATCAGCGCAATGAGTGGCGTGATGACAATGCAAACGCCCTCTTTTGCCATCGTAGGTACTTGAAAACAAATAGACTTACCCCCCCCCGTAGGCAGCAGAGCGAGGGTATCGCGCCCAGCCAGAACGGCATTGATGATGTCTTCTTGCAGGGGCCGAAAGCTATCGTATTTCCAGTATTTTTTGAGAATCTCGTGAATCATACGTGGGTGTCTATGCTCTGCAAAGATAACGGATTGGCTTGGCCATCTACCAACTCCATTTCAAACAAAGCCACCAAATGCTTTTTGACTTTTGCGGCTACTTCATTCAAAGGTATGCTTTGTCCGAGTTCGGCTTGGAGGGAAGTAACGGCCTTATCGGCAATACCGCAAGGTACGATATGCCCAAAATACGACAAGTCAGTATTGACATTGAAGGCAAAGCCGTGCATCGTTACCCAGCGACTGCTTTTCACGCCCAGCGCACAGATTTTACGAGGATTTTGTTGGGTTTGATAGTCGAGCCATACGCCCGTCAGCCCTTCGATGCGGCCTGTGTCGAGGCCGTACTCGGCACAAGTAAGTATCACAGCCTCCTCGAGAGTACGCATATAGCGGTGTATATCTGTGAAGAAGTTTTCTAAATCCAGAATAGGATAGCCTACCAACTGCCCCGGCCCGTGGTAGGTGATGTCGCCCCCCCGATTGATTTTGTAGTAGGTGGCGTTTACTTGGGCAAGTTGGTCTTGGTCTAAAAGTAAATGCTCGGGCTTACCGCTTTTGCCCAACGTGAAAACGTGTGGGTGCTGACAAAAAATGAGATGATTGGGCGTGAGGCGTTGTTGGTCGGCAGGAAGATGTCGGTTGTCTGTTTTGAGTTTTACGATTTGTGCCAATAATTGTTCTTGCCAATCCCATGCTTGCTGGTAGTCTATCAAATCCAAGTCGTGGAAAGAGACCTGTTTATTTTGGTGTAAGTTCATTTTAGGGGCAGTTGTTACTTTGATGTCATCATAACAACAACATACAACGCCAACAAGTGCCTACGCCAATAGCGAAAGAATATCATCTTTGGTAAGCGATTTGACAAAGCCCTCTTCAGTAGTGATTAGATTTTCAAAAAGTTTTTTCTTACTGCGCTGCAAATCAAGTATTTTTTCTTCGACCGAATTTTTAGTGATGAACTTGTAGGTAAATACCGTTTTTTGCTGACCGATTCGGTGGGCGCGATCTATGGCCTGTGCTTCTATGGCAGGGTTCCACCAAGGATCCAATATAAATACATAATCTGCGGCAGTAAGATTGAGGCCTACACCGCCAGCCTTGAGCGAGATTAAAAATATCTGTATCGTAGGGTCTTCTTGAAACAACTGCACCTGTGCTTGGCGGTCGGTGGTAGAGCCGTCGAGGTACGAATATCTAACTTTCTGTTCATCTAAATACTGCCGAAACAAACTCAAATGCTTGACAAATTGGCTAAATATCAGCACCTTATGTCCTCCTGAAAGCAATGTTTCGAGGCGTTCTTGTATTTCTTCGAGTTTGCCCGACTCGCCTTTGTAGTCTTGGTCTATCATACGAGGGTGATTGGCCAACTGGCGGAGTTTGGTCAAACCTTGCAATACCAGCATTTGTGATTTGGCCATACCGTCGGCTTCGATACGCTCCAAGAGAAAGTTGCGATAATACGATTTTGCTTCCTCATAGAGTTTTTCTTGGCTCTCGGTCATTTCACAATACTGTACACTCTCTACTTTGGGGGGCAAATCGGGGGCTACCTGCGACTTGTGGCGGCGGAGCATGAAGGGCTTGATGAGGGCATAGAGGCGCTGGGTACGTTGGGGGTCGTTGTGTTTTTCTATCGGAGACTGAAACTGTGTCCGAAAATACGATTGGCTCCCCAGTAAGCCCGGATTGATAAAAGACAACTGTGACCACAAATCGAGGGTGGTATTTTCGAGGGGTGTACCTGTCAAAATCAATCGGTGGGTAGCTTCAAGCTGCATGACAGCCTTGGTAATATTCGATGAAGGGTTTTTGATTGCCTGCGATTCGTCCAAGATGACATAGTTGAATCGGTAGGACTTGAGCATTTCGATGTCCATTCTGACAATACCGTAGGAGGTCAGTACTAAATCATAGTCGTCGAAGAGTCGAGGATTTTTTTCGCGGTAAGTGCCAGCATATATCAATACCCGTAAACTGGGTGTAAAACGCTGTGCCTCAATCTGCCAGTTGTAGAGCAGCGACGTGGGCATGACCAGTAGCGAAGGGATATTGTTACCTTGTTCTTTTTGATGCTGAAGTACGGCAAGGGTAGTTACGGTTTTACCCAGCCCCATGTCGTCGGCTAAGCAGCCTCCAAAACGATACGCAGCCAAGAAATTGATCCAGTCAAAGGCTGCTTTTTGGTAGGGGCGGAGCGTTCCTTTGAAATGTGTTGGTAAGTCGGTGGGGGCAATACTACTAAAGTCGCGAAGGTTCTCGAGTTTGCGGTTCATCACTACCGTAGCTAGACTCTCTTCTTCATAAGCTCGTACCAATGCCCAATGATGCTTCCGAAGCATTACTTGTTGGTGTTGGGGGTCGTATTCGCTCAAGGCAAAAAGCTCGGAATAGCGAGTCAACCAAACCTCCGGAATCACCGCAATTTGACCATTGGGCAACGTAAATTCTCTTTTGCGTGCCAGAATCAAGTTTTTGAGTTTGATAAATGGTATTTCGTAAGGTCCGAATTTTACTTTGGCTTTGACATCAAACCAATCGCGACCTTCTTCCAACGTAAGGTCGAATGACGAATATCCCAAAAAATATTGCTTTGTATTTTCGGCATTTTGCTGTATCAAAACTCCTTCTTTTTGCAAAGTAAGGGCATGAGTTTGGAGCCATTCAAATACTTCATTTTTAGGTTTTAAACTTCGTCCTTGGCGTAGGTCAAGCCCATGCTCTTTCAGTGATAGAATTTTGGATTTTTCGCTTTTGTGATTGCGTCTTATTTTATGAAAAATATAATTATCTCCTTGTTTTTCAACTTTTACGTTGGCGTTGGCATTGAAGCTGTCGAATCTAAAAGTGAACTCTCCATATCGAAATGACAACTCAACCAAGACTTGAGTACTGTCGTCATCATCGGTTTCTTCCTCAGTGGGTGTTTCTGCCGTGCCAAATAAAGTGGGGGCAGCTACTGAAGTGATTTGTTCTGATATGGTCAAAACAGGAATCAAATCAGAGGTTTGATAACGAATATCAAAACCCTGCGCATAGACATCGTAAATAGCAATCAGCGGTGCCACAAACCGATGATAGTATTGTTCTTCTACGTTTTGAGGGATAACGATGTGATTTTTGTTTAGAAAGGGACGTAGTTTTTTGCCTTCTACGTACTTGTCAAAATGGTATAGCTTGTCGTCTATGAGTAGCCATACCGGCTCATCGCAAAGGAGGGCTGTGTGTTTTTGTCTTAGTTGAAGCCTTTGGCCATTATGTTTGACAATAGGGAAATAGTGGGTATTGTCGGTATTGCGTATGAAGTGAAAATATACTTTTGCGCGCTCCGTTATGGTTTGGACGGCTTTCCATACTGGATTCCCGTCGGCTCCCATGATGAATAGCTGCTTCTGCAAAATTTTTTCAAAAATATCAGCTTTCAAATTTTCTACATAACCATCTATGGCTTCTTGGAGAATTTTATCGCCTTTTTGAGGGTCATATACTTTCTGAAAAAAATCAAAAGCGGAGAGTTTTTTTGGATTAAATTTTTTGAGAATCGTATCTTGTTGAATGGCCTCTATGGCTTTTACAAGTTCAAAATCGGTTTCGTCGAGGCCATGCCCAAACTCTGCTACGTTTTGGGTGGATACAATCTGATGGCGTAATGTAGGCTCTCCTTTAGCATTGAGCTGCACAGCGAAAGCCCCCAACAAATATCCCAAGTACTCGTGTTGAAAAACCGAGTAAGCTATCATAAATGGCTGATTAGCAGCGACTTTCATGGCAGATATAAGGTATTTGAAGTACCTAAAAACAGTCTATTTAAAAAGGGTTTTTGAACGGTTTCAAATATACGTTCTTGATTTTGAAGAAACAAATTAGAAATTTAGAAATGCAAAAAGAGCGACCATCGAGGCCGCTCTTTTTGATAAATCATAGGTTAAAAGCGAGAAAAACTCTTGCAAATATGTTGATACAAAAATCTTGATTTGAATCGAATTTTTATGACGCTTTTTTGTCCAAATTTTGTGCTAATTTAACATTTAAATCATATTTGTATTCTCATTATAGATAATAAGGCATGAAAACCGAGTATGAGAATATCACCCCCGATCGTGGCAGTTCTTTTAAAGTGCTATGGTGGCGTTCGCATGAAGACCGTTTTTTTTGGCATCAGCACCCCGAATACGAGATAGTCTATATTCACAAAGGGGCAGGCAAGAGGCATATTGGCCAACATATATCTCATTTTGAAGAAGGAGATTTGATGTTTATCGGCCCCAATATTCCTCATCTAAACTTTGGCTATGGGGCGCAGGGGCAGCATGAGGAGATTGTAGTTCAACTACGCGAAGATTTTTTGGGGGAGGCTTTTTTGCATCGGCCTGAACTACAAGATGTTAAAAAACTCTTTGAGCTTTCTAAGCAGGGGCTTAATTTTCAAGGTAAGACACGCGAGCGGATAGCAGCCCAAATGCTCAAACTTCCTCATCTTGACCATTTCGACCGCTTGATTCAACTTTTGCTTATTTTGCAAGAAATGGCCACGTCAAAAGAATATAATGCCCTCAACATAAGTGGCTTATCTTATGAACATAGCCATCGGGAAGAAGCCCGGATTAGGCAAATTTATACCTATATCAGTCAAAATTATCAAAATGAGATTGACCTCAAGACGGTCGCCGATTTGACCCACCTAACGGTACCGTCGTTTTGTCGGTATTTTAAGAAAATTATGCAGATGACTTTCACGGATTTTGTGAATGAGTACCGTATTCAGCAGGCCAGTAAACTCCTGCTACAAAACCATCCCATCAAAGAAGTATGCTATGACTGTGGGTTCAATAATCTATCTCATTTTGCCAAAATCTTCAAAGCCACCACAGGCAAAACTCCGCGAGAGTATCGGAAGGAATATGAAAAACTATGAGAAGACACTTTGTCGAAGCCTGCCACTTCGACAAAGTGCAAAAATTCGATCAATATAGTTTGGCTACGGCTTGTTTGATGCGCTGGCAGGCTTCGATGAGGTTTTCGTCGGAGGCGGCGGTAGAGATTCGCAGACAATTGGGCGCGCCAAAACCCGACCCAGCCACGGTAGCTACGTAGGCTTCGTTGAGCAGCCACATCGCAAAATCATCTGAATTTTCAATTTTTGTATGACCATCGGTCTTGCCAAAATAGTAACTGATGTCGGGGAAGGCATAAAATGCACCTTGGGGTACATTTACTTTAAAGCCCGGAATTTCGCGCAATAAGTTTACGACCAAATCTCGACGACGTGCGTAAGCATCACACATTTCTTTGGTCGCTTCCATAGGGCCATTGAGGGCGGCTACGGCTGCTTTTTGTGCAATCGAGTTAGTACCGGAAGTTACTTGGCCTTGTAGCTTCTCTACACCGTCGGCAATCCATTTGGGCGCACCTATGTACCCGATGCGCCAGCCTGTCATGGCAAATCCTTTGGCCATACCATTGACGGTGATGACGCGGTCTTTAACTTCAGTTATAGAGCCTATGCTGAAATGGCCTTCTTCTGTAAAATTGATATGTTCATAAATCTCATCGGCCAATATAAACACGTCTTCGTGTCTTGCTACTACTTCTGCCAACGCCCGCAGTTCGGCTTCCGAATAGACAGAACCTGTGGGATTGTTGGGGGAGGCAAACATGACCAAGCGAGTACGCCCTCCTATGGCTTCTTCGAGTTGTTCAGGCGTTACCTTGAAGTCATTTTCAAATGCGCCTTCTACAATGACTGGCTTGCCTTCGGCCAGTTTGACCATTTCAGAATAGCTTACCCAGTAGGGAGCCAAAATGACTACTTCTTCGCCGGGATTGACCAGTACCTGAACGACATTGGCCAATGAATGTTTGGCTCCTGTCGAAACAACCACGTTTTCGGGACTCCATTCTATATTGTTTTCACGTTTGAATTTGTCGGCAATGGCTTTACGCAAATCGGGATACCCTGCTACTGGCGAGTAGCCATGAAAACCATCGTCTATGGCTTTCTTAGCGGCTTCGCAGATATGTTTGGGGGTTTTGAAATCGGGTTCTCCTACACTCAAACTAATCACTTTGTGCCCTTGAGTGGCCAACTCACGGGCTTTTTTGGTCATACCCAATGTAGAGGATTCCTCAAGGGCATTGATACGTGCGGCCAACAAACTTACGGTTTCAGCAGTTGCAGACATGATTTGATAAAAATTTGATTCTAAAGGTACAAAATTAGGAGTCGTTGCAAGAGTTTCCTACTTTTATTTCGATTTTATCAATGAATCTCTCTTTTCATTGCATAAATGCCAAAATAAGTTTTTGTTAATCCTCCATTTAGTCTAACTCATCTCTTATACCAAAATACCATTCCGTAGGAGTTAAAAACAGTAGATTTATTTTTATTGGTTTTATACTGTAAACTAAGTTTTCATAACATATTGCACTCACGGAACTCACAGAAATACACAGAAAATCTCCGTGAAATTCTGTCGCTTCTGTGAGCAAAGAAAATTAGTAACTTAAGTTTACGATGCAATCAATCTTGCAATCACACATAAACCTCATAGGTTTGCAAAAGACTAACAATGTAACCCATTGATATTCAAATGAAGCCTATGAGGTTTTTTCGCAAATTAATTTGGAACAAGTATATTAAAGAGAAAAACTAAGCAACAAATTTCAAGACCGCACGTGCGGCCCCATCATAACTCAAGACATAATACTCAAAACCCTCTATGCGACCATATCTCTTAGCCGAAACCAACTGGAAAAATGTAAGTACCGCCACTTATGATTTGGCGGTGCTGCCGTGGGGAGCCACCGAAGCTCACAACTACCACTTGCCATACGCCACCGACAACTTCGAGGCAGACGCACTCACTTCCGAAGCGGCGCGGTTGTGTTGGGAAACTGGCCGAAAAGTAATCGTACTTCCTACTGTTCCTTTTGGGGTCAATACGGGTCAAGCTGATATTCCGCTTTGCCTCAATATTTATCCCAGTACGCAACAGGCGATTCTTAGCGATATTGCCGAATCGGTAGCCCGTGCCGGGATTCGTAAGTTATTGGTTTTCAATAGTCATGGTGGCAATGATTTCAAACAAATCATTCGGGAGGTGGGTGCGTGCTATCCTTCGCTTTGGATCAGCAGTTGTTTTTGGTACAAAGCCTTAGACCGAAAAAAATATTTCGAGCATGAAGGCGACCACGCCGACGAAACCGAAACAAGCCTGATGCTCTACTTGCATCCTGATTTGGTACTGCCACTCTCGGAAGCAGGGGAGGGATATGCCAAAAAAATCAAAATTGAAGCCATGCGCGAGGGTTGGGCATGGGCCGAGCGCAAATGGACACAAGTAACCGACGACACTGGCGTAGGAAACCCTTCACTTTCGACTTCCGAAAAAGGAGAACGATTTTTCAAAGATTTGACCCAGAAAATCGCCCAACTTTTCACGGAGCTTGCCGATGCTGACCTTGACCGATTGTATGAAGGCTGGAAGCCTTGAAATAGGAAGCACGAGCCACAGGCTCGCGCTATCAGGCGGCTGGAAGCCTTGAAATAGGAAGCACGAGCCACAGGCTCGCGCTATCAGGCGGCTGGAAGCCTTGAAATAGGAAGCACGAGCCACAGGCTCGCGCTATCTGCGTGTAACATCATTTACTGACATTCCCGACTTTTTCAGACTTTCCCTTCATCTCCAGCGTTTATACTGATTGATAAGACCGTTGGTACTACTATCGTGCGTTTCGATAGGCCAGTCGTTTTGGAGTTCGGGATAGATTTTATTGGCCAATTGTTTGCCCAATTCAACGCCCCATTGGTCAAAACTGAATACATTCCAAATCACGCCTTGCACAAAAATCTTGTGTTCGTACATCGCTATCAGGCTTCCGAGTACTCGTGGAGTGATTTTTTTGACCAAAATAGAATTGGTGGGGCGGTTGCCTTCAAAGACTTTGAAAGGGGCTATTTTGGCTATTTCTTCAGCAGACTTACCACTCAATTCGGCTTCGACTTCCTCGCGGGTTTTGCCGTTCATGAGGGCTTCGGTTTGTGCAAAAAAGTTGGAAAGTAGCATTTTGTGATGCTCCCCAATCGGATTATGACTTTGGGCGGGGGCGATGAAATCTGCCGGAATGAGCTTGGTACCTTGATGTATCAGTTGATAGAAAGCATGCTGGCCGTTGGTACCGGGTTCGCCCCAGATGATAGGCCCTGTTTGGTAGGTTACTTTTTCTCCATTTCGGTTGATATACTTACCGTTTGATTCCATATCACCTTGCTGGAAATAGGCCGCAAAACGATGTAAATACTGGTCGTAAGGCAAAATGGCGTGAGTTTCGGCTCCAAAGAAATTGTTGTACCAAATTCCCAACAAGGCCAAGATGACGGGCATATTTTTCTCAAAACGTGCCGAGCGAAAATGATTGTCCATGTCGTGTGCGCCAGCGAGGAGTTGCTCAAAGTTCTGAAAACCGATGTAGCAAGCTATCGAAAGTCCAATGGCCGACCAAAGCGAATAACGACCGCCGACCCAGTCCCAAAAACCAAACATATTTTGGGGGTATATACCAAACTTTTCGACTTCGGTACGATTGGTCGAAATAGCCACAAAATGCTTGGCTACGTGGGCGTTGTCTTGGGCAGTTTCCAAAAACCACTGTCTTGCCGAGTGGGCATTGGCCATGGTTTCTTGGGTCGTAAAGGTTTTCGATGCTATCATGAACAGCGTCGTTTCGGGATTTACTTTAGCTAAGGTTTCGGCGATGTGCGTACCGTCCACATTGGATACAAAATGTACGTTGAGTCCCTTTTTGCCGTAAGATTTCAAGGCTTCCGTTACCATCACAGGGCCAAGGTCAGAACCACCGATGCCGATATTGACGAGGTCGGTGATTTTTTTGCCTGTGTAGCCTTTCCATTCTCCCGATCGTACTTTTTCCGAAAATCCTTTCATTTTCTCCAAAACAGCATTTATATCAGGCATGACATTTCGGCCATCTAATTCTATGGGTGTATTAGAACGATTTCGTAATGCCACGTGTAGTACAGCACGGTTTTCGGTGGCGTTGATTTTATCACCTGCGAACATCTTTTCGATAGCTTCCGATAGCTGACACTCTCGCGCCAAATCGCACAGATAAGCCATCGAACGGCCATTGATGCGGTTTTTGGAATAATCGAGTAAAATATCGCCCACGCGCAGCGAAAATTTCTTGAAGCGATTGGGGTCTTCTTCAAAAAGTTCTTTCAGATGTTTTTTGGCAATAGACTTATGGTGAGTCTTGAGTTTGCGGTAAGCCGCCGTTTGGTCGAAGTCAATGGAAGGGAGCATCGTCTTGGTAAAATTGGTTTTAAAAAGGCAAAGTAGGCCAAGTTTAGACGAATTTGCAAGGTTTCGGCCTTGTATAGCGCGATTTTAGTAATAAGGTACAAGACTTTAACAAAAAAAGATGCAGACGAAGCCGTCTGCATCTTTCCTCTGCTACTCTAAACCCTAACTTATATATGCTCTATGCTTTGGCTGTACTCACTTTAGCCGACTCGGTTGCTCCCTTCGCGATGCTATAAATTACTAAACCGAACCCGATTTTGTTGATAGCATCTGCTATGTTGTAGGCCAAATCTACTGGCGATGACTTGGTCGGGTCGAAACCTTCTACAAGGCCATGCAAAAGATTGCCGGGAAGCATCATATAACCAATAGGATAAATAGCCCATCCTACCAGCGTAAACCAGCGAAGTACGTTGTAACCTTTCTTCACTACGGCACTATCAGACGCAGCAGCTACTTTGGAGGCTTCTCCCATGTAGATTTCATAAATGATGACCGCCCAACCAATGGTGGAAATAACGCCCCAAAGTACATTCGACTCGACATATACCGCTTCTCCGATGTAGCCAGCTACCAGCATCAAGATTGAACCCAATATCAATCTCACCAGCATACCAGTAGAAGCCCCAGCAGGACGAAGTATCAAGTAATACTCGATACACATGAGCGGTACAGTGAGCGTCCAGTCAATGTAGCGAAACTGAGTGGGAGAGGTTTGGGTTTCGAGCCATACACCTCTCATGTAGAAATAATGCACCGCTGCAATAAATGTAATCAGTGCCGATACGAGAAGGGAGGTCTTCCATTTGTCGGCGACTGTACCGCGCTCTACAATGAAAAAAATCGAAGCGGCCAACATAGACATGTAGCCTGTAAAAAAGGTAAAACCAATGTAATCGCCGGCGGCGAGATTACCATCAAGAAGGACGTTTAAGAATTGCATAATTTTAAAAAAGGTTTGGTTGAACAAATAGGTTAATTAGTTATAAAAAATGAGTAAAGGGTTTAAAATTTCTATCTGGTTGATATAACAGGCTGTGTTTTTATTTTGTTTATTATTTTTATATTTTTTTTAAACAAAATAATTATTCACTATTCACCTGCCAATCTTTACCATTCTACACGCAAAAGGGAGGCGTGCCACCGAGATTCTTTCCAAGTATCGTCAGGCATTTTTTTCCAAATAATAGTGGTAACGCAGAAGAATTTTCCATGCTTATCACCTACTTCCAAGTGCTGACAAAACTCCACTACAGAATATGCCAATTCCGATGTTTGGAGTACTTTGTAATCCAAAATATCAGTATAAGTTTTGGCCTGCATTTGGCTAAGATTCTGAAATAAGGTTCGAAACCAATTTTCCCATTCGGCTCGGTTTCTCACCATAACACTCTGACCTTCTGTGCCTAAGTCCACGATACCAAAGTCGTCGTCGCACAGATTAGCCAAGTCGTTGAAGTTGTGTTCGGATACGTAACGAAACAATGCTTCTGTTTCTTTGTAAAGGGGTTGGTTGTTCATAATCAATAAAGTTTAGTAGAGTCTGAAGCGATATGACGAATCACCATGAAACCCAAGCCTGCCAAAATTACATATAGGATGTAGGGAGGCTGAAACATCATTTCGAGGTTGTATTTAGTATTATGAAATACCACAAAAAGTACCATGATTAGATACAACCATGCTAAGCTATTACTTATTTTTTTCATACATTATCTTGTTATATTGAAATATATACATAACATGATGTTTTTTATTTTGTTTATATTTTAGTTAAAAAAAATAAACAAAAAAATAGATAGAAATGAAATAATAGAAAAAATTATCAGACGTTTGACTAATAAAGCATTAGCCATTCTTAAACTGCATTTTTTATGAGAACAACTCTTACCTTTTGCTTGATGATGCTGGTGGCTTACGGTCAGGCGCAAAACGTAACTCTACGTGGAAAAATCAAAAACCCGATAGCCAAGTCGGTGAAAATTTATTACAAAATCTTAGGGGAGGAATACCAACAGAAAGAAGTGCTTTTGGATAGTAAAAATGAGTTTAGCTGGAATATCCCTTTCAAAAAAGTAGCTTCGATGCAGTTTACGCATGGTGAGTTTGAAGAACCTTCTACTGCTATTTTTCTCAAAAATATTCTTCTCGAACCCGGCGATGACCTCATGGTTTCGTTTGATGCCAAAGACTACTGGAAAACCCTCAAAGTAGAAGGGAAGGGGGCAGAAAAGTGGAATTATGCCAAAGAATGGACACAAAAAATGGATATCCAACTTCAGTGGCAAAACAAGGTATATGAAAAAGCAGGTAGAGTAACTACCGACGAACTTTTTGTATTCTTGGATACGGTAGATGCTGAAGCCAAAAAGATTCTTGCCAAATACGAAAAGCTACTCAGCCCGATGTCTTACAAAATACAACAAGCCGATGCCATCGGGGACATCAAAAATAGTATGCTTACACCGATTTTCATGGGTAAAGCCCAATACCCAGATTTGACCCCACAACAACGAAAAAAAATGTTTGAGGGACTTCCGCCACAAAATGATACGACGGCTTTAGCACCGGGCTATGTATCTTTTTTGGAGAGTGTGTATAGATACGAAACGCACCTTCTAAGTTTTAATCTCAAAACCCCTTCCAATACAGATTTACAGCGTGCTTCTATTATGAAAAAGTTTTTGCACCCTACGATTACAGAAACGATATGCGGCCAAAATGTATTGAGCCATCTGAGCTACGCCGGAATTGACGAATACACCCAACAAGAATATGATGACTTTTTGGCGGAGTTTCCGAATAGCCACTTCGTCGAGAAATTAA
>JBKBKL010000053.1:0-5776 GCA_046294665.1 Runella sp.
CATATCCAGCGCAACCCCCGTCGTTTTGCATTCAAAGACCTCAAAGACAGGTTGTTATTGACCTGCTCAGATGTAAAATCCGTAGCCGACCTGCGCCAAATATTGGAAGATTTGAAAGAAAAACAATAAACTATTGACCTTAGGTGATGCGCTTTTGGTAAATATTATGTTTTGATGGCACGTAAATTGGCAAATACACATTCTCCCAAAAAATACCCCTTGCCTCTCAAAGGCTGGTTGATTTTGATAGGTGTATTGGCAATAATCGTGGGGAGCGTTTGGTACTTTCGTAGTCTTGATATTTATGAGTGGCGATATGTACCCAAAGCAGGCATTCGACTTCCGATGAAATACACCATTCATGGTATTGATGTTTCCAAACACAATGGGCGGATTGATTGGCCCACTTTACGTCAGATGCGCTTTGAAGGACTACGGTTTCAGTTTGCGTATATTAAAGCTACCGAAGGTACATCGCTCACCGACCGCGATTTCCAGTCCAACTGGCGGCAGGCCGATGCCGTAGGGCTTTATAGAGGAGCGTATCATTTTTTTATTCCGTGGAAACCTCCACAGCCTCAATTTGAAAATTTCAAACGTAGCGTAACCCTCAAAAAAGGCGATTTGCCACCTGTATTGGACTTTGAGATAGGCACCAACGCTTACACCCAAGCGCAAGTCATTGAAAATCTTCGCACTTGGCTGCAATTGGCCGAAAGCCATTACGGCATACGACCTATTATTTACACCAACGTCAATTTTTACCACCGCTATATCAAAAACAATTTGGACGAGTATCCTCTATGGGTAGCCGATTATTCGGATTGGGGGCTGCGACGTTTTGGGAATGCCCACATTTTGTTTTGGCAATATTCCGAAAAAGGCTCTGCCGATGGTATTCGGGGAGCGGTAGATTACAATGTATTTTTGGGAGATGCCGAAGCCCTCAAGGCATTGTGCAAAAAATGATTAGTAGATAGTACGAGGCTTAGACGGTTCACCGTTGCGACTCGTGCTTACTATTGGTAGGCTTCCAGCCTTACTACCTCATGGCCTTAAATTTCAATGTCAATTTTGTCAAATGAGGTGGGTCGTAGAGTGTACTGCGGGTTTCCATTTCAAAATGGTCTGCATAAACATTGCGAGGATAAATATTCCAGCCACCCGTTTTAGTGGCGGTGTCGCGAAGAGCTATGACGTTTTGCTTAGGATAAGCCTCCCACTGAAACCGCATAGAAGTATCACTTCCTACAAAACGCCCTTCAAATGTCCCATTGGGAGCAAAGTGTACCCATTCCATATAGCTATCAAACCTCACCCCGCTGATGTGTGGGATATGCTTCCCCTCTTTGAAAACAGGGGCTTCGTTCATCAAAATCTCACTAATTTGCCATTTATCTACCTCTGTGAGTCGTGTTTGGGCTTCTTGGACATCAGAAGAAGGCCGCTGGCAGTATATCAGTATCCAACTCGATAGCAATAACAATAAATAAGGCTTAGGTTTCATTTTGTCAAAAATTCATCTAAATTAAGCATCACATTGGCTACTAAAGTAAGCGCAGCCGTTTCGGGCTGACGCTGTGCAAGGGTATGGTTGAATAGCCTTTCGGCTTTCTGGGGTTGCTTATTGTACTGTACCAGTGCTTCATCATAAAATTGCTTCAACAATTTCAATTTGTTCTCTGATGCAGGTCGTAGCATTACTTTTTCATATCCTGCTTTAAGTTGATTGACAGGGTCTTTGGCTGTTTTTTGCATATAGAGAGCCAATTTTTGGGCAGCTTCTACATAAACGGTATCATTGAGTGTAGTCAAGGCTTGGAGTGGCGTATTGGTACGAATACGTCGCGATACGCAGATGTTGCGCTGTGGGCTATCGAAGGTCATCATCGAAGGGTAAGGGTCGGTTCGTCGCCAAAAAGTGTAAATCGCTCGGCGATAGCGGTCAGCTACGGGGGCGTTGCGCCAACTCCCGTCAATAGGATTGGGAGGCAGGACACTGGGTCCGTATAGGGTGGTATTGAGCAACCCACAGACTGCCAGCGATTGGTCGCGGATTTGTTCGGCACTTAGGCGAACTCTCGGCCCACGGGCCAGCAAGGTATTTCGGGGGTCTTGGGCAATGAGAGAGGCTGGTGCCTCTGCCGATTGGCGATAAGTGGCCGACGTAACCATAAGACGAAGCAGGGCTTTGACCGACCACCGTTGTTTTTGACTAAACCTTACGGCCAGCCAGTCCAACAACTCGGCATGGGTAGGTTTAAAACCTTGTGTACCAAAGTCTTCCAGCGTTTCTACCAAGCCATTGCCAAAGAGTTGCTCCCAAAAACGATTGACGATGACCCGCGCTGTCAGTGGATTTTGCGGACTTACCAACCAACGAGCCAATTCTAAGCGCGTTTTGGGAGTATTTTTAGTTTGAAAAATAGAGGGCAAACCCGGCTTTACTTCCGTGCCGGGCGTGAGCCAGTTGCCACGAATAAAAACGTGCGTTTTGCGGCGATGCAAAGGCGGCAGTTCTTGCATGATAGGAGTCGTAACGGCAGGAATGGCCGCCAACACTGCCAGCGAATCTTGGACTGCTTTGGACAACTGCCAGCGGGGGGCAGAAGGTCTATAAAAATCCAGCCAATCCAGATGCAGCAAATCACTCCTAAATTCTTTGTCTTTTCTGAAAACTACATACAGCGTATGTTTTCCTTTGGTGGGTTTGATAGGATGGGTAGAAGTGCCGAAAGTATTCCAGCGACTCCATTGTCCGGGGTCGCCTTCTTGGGTAGCTTGTACTTTGGCTCTACTGATAAGCGGGCCGTTGAGATGGTCGAGGCGGAGTTCGATAAAAGACGAAAACGAAGTAGTATAGCGATAAGTTACTTGGGCTACATCGCTCAAATCCACCTCATTGAATACAATATAAGCCCCTTCTGTAGTCTGCATGACGGTCGTTTGGTCGTCCCAAAGCTCAATGTGGCGGCTACTGCTGTCAAAGTCCTCTGCTTCTATTTTTTGAACACCCCATTGATGCAAGAAGGCGCGTTTGCGCTCGTCAAGGCCGGCATCAGTAGAGGTATTAGTCCATGTTGGTATTTTGTAAGGTAGCTTTTGTTGGCTTATCCACTGAGCTAATTTGTTGATTTTTTGGGCGTTTTCAATGGAATAGGTGTATAATTTAGGTTTTTCGTTGTAAATATCACGGTCTTGGGTATTGTTAAAATAGGCCATAAATCGGTAAAAATCTTCATGCCTAAATGGGTCGTAGGGGTGGCTATGGCATTGTACACAAGCCATGGTTGTCCCTTGCCATACTTCCCAGGTAGTACCTACACGCTCTACTTGGGCGGCAATCCTAAACTCCTCATCGTTGGTCCCCCCTTCGTCGTTTGCCATAGTATTGCGGTGAAAGGCCGTCGCAATCAACTGATTTTCGGTAGCATGGGGAAGCATATCGCCGGCGAGTTGCTCTACCGTAAATTGGTCAAAGGGCATATCTTGGTTGAATGCCTCAATGACCCAATCGCGGTACTTCCAGATGCTTCTTTTTAGGTCTTTTTCGTAACCTTTGGAGTCAGCATAGCGAGCCAAATCGAGCCACATCGCTGCCCAACGTTCGCCAAAATGTGGTGAAGAAAGGAGTTTATCTACTTGTTTTTCGTAAGCGTTGGGCGAAGTATCCGCCAAAAACTCGGCCATTTGCTGATGAGTAGGAGGAAGGCCCGTTAAGTCTAAACTGACTCGGCGCAACAGCGTAGCTCGATTGGCTTCAGGTGAAGGCTTTAAGTTTTCATTTGAAAGACGCTCTGCGACAAAAGCATCAATACCGTTGTGTCCCCAATTGGTTAGTTTGGGTGGCTTTATATTCGGGTTGGGGGGTATATACGCCCAATGCACTTCCCATTTAGCACCTTGATTGACCCAACGTGTCAGTAGTTCGACTTCTTCATCACTGAGGGGGTCGCTGTCTTGGGGCATACGCATTTCGGGGTCGGGGTGGCGTAAGCGTTTGATAAATTCGGAGCTTTGGGCATCGCCCGGAATAATCGCTGGCTTACCTGATTTGGTTTTGCCGAGTGCTTCTTCTTCAAACAGCAAACTAAATCCTCCACTTTTTTTGACTCCACCATGGCAGCCTAAGCATTTTTTGTTGAGTATGGGGCGGATTTGCTCATTATATGAGATAGGCTTCTCACGTAGCCCATACCATGATGCCCATAGTACTACGACTGTAATAAACGCCAATAAACCCCAACGCATCGTTTTGACAAATATTTATCTTTAAAAGGCAAGTAAAAGAATTTTTACCGTAAAACTCGAAAGGTAGTATTGGGAGTAATAAAAAATGCGTAAAAGCCTGATAAATAAACTTCTACGCATCGAAAAAAATAAATCGCTACTATTTTTTGACAGCTTTAGGGGTTAGTGTGATACTCATACGTTTGCCTTCGAGTTTGGCTTCCTGTTCGAGTTTCCCCCATTCTTCGAGTGCTTTAGCAAAACGATCAAGTAGTTTATAGCCTTGGTCTTTGAAGACGATTTCACGCCCCGAAAACTGCACATAAGCTTTCACTTTGGCTCCTTCTTTCAAAAAATTAACTGCATGTTTGAGTTTGAAGTCGTAGTCGTGGTCGTCAGTTGTAGGGCTAAAACGTATTTCTTTCAAAACCACTTTTTGGGCATTGGCTTTGATTTCCTTCTGTTTTTTCTTTTGCTCGTATTTAAATTTGGAGTAGTCTATGATTTTGCAGACGGGAGGGTCAGCATTAGGCGAAATCTCTACCAAATCTAAATTTTCTTCGGCAGCCAAGCGCAGGGCTTGTTGAATATCATAAATACCTTGTGTTACATTTTCGCCTACCAATCGTACTTGGGGAGCGCGGATTCGTTCGTTGATGCGGTAAGGTTCTTCTTGGCGGACAGGTCGTTGAAAAGGTCTGCGTTGTTGTTGAGCCATTCAGTCGTAATGGTTGATTTTTAGTTGTTTTGTTCTAAAATTAGTGCTTATCGGTTTTTCTACAAAAATTTTAACAAAAAAGTTTATTTATCGGCACATTTGCAAAAAACTAAGGGATAAAAGTAAGAACTGCGTTTTACTTTTATCCCTTAGTCAAAAATGGGGGGTATTTATTTTACTTTGAGGGTGCTTTTCCCGATACGGAAGCCATCGCAGTAAAGTTCTACGATGTATTCTCCTTTTTTGAGGGGAATGCCGCCACGAGAGTAGATGATTGAGCCTTGAGTACCGTCATTGTTATAATCGAGGCTTTGTTTGGCGGTATAGACCGTTTCGCGACCTGCATAAATAAAAGTACCGGAGCCTGTGGCCATATCGGCTATGATTGCTCCCTCAGGATCTAAGATACGTAAGTAAATGTCGCGAGAGCCATTTTGGGCGATAGGGTTAGGGGCCAAGTCGAAGTCTATTTTCAATTTATCAATACGTTTAGCACGGTAGCTGCCGCCATCACGTTCTTTGCCACGTGAAGATACCGCATTGACGGCAATATTCTCTGCTTTCAAGGCCGAGGCAATCGTTACTTTTTCACTCAATTCGCGGTTTTTACTGCTCAATGTACCTACCGAATCTTGATAAGTTCTCTTGATGGTTTCTTTTTCTTCTTGCAAGCCCGTTACTCTATTGGAGAGTTCTTGATTTTGGGCGGTTACGATACCTAGTTCTTCTTTGAGCTTAGCAATGTCTTGGTCTTTTTGTACCAAAATAGCTTCATATTCCTTGATTTTTTGCTTGTACTTAGATACATCTACCGCAGCAGCACTCGAA
>JBKBKL010000053.1:5786-25390 GCA_046294665.1 Runella sp.
CAAGCAATGAATCCACTTGCCCTCCAAGTTGCTGAATTTCAGCGATTTTTGCATCTAACTGTGCTGAAATAGAGTCCAGTTTCATCTTGGTAGCTACCAATTCCTCTGTTTTGGCAACTATCACGGTTTCTTGTTCTTTGTTCTTTTCGCGTTCTTTGTAAAAAAAATAAATCAATACCACGTTGAGTAATGCTAAAATAGCCAATGCTGCCAGTAATAGACTTTTGCGGTCATTTTTTTGTCCTTGATTGTAGTCCATAGTTTTTATTAGTTAGAGTATTTTTAGCCCATTCAACGCTATACGTTTGGTTTTATTGTAAAATTAAAAAATAGATGACAGAAAATATCGAAGATGAAGAAGAATCTTGGTACGAGCATCACCGCATCATAGCTGATCGTGGCCAAAGCCTGATGCGTTTGGATCATTATTTAAGGCATCATTTGCCGAGCATTACACGAACCAAACTCCAAAATGCCATCGAAACCGAATCGGTGAAGGTAAACGACAAAGCGGTGAAGGCCAGTTATAAAATTAAGCCTTTCGATGTAGTTACGGTATCGCTGCCACATCCACCCCGTCAAACCGAAATCTTACCAGAGGCCATTCCGCTCGATATTATTTATGAAGATGACGAACTACTGGTCATCAATAAACCTGCTGGTTTGGTGGTTCACCCGGGCTTTGGCAATTGGACCGGAACGCTTGTCAATGCGCTGGTATATCATTTTGAGCAGCTCCCCACAGGCCGCAATGGTGAAGCAAGGCCAGGGCTGATTCATCGCATTGATAAGGACACGTCGGGGCTGATGGTCATAGCCAAAACCGAATACGCCATGGCACATTTGGGGCGGCAGTTTTTTGAACATACGATAGAGCGCACTTACGTAGCTTTAGTTTGGGGAGAACCCAAGGAATCTAACGGGACCATCAGAGGGCATATAGGTCGTAGCCCACGCGACCGTAAAGTAATGGCTGTCTATACTGACGGAAGTCAAGGAAAGCACGCTGTTACACATTATCAGTTATTACGTTCGTTTCGGTATGTTTCGTTGGTAAGGTGTAACTTGGAAACGGGGCGTACTCACCAAATCAGGGCGCATTTTCAGTTTTTGGGGCATCCTTTGTTTAGTGATGCAGTCTATGGTGGTGATAAAATACTCCGTGGTACTACCAGTGGTAGTTATCGGGCATTTGTCGAAAATTGTTTTGAGTTGATGCCTCGCCAAGCACTACATGCCCAATCGTTGGGCTTTCAGCACCCTCGCACCAAGCAGTGGCTTCAGTTTGAAGTATCTCTGCCAGCTGATTTTCAAGCGGTATTAGAAAAATGGGAAAAATATGCAAGCGAGTAGAGGGTTATCCCTGCCCTAAGAGTTTTTTCAAAAAGCCAAAGGTATGAATGATGCCGAGCCAAGTCTTGCGCTTGAGGTAGTCGTAGGTAGTAGCTATCTATTCTAAAGGCTGAAGAAGCGTACTGGGCCGAAGTTTTTTCGATGTACACCTTTGCAATTTACTCCCTGTTTAAATAGTGTACTTTGCCAAACTAACTTGTTTTTCGTACCTTTACCCCTCAATTTTTTAACTAATCTTTGCTTTGAAAGAATACGGTAGCAACGTTCAGAAACTTGCCGATTATCTTGTTTCACTCCCCGACCGCGAAAAACGTACTTTATATGCTCATATCTTGGTGGAGTTGATGCGGCAGATTCACCCCAATATGCGCGACGGGCAAGACTACTCCCAAAAATTGTGGGATGACCTTTACATCATGACCAATTTTCAACTCGATGTAGATAGTCCATTCCCGCCACCTTCACCTGAAGCAGTAGGCAAAAAGCCGCAGAAAGTCCCTTATTCACAGATGTTTATTCAATACAGGCAATATGGGAAAAACTTGCTTTTACTTGTAGAGAAAGCCATTAATTGCCCTGATCAAGAAGAAAAGTTAGCATTTGTTTCTTATTTAATTAGACAAATGAAAACTTTTTACAGTACATGGAACAAAGACAATCCTGACGATAGTTTGGTATTCTTACAACTCGATGAAATATCGAAAGGACGTTTGAAAGAAGAATTGGCCTACCTACGCCAAAATGGCTTGTTGGAGTCATCACCACGTGACAAAGGCACTCATATCGAACGCTACCAACGGAATTTGCAGAATAATCAGAAAGCTAATTCCCAAAATAATAATCGCAATAATTACGGCAACAGAAACAACAACCGTAATAAGTTTAAGAATAATCGTAACAATAAGAGAAGATAAATATTGGAAATCATAGAAGACTTGACGGCCATGCAAATCCTCAAAAGCAAACGCCTCGATAACCTGCGCTACGACATACGTGGTCCGGTATATGAAAAAGCCTTAGAACTCGAAACTCAAGGATATAAAATCATCAATCTCAATATCGGCAACCCTGCCCCCTTTGGCTTTGATGCACCCGATGAGATTATTCACGATATGATTCTCAATATTCGTAACGCCCAAGGGTATGTGGACTCGCGAGGGCTGTTTGCAGCTCGCAAGGCCGTCATGCACTACACCCAAACACAAGGTATTAAAGGAGTTGATATAAGTGATGTATATATAGGCAATGGCGTGAGCGAGTTGATAGTGATGGCCATGCAAGCACTGCTCAATGAGGGGGACGAAATCCTTGTTCCTTCTCCCGATTATCCTCTTTGGACTACCGCCGTGGCATTAAGTGGAGGCAAACCAGTTCATTATCTGTGCGATGAGCAGAGCGACTGGAATCCTGATTTGGAAGACTTGGAGCGTAAAATCACGCCTCGTACTCGCGGTATCGTGATGATCAACCCCAACAATCCCACAGGGGCAGTCTATGAAAAAGAGGTAGTGAAACGTATGGCCGAAATAGCCGAACAGCATCAGTTGATTTTGTTTTCAGACGAAATATATGACAAAATCTTGTACGACGGAGCAGTACATTATCCTGTGGCTACTATGGTACATGACACCCTCTGCGTAACCTTCGGTGGCCTTTCCAAAAACTACCGTGCCGCTGGCTTTCGGGGAGGATGGCTGATTTTGAGTGGTGCCAAACACAAAGCCAAATCATACATCGAAGGGCTTACTTTTTTGGCTTCTATGCGCCTGTGCGCCAATGTGCCTACACAATACGCCATACAAACCGCGCTGGGTGGCTATCAAAGTATCCAAGATTTAGTGCTGCCCTCAGGGCGGTTGCACAAGCAGATGAATTTGGTTTATGAACGACTCACCGCAATACCCGGCATTAGTTGTGTCAAACCCAAAGGAGCATTATACGTTTTCCCAAAAATAGATTTACGTAAGTTTGATTTTGAAAACGACGAAGACTTTGTGTTTCAGCTATTGTCCGAACAAAAAGTCTTGCTGGTATCAGGTACAGGGTTTAATTATGTACACAATGACCATTTTAGGATTGTTTTTTTGCCAACGACAGATGAGTTGAATTTGGCCATGAACCGTATGGAGTTTTTCTTGGAACACAACCGCCGCCATACCCACCGTACAGTCGAAGATTATTTGGTATAAATCTCGCTATGACCCCTATTGCTACTATTGATGCGTTTTATCAAGCTATCATTGATAAAAAATCTACCGAAATAGCGGCTTACTATGTACCCTCAGAAAATACGTATGTAGTACTTGAAGGTCCACGCTATACCACGTTGGGCCATGCCAACATTGCCAAAGGCTGGAGTGATTTTTGCGACTCACCACTGCTTCTTCAAAAAATAGAGTGGGTAGAAGGGCCTTTTGAAGAAGCAATCAGTACCATGGCTTGGGTAGCAGGTCAAATCATATTGACCGTCGAGGTAAAAGGCAAAACTTTTACAGTACAGTTTCGAGCTACTTTTGTACTGCTTCAAAATAAAGAAGGGCGTTGGCAAATCAAGCATGAACACGTTTCGGGGCCGCTTCCTGACCCTTATGGCATAGGCGATTGGCTCAAAAAAACAGACTGACTATCAATTTGACCACATCGGCCCATGCTTCCCTCAAAACTCCACCCGGTAGTTTAACACCGGAATAATACCCAACTGGTACTGCTTCACTACTTGACGCTGCAATATATCGTAGTAGCTGTAGGCTTCGTTTTGAGTATTCGTAACATTCTGAATATCAATAGACCACATACGGGTATAATGGTTTTTGTGGCGTTTCCAAAAAATTCGCAGGTCAGGTCGGAAGTAATCTTTCATTTTGATACTGTAAAGCTGCGTTACTTTGTAGGTAGTTTGCCCCGTACTGCGCGATGCCTCCAAATCAATCGGGGAGTCGCGGAAACCTCCCAGCCACAAAATCCGAGCATTGACTCCAAAGGTACGATTGGGCCGTCGGCGGAACTCCTTGCCCCCTGTAAAACTAAAAGTATGGTTGCCATTGAAACGTGTACTGCGCTCAATGCCGTCTTTGGCAATGTACGTGGAGTTGTACAATGAACCGCTGATGAGTGCATAAAAATCATTTTTGAGATAATGCTGGTAGGTTAATTCCACACCATAGTTGCGCCCTGTGCCGCCATTGACAAGCTCGGCATCGGTGAAGCCCTCTACCAAGTTGAGTGCCGAAAAGGCCGGAATGACTCGATAGCTTACCACAGCATCGTTTTTGGCAATGGGGACGTTGAACAATGATTGGTAATATGCCTCTACTTTAATCAAAGATTGTTTTTTTAGACTATGCTCATACCCCAACACGGCATGATGAGCTTTCGTAAAGCCCAAAGTAAGGTTCGGGAAAATGCTAAAACGAGGGTCTGAATTGCGCATGGCTAAGTAAGTTTGAGGCAACTGAAGTTGGCTGTGCAATCCATACGAAAGGCTTACGGCATTGCGCTCGTTGGCCACAAAACGCACAGAGGCACGAGGTTCTAAAGACTGGGATTTGTTGAAAGTATAGTTGAGATAATGTAGCCCCAACTGTGTAGTAATACGCGGCGAAATACGCCCAGATACCGATATATAAGGCTGTATAATCAACCCTTTGAGGCCACCTCGTGCGATGCCCCGATTGTTGATATTGACCGAGTCTTCTTGATAGGTCAAGTATATGCCGGCTTGTGTTTGCCAGTGGGCGTTGAGCTTGTGAGTGAGCGAGGTACTGGCTGTATAACGGGTTTTCTTGAAGGCATCAAGCTGCACAAAAAAGCGATTGAACGTTCTTTTGGAAAGTATATAGCCTTCTCGACGATTTTCTAAGGCCGACGCTGCCAGTACTGTACGCCAAGTCGTATTTTTGCCGATATTGAGTGAATGAGTTATACCCAATGCTCCCATGCGATTTCGAAATTCAATATCGAAACCGTCTTTCTGGAATTTCCATTGAAGCGTATCGCGCTGGGCTTCAAAGATATTGCTACTGATGCCCCCCATGCCAAACACCGTAAAATGCCCTGCACGGCGTGTAGGGAAAGACAAATTGAACGATAAATCTTGAAAACGAATGGCTTCTCCTCCAAACCTGACACCCATAGCTGCTAATAAACCTGTGAACGAATACCGATAATTGACCAAATAAGACGATTTGTTTTTGCGTGATAGAGGTCCTTCGGCAGATACATCAATGCCTATCAAGCCTGCTTGCCCCGTGAACTCATGCCGTTGGTCGTTGCCACGCCGTAGGTGTACGTCCATGACCCCTGCTACTACATTGCCGTATTGAGCCGGGAACGCCCCCGTCAGGAAATCGGCTCGCTCCATGAGTTGGGCACTCAAAATATTGGTGCCACCGCCCGACTGCGTAGGGCGGTCGGAGAAAGTACCCGCATTGCTCAAATGATTGGGATTGACAATTTCGATGCCTTCGAGTCTCCACTGCATTCCTACGGGAGAGTTGCCCCTGACGACGAGGTTGTTGGCTTGGTCGTTGGCAGCGATGACCCCCGGAAACGATGTAGCCAAGCGTGCCGGGTCATAAAAAGTAGCCGCATATCGTAGCGTTTGCTCTATCGTAATAGCTTGCACACTGTTTTGAGCTACAGGCCGCGAGGTTCGTACTACTGTTTCGGCCAATGAAGTCGCCGATTCTTTGAGCGATATTTCTAAAACTTTTTCTTTGGAGGCATCTAATGATATTTCGGGTATGATGAGTGTTTCATAGCCTACATTAGAAATCTGCAAAGCATAACGTCCAATAGGAACGTCCGAAAATCGAAACTGGCCTTTATCGTCTGTGATACCTCCAATTTCGGTATTGAATAATTTGACAGTAGCCCCTGTCAAAGGGCGGCTGTTGTCAGCATCAACGATAGTACCACGTAATGTTTGAGTGAGGGGCGATTGGGAGAAAAGTGGGAATGTATGACAGAAAATACAGCATAATATACTGATTGTTAGTTTTTTAAATAGTTTTGGTGTGTAAGTACAGGGTGGGTTCATAGCCATTTTGATTGAATAAACTGATTGTTTGGGTTTACTTTCATAATACCAAAGTTCAGTCTTTTTACTTGAATTAGCGATAATTTTTCTCATTCAACATAAACAACAAACAACGCTACGTTCTTGTTGCATTTCAAAAAATACAATTAATCCATTTCCTTTCCTTTTTCTATCTATATTTTCAGTCGTTTGGTAGATTGACCATTTCTCTGGTATTATTTTGATGATATGTTTGCCCAAAATTGTTCTAAAATGAAACCGATTCTTCTCTTTGTCAGTGTTTTTTTAGCACTCGCTATCAGTACCTCAAAAGCCCAAAACTCCACTTCCAAAACCCGTACAATTATCACCACCGATGGCGAACTCGACGACGTGGACTCCTTCATTCGGCTGCTACTCTACGCCAACGAGTTCGATATCGAAGGCCTCATCATCAGTAGCTCTCAATGGCACTACAAAGGCGACGGCAAAGGAACCAAGTTTATATCGGAAATGGAGATGACCAAAAACCTCTACGGCGAGCGTACCGAACTTCGCTGGCCTGGCGAGCAGTGGATTTATGATTTGGTAAACGCCTACGGCCAAGTCTATCCCAATCTCAAACTTCACTCTCCTCACTACCCTACTGCCGAATATTTGCGAAGTGTAATCCGTATCGGCAATATTGACTTTGAGGGTGAAATGGAAAAAGATACTGAAGGTTCAGACTTTATCAAAGCTAAACTGCTCGATACCAATCCACAACCCATTTATCTACAAGCATGGGGAGGAACCAACACCATCGCACGGGCATTGAAGTCTATCGAAAACCAATATAAAAATACCCCTCAATGGGTCAATATTTATAAAAAAGTATCACAAAAAGGTATAATTTATACCATTTCTGAACAAGATGCTACCTATCGAAAATACATCTCCGTAGCTTGGCCCGATATGAAGATTTACTATAATGCCAATCAATTTTGGAGTTTGGCGTATTTTTGGAAAAAGGCCGTCCCCCGAGAACTACACCCTTATTTAGAAGGGAAATTTATGGGCGAAAAAATCATCAACAACCACGGCCCACTACTCAAGAAGTACTACAGCTACGGCGACGGCAACCCACCCGCAGGCGAAATAGAAGACATCTTCAGCGACCCTGCCAAAATCAAAAATAACCAATGGGGGAGTTTTGGCCAATATGATTTTATTTCTGAAGGTGATTCGCCTGCCTTCCTTCATCTCGTAGATGTAGGACTCGACAATCTCCAAAATCCTCACTACGGCGGCTGGGGAGGTCGGTTAGAGCAGTCAAAAACACAACCCAACCGCTGGGAGGACGGCGAGCAAACCGCCGATTTCAATCCATACACCCAAAAAATGGATAAATCCTATGCCCAAACCCGCTGGATACCTGCCCTCCAAAACGACTTTGCGGCCCGTGCCGACTGGTGTATCAAAGACTATAAAAATGCCAATCACCCACCCAAAGTATTTTTAGCTCATGCCAATACGCTGAATGTCAAGCCCAAGCAAAAAATTGTACTCAAAGGCCGCGCTACTGACCCCGACGGCCACCCCCTGACCTACCGCTGGTGGCATTACCTTGAAGTAGGTAGCTACAAAGGAACAGTCGAAATCAACAATGCTGGTAGTGCAACAGCGACTCTCCAAGTGCCTGCCAACGCCCAAAAAAGAAATACTATTCACCTTATTTTGGAGGTAACAGACGCTCACTCCACTCCCTTGACACGCTACCAAAGAGTCATACTAAACATAATCTGAAAATAAATTTTATCAATCGCAATGAGTACAAGAAGAACTTTCCTCAAGCAGTCGAGTTTGGTAGCTACTGCTGCTACTTTATCTCCTATTGAATCTATATTGACGGATTCTATGAAAAAAAATAAGGTGGGTATTCAGCTTTTTTCTATTCCTAAAATGCTCTCTGAAGATTTTGTAGGCGGTATCAAGATGCTCGCCCAAATGGGATATAAAGAAGTAGAATTTTTTGGGCCATTTCCATTCAGCGACCAAAATGCACAGAAAAACTGGGAAGCAGCAGGCAAAATGCTGGGTTTTTCGGGAAGTGGATTTTTTGGACGTTCTGCTCGTGAAGCTCGTAAAATCTTAGATGATTATGGACTCTCAAGCCCCGCTACGCATACCGATTTGGCTACCTTAGAAAACAATATGAGCCAACTCGGAGAAGCCGCCCAAATCATGGGCTGGAAATACGTAACCCTCCCCGCCATACCCGATGACCGCCGCCAAACCCTCGATGACTACAAGCGTATGGCCGATACCTTCAACAAAATCGGAGAAAATGCCCAAAAACATGGCCTTCGTCTTGGCTATCACAATCATGGCTATGGTATCAAGCCAGTGAATGGACAAATCCCTCTCCAAATCATCTTGGATAACACCGACCCTAAACTCGTATTTTTTGAAATGGATATTTTTTGGACTACCGCAGGTGGTGCCGACCCCGTAGATTACCTCACCCAATACGCTGGCCGCTATAAAATGCTGCATCTCAAAGACATGAAAGAGAAAAAAGAGTTTTCGGGCGACGGCGGTAGTATGCAACAATGGATGCCTCTATTCCCATTGATGGCTTCGGCAGGCGATGGCGCGCTCGACTTGGTCAATATCCTCAAAAAAGCAAAAAAAACAGGCGTAGAGCATTTTTTTGTAGAGCAAGACATGGTAGCTGATCCTCACACGGCACTCAAACGGAGTATCAGTTTTCTAAAAAACATAGTGTAGGCGTTTAAAATAGGAAAGTACTTGACAGTATTCCAAACTTATACCTTTGACTTACTTACCTTTTATTCAAGTAAACCAAACCTCTACGATGAAATTCAAACTCTTGACCATGCTTGTATTGCTGATAGCCCTAAAAGGCAATACCCAAGATAAAAATCTGTTCCAGACCCCTCCCAACTCTGCCAAACCCCGTGTATGGTGGCATTGGATGAATGGCAACATCTCCAAAGAGGGCATACAAAAAGACCTCGAATGGATGGAACGGGTGGGTATAGGCGGATTTCAGAACTTCGATGCCAATCTATTCACACCCGTCGTTGTACCCCAAAAATTGGTCTTTATGACTCCCCAATGGAAAGATGCCTTTATGTTTACCACCCAACTGGCCGATAAAAAAGGCTTAGAAATGGCCATCGCTGGCTCTCCCGGCTGGAGCGTTACGGGTGGCCCGTGGGTAAAGCCTGAAGATGGCATGAAAAAATACGTTTGGACAGAAACATTGGTAACAGGCGGGAAAAAACAAACCATTCAATTACCAAAACTACCCGACGTAATCGGAAAATACGGTACTGTTGAAACCCACGCCGGAGGCGTATTGGGCGGTTTTGTGGGCGAACGCCCCCGCTATGCTGCTGATGCCCTCGTGATAGCCTACAAACTCCCTGCCAACGAAAAATCTCTCAAAACACTAAACCCCAAAATCACCAAAAGTGGAGGTGACTGGGACGCTACCGCCATGCTCGACGGCGACATCAGCAAGACGTATCTGTTACCACCTATGGAAGTTGGTCAAGATATGTGGATTCAGTACGAGTTTGATACACCCCAAACTTTCAAGGCATTTTCGATTGCCATGAGCGAAGCGGGCGAACTGGCAGAATTCAACGGCGGGCCTACCAACCGTAGCCTAAAAGTGAGCGATGATGGTGTGAATTTCAGAACCGTTGCCAAAGTGTCCAACAGCACCTTGCCCTTTATCACTACGGCTATTGCCCCCACCACCGCCAAATATTGGCGTATTTGCTTCGAAACTCTACCGGGAGTTTTGAATCCTATTATGGCCATGATGGGTATGACCGACACCCCAAAACCTGCTGGCACCGACATTGCCGAGTTTATCCTCTACAATACCAGTCGGATAGACCAAACCGAAGATAAAGCAGGCTTCAGCCCGTGGAAAGAAAGCCCCCTTGCTCTCGAAGGAGTAGGGGAGGTAAATGCCATTCCTCTATCAGATGTTGTAAACTTAACTGGGCAGATGCAAGTTGATGGTAGATTGGATTGGACACCTCCTTCGGGTGATTGGGGGATTATTCGATTGGGTTACTCGCTCACCGGACGGCAAAACCACCCCGCCTCGCCAGAAGCTACGGGTTTGGAAGTAGATAAATTAGACAAAGAAGCTGTGCGTCGCTATATCAATACCTACCTCGATATGTACAAAGAGGCCACAGGTGGCCTCATGGGGGCAAAGGGCTTAACACACATGATACTCGACAGCTACGAAGCTGGCCACATGAACTGGTCAAGAGATTTTCCTAATGAATTTAAAAAACGTCGTGGGTATGACCTCACTCTATGGATTCCCGTCCTGACTGGTAGGGTAGTCCAAAGCATAGAAGCCAGCGAAAAATTCTTATGGGATTTCCGCAAAACTATTGGTGAGATGATTGCCGAAAACCACTACGATGTCATTGGCGAAGAACTCCACAAACGAGGCATGAAACGCTATACCGAGTCGCACGAAAACGGGCGTATATATCTCGCCGATGGCATGGACGTAAAAAGAAACTCCGACATACCCATGTCGGCCATGTGGACACCGGGTAGCTTGGCAGGGGGCAATGACGAAGAAGTACGCAGCGAAGCCGACATCCGTGAGGCTGCATCGGTAGCCAATATTTATGGCCAAAATATCGTAGCTGCCGAGTCCATGACTTCGATTCAAAATGCCTTCAGTTGGCATCCGGAAAAACTCAAACGCACCGCTGACCTCGAAATGGCCTCTGGCCTCAACCGCTTTGTGATTCACACCTCCGTTCATCAACCTTTGGACGACAAAAAGCCCGGCTTTTCGCTCGGTCCCTTCGGACAGTATTTTACTCGCCACGAAACTTGGGCCGAAGCAGGCGGCAAGGCATGGATAGGCTATTTGGGGCGGAGTTGCTATATGCTCCAACAAGGCAAAAATGTAGCCGATCTTCTCTATCTATATGGAGAAAATACCAACATCACATGGGTATGTCGTGAAAAACTACCCAATATTCCGGCGGGTTTTGAGTTTGATTTTGTCAATGCCACAGCTCTCATCAATGCCATACAGCCTCAAAAAGGCAAGCTCGTAGCCAAAAGTGGCAATAAATATGAAGTACTGATGCTCGATGAGTCCACCCAACTCATGACCCTGTCATTGTTGAAACGTATCAAGCAGTTGGCCGATGCAGGGGTAAAAATCATTGGAACAAAACCCCAAAAATCACCCAGTTTGGCCGATAATGAAGCAGACTTCAAGAAATTAGCCGATGAAATTTGGTCGAAACCCAACGTAATAACCTCTCTGCCAGCAACACTCCTCCAACCCGACGTTCAAGTCAGAAATACCAACCATAAAATTCTTTTTCGACATCGCCAAACGACCAATCAAGATATTTATTGGCTCAACAATCGCAGCGAAAACCCCACCACAGCCGAGTTGAGTTTCAGAGTGAGTAGTAAAGTACCCGAACTGTGGAACCCCGAAACTGGTAAAGTCGAAAAATTGAGCTATGAAATCAAAAATGGAAGGAATATCGTCCCACTTCAATTCGACTCATGGGGTGCATTTTTTGTAGTATTCAGCGAAAAGGCAACTACCAATAAACTGACCTTACCCTCCAAAATCGAAAGTTTAGCCTCCACCCTCGATACACCATGGCAAATCAACATAGCCGGTAAAACCTTGACCACCCATAAGTTGAACTCATGGTCTGAAAGTACCGACAACGACGTGAAGTATTTTTCAGGAACTGCCAGCTATATCAATAGTTTTAATTTGAGAAATATCAACCAATCAGCCCGTTATATGCTCGATTTGGGCGAGGTCAAAAATATAGCCGAGATTATCATAAATGGTAAAACCATAGGGACTGTTTGGAAAAAACCTTTCAGAGTGGACATTACAGAAGCACTTAAATCAGGCGAAAATACACTTGAAGTCAAAGTAACCAACACTTGGGTAAACCGCCTCATAGGCGATGCACAGCCCAATGCTCTCAAGACCACCTTCACGACCCTACCGTTTTATCGAGGCAGTGAGCCACTGCTGCCTGCGGGGCTGCTGGGTGAAGTGAAAATTTACGAATCTAAATGAGCAAGGGTGATAAAGACTTCTAAGCGTCTTGGTGGTATAAACCTAAAAAAATGATGAAATCAACTACCTATTTAGTTTCAATAGCGACACTGGCTTTTGTGCTAATTGGCTTTTTTGCTTTTACACCACCTTCTTCCCAACCTATGCTGGGAACAAGAAATGTTGAAATTTTAACCTTCAATGGTTTGAAATTCAAAGACCTCAACAAAAACAAAAAACTCGATAAGTACGAAGACTGGCGGCTACCGGTCGAAGTACGTATCAATGATTTGGTAGCCCAAATGACCCTCGAAGAAAAAATCGGCTTCATGGTCATCAGCACGACCCGTATGGCGGGCGATTATTCTTTCCAGCCCAATGCGCCCAAAGTAGAGATTTCGAGTGGATTCAATGAAGAAGACTTAGTGCAGCCAATGAATATGTTTACGCGAAAGCCACTACCAGTCCCTACCATGACGGCAGCGGGTACCACCAAAGGCGTAAATCAATATCATCTACGCCATTTTATTCTTCGTGCCAACCCTCCTGCCAAAGTATTGGCCGAATGGTCCAACAACCTTCAGGCCCTTTGCGAAAACTCCCGGCTGGGTATTCCAGCCATAGTGGCCTCCAATCCACGCAACCACATCACACTCGATGCGGCTCTTGGTGTCAGTGTCGGGGTTACGGTATTTTCCAAATGGCCCGGCGAACTGGGGCTTTCTGCCATGAATGACCTCAAACTTACCCGTGAGTTTGCTCAAATAGCCGCCCAAGAGTGGGCAGCCGTAGGTCTTCGCAAAGGCTATATGTACATGGCCGACTTGGCTACCGAACCTCGCTGGCAGCGTGTATCAGGGACTTTTGGCGAAGATGCCGACTGGGTAGCCAAAATGACCCGCGAAATTATACTTGGATTTCAAGGTACACGGCTCAACAAAAACTCTGTAGCCCTCACTACCAAGCACTTCCCGGGCGGAGGACCCCAAGAGGGCGGGCAAGACTCCCACTTTGATTGGGGCAAATACGCCCACTACCCCGGAGGTATGTTCGACTACCATACCAAGCCTTTCAAGGCGGCTATTGAAGCGGGTACTTCCTCAATCATGCCCTACTACTCGGCTCCCAAAGGGAAGGAATTTGAGGAAGTAGGTTTTTCATATAACAAAGCTATTATTAAGGATTTACTCCGTGCCAAAATGGGATTCAAGGGTATCATCAATTCAGATACGGGGCCTATTGACATGATGCCCTGGGGTGTCGAAAACCTCACCCTGCCTCAACGTTACCAAAAAGCCCTTGAAGCAGGTGTAGATATTTTTTCGGGGAGTGCCGACCCGACTATTCTCCTCCAGACTGTCAAACAGGGCCTTGTGAGCGAACAACGCATCAATGAGTCTGTGGGGAGATTGCTACGCGAAAAGTTTGAGTTGGGATTATTTGAAAATCCTTATGTGGACGTAGAAAAGGCGGTAAAATTAGTGGGTAATGCTTCCTTCCAGCAAAAAGCCGACTTAGCACATCGGAAGTCTATCGTACTCCTCCGCAACGACGCAAAACTTTTGCCCCTCACTCGAAAAACAAAAGTATATTTTGAAACTTATTACGATGCAGGTCGAGGACAAAACCCTGTCACAGTCAATCGCCCTACCATCGCCAGCTCCCCGCTTGAGTTTGTGGCTACCAAAGAAGAAGCCGATGTAGTATTGCTTTGGTTGATACCCAATGGCGGAGGAATATTCAACAATGACGGTCCCAAGCCTATCGAATTGAGTTTATCCAAAAATAGGATAGACATAGCCCATGTCAATGAAATTATCAAATCGAAGCCTACGATTGTAGTCGTCAATTTCACCAATCCGTGGGTCATCAGTGAAATAGACCACGCCAATACCCAAACTATTTTGGCCACTTTTGGTACTACTCAAGAAGCCCTGATAGACATTGTCAGCGGCAAATACAACCCTACGGGCAAAATGCCTTTCGGCATACCTCGTTCGGAAGAATTGGTGGCTACCAACAAGTCCGATGTTCCGAGTCATCTGGAAGGAGCCAATTATTCCCTTTTCAAGTTGGGAGCGGGTTTGAGTTACAGATGAGATAAGGGGCAATCAGCAAAAATCTCTTTCAAATCGAAAGATAAGTCGGAGAAAATAACACTGGAAAAAGTATCATCATCAACAAAAATGGCCGGTGGGCTATATACCCCCACCTCTGTAAGATAAAATTGAAAAACGATAGCACGCTCAGGGTCAAAAATGAGGTATTCTCTGATTCCGTTCGACGGCTTGTTCAAATTTCCAAGTCAAATAATCTGAATAGGAGTAAATTCCATTCTTTAGATCTAATTGTGAAAGACTTACGATTTCCATAAAATCTTTTTATACTCGTTCAAAATTGATTTGCGAAAAAACCTCATAGGTTTCGTTTGATTATCAATGGGTTACATCGTTAGTTTTTGGCAAACCTATGAGGTTTAAGTATAAAGCGAAAATACGGAAATTTCATTCATTATTTTAAACCTAATTTCTGGCAATGCAAAAAGTAACTATTACATCAATCATCATATTTTTGGGGCTTTTTAGCGGTATCATGGCTCAAAATCCCAATGCTTTTTCTGTCCAAACAACGATAGAACACGGTATCATCGAAGGCGAATACGACACTCACACTGGCATACAGACTTATTTTGGCATACCCTTCGCCAAACCTCCCGTAGGTGAATTACGCTGGAAAGCCCCCCAGCCTCTCGACAAATGGAAAGGTGTAAAACCGACCAAAAAATTTGGCCCACGCCCCATGCAAACATTGGTTTTTGGCGATATGAGTTCGCGATCTGATGGAGTGAGTGAGGATTGTTTGTATCTCAACGTTTGGACACCTGCCAAACGTAATACGCAAGGGCTGCCTGTTTTGGTTTATTTTTACGGGGGAGGCTTTGTAGCTGGCGATGCCTCCGAACCTCGCTACGACGGCGAAAGCATGGCCAAAAAGGGCATCGTAGTCGTAACCTGTAACTATCGGCTCAATATTTTCGGATTTTTGGCTCACCCTGAACTTAGTGCTGAAACTCCCTACAAAGCCTCCGGCAACTACGGCTTGCTTGACCAATACGCCGCCCTGCAATGGGTTCAGCGCAACATCGCAGCGTTCGGAGGCGACCCCAAAAAGGTAACGATAGCGGGCGAATCGGCTGGCTCAATTTCGGTCAGTTACCAAATGGCTTCCCCTTTAAGCAAAAACCTCATCGCGGGAGCCATCGGCGAAAGCGGCGCGGGGATCAACCCTACCCTCGCCCCAGTACCATTGGCCGAAGCCGAAAAACAGGGCATGGATTTTTTGAAAAATGCGGGTATTGCCAATATCAAACAACTCCGCGCCATGTCCACTCGTGAAATCTATGAAGTTTACAACGAATCTAAACGATTTGGCTTCCCGGTAGTGATAGACGGGTACTTTTTGCCGCGTACCCTCCCCGAAATTTTCAACGCCAAGCAGCAAGCCCAAGTGCCTCTGCTGTTAGGCTGGAACTCTGCCGAAATCTCTGGTACGGCCTTTATGCAAGGCCCCGGATACAAAGAAGAAGCCTACATAGCGCGCGTCAAAAAAGAATATCCGAATGATTTTGAGCAAGTGTTGAAACTTTACCCGCATGGTTCGGAGCAAGAAGTCGAGCTGTCGGCTACGGCTTTGGCCTCCGATAGGTTCATAGCGTACAGTACTTGGAAATGGTTCGACTTACATCGCAACAACTCCTCGCAGCCTGTATATCGGTATTTGTATAGCAAACTCCGCCCTCCACTGGTAGATAACACACTCACCTCAGGTTTGGCAGGTGGTACGGTACGCCGCGAAGGCAATACCCCCGCTGCCCCCAAAGCCGTAGGAGCACCCCACGCTTGCGAGATTGAGTATTGTATGGGCAACCTCCACCGTATCAAAGAGTACGCTTGGACCGCCGACGACTACAAAGTATCAGATACGATGCTTAATATGTTTGCCAATTTCATCAAAACAGGCAATCCCAACGGTCAAAAACTCCCCGAATGGCCCGCTGCCAAAGCCAGTGATGCTGCACCTCCTGTGATGGTGATAGATACCGAATCAAAAGCCCTCAAAGCCTCCAATGATGCCCGTTATCATTTTTTAGACAAAGCCTATAAAAATCAATGATCAAATATTTGAAACTTACTCATGCAAAAATGGTTATACGTTAAACTACTTTTTGCATGAGCCTCAAATCTACAGAAGCCAAACTCTATCATGCCCTCTATGATTTTTTTGATCAAGAAGGGTATTCATTGCTCATAGACAAAAAGCAATTCAGGAAGACCGTATCTGCTGGTTTCGTTAATGTAATTTTCTCTGTATCAGAATATCATTACGATAACGACGCTTGGGTGGAGGTTCATATTGGGTGTCGCAATGATCAAATCGAGCAAATCGCCCAGCAGTTTTTGAAAGTCAATCTCAATGATTTTCGACCTGATGCCAATACGTTGATTATCTCGATAGGCCGCTACAACGAGGTGAAGTATTTCAGATACAAAATCCAATCAGAAGAAGATTTGGTTGATACTTGTGAAGCGATCAAAGAGTTTATGAAAGTATCAGGGTTTCCTTTTTTACAAACAGTTTGTCATTTGGACGAAATAGACCGACTGCTCAATACTCACCCCAACAGACCCTGCAAGTTTTTGTACAATCAAATTCACCGTTGTTTTAAAGGGGCAATCGCAGCACGACTCACCGACAATCCTCATTATCAGGGTATTGGTGATATCTATAATATTTATGTCCATAAGTTTGGCAATGAGCAAGAACAACTGAGCTATGAGCAGCTATTGCACTTTTTACAATACTACAGTGCCAACTGAACAATTTTTTTTCAAACAAAAAAGCCGCTCAAAAGCGGCTTTTTTGTTTGAAATATGACTGACTATTATCTTTCTGTACGACGATTTTCTTTGTTTTCTACTTTAGTAGTAGGTAGTGTATTGATGCTAACTATTGCCTCTTGGGCAGCCATTTTGGTATCAGCATCATCTTTGGTAGGAAGCAAAGCAATCATTTGGCGGTTTTCTTCTGTAAGTACCAAAGTAGGTTGTAGCATAGAATCGTCGTTGGTAGGCAAAGAAGCCAATAATTCTTCTGTCATTTGGGCTCTGGTGCGAAGGCTTTTGCCATCTTGAGCTTCAGCAATATGTCCAAGCGTAAGAACGCTAAGTGCGGCGGTGATGATGAAAGTTTTCATTTTTTACTTTACTTAAAGTTTAACTAATTGATTTGTTTTGGCTGTGTTGTCGTTATTGACACTGCAAAGATGGCACATAGTACCAGCTTGCTCAAACAAAAAAGGATGAAAGGTTTTTAGAAAGGACAAACGGCATTAAAAAAGTGCCTAAAACAGAATATAATTTTGTTTTAATCTATTTACAATCTCAAAAAAATGTTTTTGTTATATAAAATATAGGTAATATTCTATTTTTTGCAGAATAATATTCTGAATCTAAAAATACATTTTTGATTTATTTAATCGCGAAATGCTATCTTCAAAGTAATCAAGGCTACGTTGTCAAAATACAGCAAAACACTTCAAAGTTGAATAGTATGTCAGAAAATATTGTTTTTTTGATACTTATGTGTACATTCACCGTCGTAAACATAGCAACCCTAATTCTCTATTACCTTCACTAAACCTTTGTATTATGTCTTCAAGTGTCAAAACGCTTGCGTGGATACTGCTTATCGGGTGGATAGGCGGCTCTACCTACTGGCATGTTTGTAAAATCAAACAACTGTGCGATGCCCCTATGGCTGTTGCTCCCACTGCTGGTTATACGGTTCCTCCTCTCAATATCTCAGACGGAACCAACCTCAACCTGTCGTCGGCGATGAATTTTGGTTTTAAAAAATCATTGGCCGAACCCAACTACGCCAACGTCAAAAAAGAATTGGATTCGTTGTCGGCTTATCTCAAAGCCAACCCCAGCCGCAAGACTACCATTACAGGGTTGTTTTCTTCTATCGAGGCCAACCCTACATCGTTTGCTGATTTGGGCTTGGCTCGTGCCGATGCTATTAAGCAGTACCTCATGCAAACAGGTGTGCCTGAAGCACAACTTGCTACTGCCAGTCGTATGGTGGACTTAGCCTTTAGTCCTGACGATTCTACTCATGGCATGGAGTTTGGATTTATGGGATTGGATTTGCCCAAAACCGAAAAGGAATTGGCCGAGGCTGAAAAGCATACCACGGTCTTTGAGCCAATGGATTTGTATTTCAATACGGGCAGTAGCAGCTATATCGTAACGTCCGAAAACCAAAAATTCTTGAAAAATGCCAAAACCTATTTGGCTGAAAATAAAGACAAAAAACTTTTGGTAACAGGTCATACTGACAACGTAGGTAGTGAATCGAGCAACCTTGCCTTGTCAAAAAGGCGCGCTGAAGATGCCAAACGTGCCTTGATAAAAGCGGGAGTTTCGGCTAAGCAAATCATCACTGATGCCAAAGGCCAGACCAGCCCCAAAGCCTCCAACGATACCCCCGAAGGCCGTACCGCCAACCGCCGTGTAAGTATTGTAGTACAATAACCAAAGCGGTACACTTTATTCAATCATTCAATCACTCAATCATTCATTATCAATATGTACGGACATTTCAACCCTTGGGCATTGGGCGACGCATGGTGGCAGCACCTGCTGATGCTCATCGTATCGGCTGTATTGGGCTATATCATCGGCTACCGCAGCCGAAAAAGCGAAATCGAAGGTTTAGAAGCCGAACTGGCCTCTCTCGAAACATCGGTGGACGACTGTCTAAAAAGTAAAAAAGTAGTAGTAGCTGCTGCAGCTCCCGTCGTAACGCCGGTCGTGCCAGACGATTTGAAAGTAGTAGAGGGCATAGGCCCCAAAATCGAAGAACTTTTCAATAATGCCGGTATTTGGACGTTTGCACAGTTGGCGGCTACTTCGCCCGAACGCCTCCGCGACATCTTGGTAGCAGGTGGCTCGCGCTTCCAAATCCATGACCCTGGTACATGGCCCGAACAAGCGGCTTTGGCTCGCGACGGCCAGTGGGAAAAACTCAAAGCATGGCAAGATGAACTCAACAAAGGCCGAGAAGAATAACGAC
>JBKBKL010000054.1:0-25315 GCA_046294665.1 Runella sp.
ATAGCGCGATGCTCAGTCCTGGTTCTATTTTTCTTTGAATGCATAAAGCCGCTTAATAAACTCACAGATAGCGCGAGGCTTTGACCTCGTGCTATTTATTTGAAGGCTTCCAGCCGCTTACTAAACACTCTTGAGTTTTGCCAAATACATAAAAAGTCCCAGTCCAGCGGCCAGCGTAATGGCACACATCAAGGTTTGAATAAAAGTAGGTTTGATGACAAACATTGCCCCGACAAACTGCACTACCAAAATCACGTACAAAATTTGTGCGATTCCTTTGCGTGGTAGTTTAGTAATAACAAACGCCCCCAGCGGCGCAAAAAACACCACCACAGGAATACACGCCAACCACAACCAAAACGATTCATCACTGAAATCTCGCAGTACCTTAGCGTGAAGAAAAAAACCGAGCAATGTTTCGATCGTCATGATAATGACCGATGAAGGCGTGGCTACTTTCTCGCTCACACGATAGTAAATCGTCATCAAACAAAAAGTGAAGATGTTGATACCAGTCCCAAAAATCGAGGAAATAATGCCGCCGATAAAACCAAAAACTACCAGCCTTGATTGATCCGAACGGCCAAAGTTTTGAATCGAGTCATAGACCTCACGTTCGGGGCGGCGGTTTTCGAGCCAGAGTGCAATACCAAAACTCAACCAAAGCGAAACAAAAAATAACTTGGCCATGACTGGTGAAATCAGCGGAACTACATAGTACGTACCGAAGATGAGGCCAAAAATCCCTCCCAGTGTAACGAAAAGGATATAATTGCGCTCTACTTTCACCCGAAGGCCAATGATTAGCAGCGAAGCCGAAGTCATACCAATACTCTGAATAGCAAAGGCAAAATTGCGTGCTACAGGTGGCGGAATATCAAGTAGTAGCGTAAAAATAGGATATGCAATAGCCGCACTCCCTTCGGGGCTGGCTCCTGCTATAAACGATCCAAAAAGCATGGTGAGCATGGCCCCCCAGCGTTCTTTCATAAAATCTAAATTGGGTAAGCCCGATACGTAAGTTGCCCAAATACTTAAAACAATCAATAAAAAGAGGAAATATAAAACAGGAATTTGTCTTTTTTTCATGCGTTTAGTGTAGTCGAAACTCCTCAAGGTAGGCATCTAAGAGTTTGATTTGCATTTGGAGGGAGCGAATCTCGTTGCTTTTACTTTCCAATATCTGATTGACCAATTTGAGTTGAACTTGCAGCCCTTCTATTTGCTGACTAAGTATTTTGTTCTGAAATTCTAATTGGTTTTTTTGAGCGATGAGCGTAGCTTTTTCTTCATCATTCTTAAATCCTCCCCCTTTGAGTGTAGGTGAAAAAGCCGAATTAAGGACTATTTTTTCCGAAATATCGGACACTCGTAATTCATCAATAGTTATGCCAAAAACATCAGCTATTCGCTCACACACCTCAAAAGGGGGCGAACTCTTCCCTGTTTCGTAATCAGAGAGGGTGCTTTTACTTATATTCAATCTTTTACCTAATGTTTCTAACGTAAAACCATTTTTTTTTCGCAAACTGCGAAGATTGGCACTAAAATTGTTTTCCATTTATTCGGAACATTATTTTTGTTATTTTCGGAAAATTATGATTAATTTTAAAATTGTACTCGCAATATAAAAAAATTCCGAAATGCTGGAAAGCTGCCTTTTCGTTCTTTACAAATAAATAAATTCTTGAATACTCAAAACCAATTAAAAAGTATCTTAGCATTCATCAAATTTACGGAATATGAAAAAGTTGCTTTACGTTTTCTTATGCTTTGCTTTTGTAGTAAGCTGTACCACCAACAAAGACATCGCCCCCGCCTCCAACCCCAACCGGGTATCGGAGTATTCGGCCGATTTCTTGCGCGAATGGTATCACTTGACCTGTCGTATCATCAAAGAAACCCCCGGTTTTTTGCCTACTATTTCTTCGAGAGCGATGGGGTATTTGGGCATCACAGTCTATGAAGCCGCCTACACAGGCATTCCGGGAGCCAAGTCGCTTACAGGACAGCTCAACCGTTTCACGCCGGGTATGGTGCCAGAAGCCCTCACCAAAAACATAGACTATCACTGGGGAGTAGTAGTCAATGCCGCCATGGCCGACATGATGCGCTACATGTTCGACAAGAACCTATCGCGCGAAAACCTCCAGAAAATCAATGACATGGAGCAAAAGAATTTGGTGGGCTTTAGTACGGAACTTCGCAAGGCAACCGCCAAAACCATCATTGAGGAATCTATCAAACACGGCAAAGCCGTAGCGCGAGCAGTCTATGAATATTCCAAAACCGACGGTGGTCACGAAGCTTACCTCAATCCATTTGAGCGTCCATTTACGCCCGTAGCTGGTCCAGACAAATGGGTAGCTACTGATACCCGCAACCTTACCCCTCTTAGCCCAAGTTGGCCTAAATGTCGCCCATTTTTACGGTCGAATATGGTCTATGGAGACCCCGAGCGTCCGATTCCGTTTTCTACCAGCCGTACTTCGCCCTTCTTTAAAGAGGCAATGGACGTATATACCCAAGTAACCAACAACACCGCCGACCAAACCGAAATCGCTAAATACTGGGCCGATGACCCCTTCGTAACCTGTACGCCCGGTGGACACAGCATGAATATCATGACCCAACTCCTCGAAGAAACCAAAGCTACCCTCGAAAAAGCCGTAGTAGCGTATGCCATGTTTGGAATAGGTCAGAATGATTGCTTCATTGCTTGTTGGAAAACCAAATATGACTACTCACTCCTACGTCCGGTTACTTTTATACAAAGACACATTGACCCCAATTTCAAAACGGTCATCGGCACACCTCCTTTCCCTGCCTATACTTCCGGCCATGCCACAGAAGCAGGTACTTCCGAAAGACTATTTGTTAAACTTTTCACTAATGGCGATGGCAACTACCGCCTTACAGACCGCTCACAAGTACAATGGGGCTTTAAGCCACGTAGCTATACCAATTTTACGCAAATGGCCCAAGAATGTGCCGATTCACGTAAGTTTGGAGGTATACACTACGAAATGGACAATGCCTTAGGTCTTAAAATGGGACGTGGTATAGGCGAAAATATATTGAAAGCTATCCAATGGCCTACTGATATTAAATAATATACATCAATAAACCTGCCACGACTTCACGAGTATTACGTGATGTCGTGGCTTTTTCTTGAAAACTATGGCTCACTACCAAAAATACCTTTGTACACTCCTACTCCTTGTTTTATCATTGAGTTGTCAGCAAAATGATCAACAGAACCTGCAAAAAGATGCTCGTTTGCTTGCCGAACTTCGCTGTGAAGCCGAGAAAATCAAGGAGGAGCGTTTTAGAGTAGCCAATGAGTTTAGATTCAAGGAAGATTCTTTGATGAAACTCAAACTACGCCTTTCGGAGCGCGAAATCGCTCAATTTGACTCCGTCAAAACCGCTTTGACGCTTACAACGACCCAAATGGCCGAAAAGATTGATAAAATCATGGACAGCCTTTTTACGACTACTTACAAAACCATTCCCCAACGTGATTCTTTGGACGCTACCACAGAGCGTATGATGAAAGAGATTTGTCATTGAATCGCGTCTTAGCAAACATCACAGAAACACCTTCTGACGGTTTCCCCTCACCTCAAGTGAGGGTTTTTATTTTGTGCATATTTCCGAATTGTCGGAAATATTGTTTTCTAACAACTATGCCATAATCATATATTTAAAATTTTAGTTAAAAATTTTTTAATAAATAATGCATAAATAAATTTATAAAAAACTGAATATCAAGCATTTGATAATATAATATAATGGCTTTTCAAAAAGTATTTCTTTTATTACAAAATTTAGGCACAAATATTGTGTTCCAATTATTCGGAAAATAAAATTCCATTTTGTCGGATTTTTTGAATTGCATTTCTTAAATTTGTAGCTCTATTCTCACACGATAATCGCTCAAGATTGTTTTAAAAGTTTAAGCATTGATGCCACATATTGCCTTACCCGAACATCTGCCCGGTATCACGGGCTTGTTAGAATATCGCCAAGATACGGCTGCCCCTATACGCGAGCTGACACAAGTGCTTTTAAGGGGAGAATCCACCCTCAGTACAGGCGAGCGCGAACTGATTGCGACGCTGGTGTCATCGCGCAACTGTACCAATTTTTGCAATGCCGCACACACCAAAGCAGCCGACTTACTATTGGGCGACCCCGAAATAGCGCGTCGCGTAAAAGATGACATCGAAACCACCCCCGTCAGTGATAAAATGAAAGCCCTGCTCCAAATCGCCGCCCTGACCCAGCAAAGTGGCAAAGCCGTAACCCCCGAAGCCATCGAAAGGGCTAAAAAGGCAGGTGCTACCGACCTTGAAATTCACGATACGGTATTGATTGCCGCTTTGTTTTGCCTCTACAACAAATATGTGGACGGGCTGGCTACGGCCTTGCCCTCCGACGAAGCCTACTATGAAATGCTGGGACAGCGGCTCATTACCAATGGCTACCGACGTTTACCACAAGGCTATGACCATTTAAAATAAATAACAGTAGCGATTCCGTCGCTTAGAGCGATGGAATCGCTCGGCCCAAACCATTAAATTCTTTTTGAACATGAAACACATTTTTATCATCACCTTTTTGCTTTTACAATCCTACCTATCAACAGCCCAAGTACAATTCATCAAAGGTCGTATCAGCGACAGCCGGACCAATCAGCCGCTCGTGGGGGCATCGGTAGCGGTAAAAGGTAAAGTCAGCGGTACGGTTACTGATGCCAAAGGACAGTTTGAACTTCGCACCGCTCTTCCTGCTACGATAGTTGTCAGTATGGTAGGCTATGAAAGTCAAGAGCTTACGGCCAAAGAGAGCATTAGTTTTAATCTTTCGCTCAAAGAAAGCCCCAATGACCTAAATCAAGTAGTAGTATCAGCTTCTCGTATTGAAGAAAATATTTTACGCTCACCCGTTACGGTTGAAAAAATGGACATCAGGGCCGTTCAAAATACGCCAGCCCCCAATTTCTACGATGCCCTCAACCACCTCAAAGGCGTAGACATGGTAACAAGCAGCCTCACTTACAAGCAAATCAACACACGAGGCTTCAATACAACCGGCAATGCTCGTTTTCTTCAACTTGTTGATAATGTGGACAATCAATCGGCGGGACTTGGATTTGCAATGGGTAATTTATTCGGACCACATGACTTGGATTTAGAAAGTGCCGAGTTGATTCCCGGGGCAGCTTCTGCACTTTATGGGCCGATTGCTTTCAACGGTATGTTGAGCATGAAAACTAAAAACCCATTTTTGTATCAAGGGTTGAGTGCACAAATGAAAGTAGGCGTAAATCATATAGGCGATGCAGGTGGTGCCAAGCCCATGGGCGATTTTGCGATTCGTTATGCCAAAGCCTTCAATGATAGATTTGCTTTTAAAATCAATGCCTCTTATCTGGGTGGCACCGATTGGTATGGCAACAACTACACCGACATTGACCCCAATACCCCCGAAGCCAATCGGGGACCCAACAATCCCGGTCGTAACGCACTCAATATCTATGGCGATGAAGTAGCGCGCACTATGGCGGGTATTGGGCGTGTATCGCGCACTGGCTACGAAGAAAAACACGTGGCCAACTATGACGTTTATAGCCTCAAACTCAACGGGGCTGTCCATTATCGCATCACCGATAAAATCGAACTGATTTATGCCGCAGCCATGTCGCAGGGGACGGCTCAATACACCGGCAGTAGTCGGTTTGTCATCAATGACTTTCGATTGATGCAACACCGACTCGAACTCAAGGGAAATAACTTCTTTGTGAGGGCCTATTCCAACGCCGAAAACTCCCAAAATTCGTACAACTCACGCTCTCTTGCCCAGCACATCAACCGTACATGGGTACGCGATTTGCAAGGAAATATCGTAACACCCGATCGCGCCGACGCTGTTTGGTTTGAGCGTTATGCCCTCGCTTTCAATGGAGGCATTGAGGGTATTACCCCCCAAAATCATACAACGGCACGTGCTTTTGCCGATCAAGGTCGTGCTTTGCCCGGCACACCTGAGTTTGAGGCTGCCAAACAACGCCTCATCAATACTTACGGTATTCAAGGAGCGGGGGTGTTGAGCCGTTGCGGCTTACGTCATATCGAAGGTATGTACGATTTTTCGCCTCAAATTGGCTTTATGAGCCTACAAGTAGGGGGCAATTATCGTCAGTTTACACTTGACACGGGCGGTAGTTTATTTGACGACAAAGACAAAAACCTCACTAATACCGAATACGGGGCGTTTGTGCAGGCAGCCAAGTCTTTATGGAAAGACAAGTTAAAGATCACCTTATCGGGGCGTTATGACAAAAACGAAAATTTCGCTGGGCGTTTTACGCCTCGAGCTTCGGCGGTATTTTCACCCAACGACAACCATCACTTCAGAGGTAGCGTCCAGACGGGGTTCAGAAATCCTACGATTGGCGATCAGTATATCAAGCTAAACGTAGGGCCGATCATCATTTTGGGAGGTGTGCCGTCGAATGCCGCTGGTTTGGGAGCTTACGAAAACTCATTCATGGCAGCCTCTGTGGGAGCATTTGCCAGTGCCGCTGGTGCGCAGTTGGGGCAAGGAGTACCTTTCCCGACAGCAGTGGCCAATCACAAAAACAAACTTGTTCAGTCGAATATTCCCTTCTTGAAACCAGAGAAAGTAACAAGTTTTGAGGTGGGTTACAAGGGTATTTTTAACCAAAACTTGCTTTTCGACATCAATTATTATCATAGCCAATACACCGATTTTATCATCAATACGGTCGTGATTCGACCTAATAGCCCCGTTACGCTGCCCGATGGCAGCATCAATCCAGCCGCGGCTGCTGATATTTTGGGAGGACGTACTCAAGCCTTTCAACTCTACACTAATGCCACCGACCAAGTTTCGATTCAAGGAGTAAGTGGGGGAGTATCGTATTCATTACCAAAATATTATCGCCTCAACGCCAACGCCACTTGGACTTCTTTCAATCTCGGCAATGCCAATCCCAACAACATTCCCCCATTCAATACGCCCCAATGGAAAACGAATGTTACTTTTGGCAATGCCAAACTGACGGAGCGTGTAGGATTCAATATGGCATGGCACTGGCAGAGTGCATTTGATTGGTTTGGCACCTTTACCGAACTACGCCCCGGGCGTATCGAAGCATACAGCCTCCTCGATGCTCAAGTGAGCTACCGCCTCCCCGCCCTCAAAACGGTGCTAAAAGTAGGCGGCTCCAACATCACCAATCGGTATGTGATGCAAGCCTTTGGCTCACCTGCTGTGGGAGGGTTGTATTATGTGAGTTTAAATTTTGATGAACTGTTTCGGTAAATCAATAAAGTTTACGTTTTAATAAAGATATTGGCATTATTTATGACAAGTGATGAGTAAACAATACAAATTCAATGGTTCAATGATACATTCAATTAATAATTTCAAAAGCAATCTGCTAAAGGTTCTTTTAGTATTGGCAACGTTTGTAGAAGGGCATAAAAGCTATGCTCAATATCAAATCACGGGCAAAGTTCAAACTCCTCAAGGGGCAGATTTAGAAAGAGTTACGGTTTCGATTCCTGAACTAAAGAAAGCGACTTTGACCAACAACGTCGGGCAGTTTCGGCTTGAAGTTCCCGAAAACAAACCTTATAAAATACGAGTGTCGAGCATAGGATATCAGACCTACGAACAAATGGTAAGTAGCGACGAAATCGCCGTCATCAGACTACGTGAAAGTGTCAATCAGTTGAGCGAAGTCGTAGTAGAAGGCATCAAAAATGCGGTACAAGTGTCGCCCCTGCCCGATGTTCACAACAGCTATGTACTGGCAGGCAAAAAAAGTGAGGTCGTGCAAATAGGAGGGGTCAATGCCAACATCGCCGAAAAAACCGGCCGTCAGCTTTTTGCCAAAATACCGGGCGTATTTGTCTATGATATGGACGGCCCCGGCAATCAAGTCAATATCTCGACGCGCGGCCTCGACCCTCACCGTGCTTGGGAGTACAACGTCCGATTCAATGGCATACTAACCAACTCCGATATGTATGGCTATCCTGCCAGCCATTTTAGCGCACCTATGGAGGCCATAGAGCGCGTAGAGTTGATTCGTGGAACGGGTTCGCTGCAATATGGTGCGCAGTTTGGCGGTATGATCAACTACGTCATGAAAGCCCCCGACACGACACGCGCTTTCAGTTTTGAAACCCTCAACAGTACAGGCTCATTTGGAATGTTTAGTTCTTACAACGCCATCAGCGGCAAAGTGGGCAAACTCACCTATCAAGCCTACTACCAGCGTCGCATTGCCAACGGCTACCGCCAAAATGCCCGCTCATGGGCCGAAGGGCAGTACGCTATGCTGAATTATGAGTTTACCAAAAACCTCAATATCAAAGCCGAATTTGCCCGCTCCAACTACATCTATCAGATTCCGGGGCCATTGACAGACGCTATGTTTGCCGAAAATCCTCGGCAAGCCACCCGTTCACGCAATTTTTACCAGCCCGATATTTATGTTCCTTCGCTTACTTTAGATTGGAAAATCGGCAAAAACACCTCGCTGCGTTGGGTTAATTCGGGGCTTTGGGGCAACCGCAACAGTGTTCTTTTTGTCGGTTTTGCCAATGTCCCCGATGTGATAGATCCCGCCACCAATCAGTTTAGAAGTCGCGATGTGGATATTGATAGTTTCAAAAGTTTTACTTCCGAACTGCGCCTGATGCACCATTACCATTGGGGGGGTATGAATGGAGTGCTTTCGAGTGGGGTACAACTTATGCGCAACAATATGCGCCGCCGCCAAGTGGGGCGTGGCACTACCGGTAGCGATTTCGATTTGAGCATCATTCCCGATAGCTGGCGGCGAGATATGTTTTTCAAAACCAACAACATAGCCCTTTTCGTCGAAAACCTACTTTACATTACTCCCAAGTGGAGTATTTCGCCCGGTATCCGTATCGAAAATGGTCAAACCGATATGACGGGCAAAATAGTGTATTATCCGACAGAAAAAATACCTAATCAAATCGTGCATCGTTTCCCGCTGCTGGGTATAAGTACGCAATATCGTTTCAATGCCGACAATCGCTTCTATGCTGGAATTTCTAACGCCTATCGTCCTGTATTGTTCAAAGATGTGATACCGGGGTCAGTAATGGAGCGCGTCAATCAAAATCTCAAAAATGCTACCGGGTATAATTTGGAAGCAGGTGTAAGCGGCAAACTCCACGATTATCTCACGTATGATATAGGGGTTTTTGAAATGGCCTACAACAACCGCATGGGACGGCTGGTAGAGCGTGATGCCCTGACACAGCAAAATTTTGTATTGCTCACCAACGTCGGCAACAGCATCACACGAGGTATCGAAGCCTATCTCGAATACAACTTTTGGAATGTCCGCCCCAATGCTCACTTCTCTATTTTCACTTCCACCTCTTACTTTGAGGCACGCTACACCGAAGGCTCGGTAGTCGTAGCTGGCGAAAACCGTAGTATCGTAGGCAATAGGGTAGAAGGGGTACCACAGTGGATTTCGCGCAATGGGTTACAATACACCAGCCCCAAATTGAGCGCAACCCTCCAATACAGCTATGTAAGCGATAGCTTTTCTGACCCAATCAACACCTTCACGCCTACTCCCGAAGGAGCCAGAGGCATCGTACCGTCATATAGCTTATGGGATTTGAACGGCACGTGGCGCATCAATCGGAAATTTCATACACGATTTGGTATCAACAATATCTTGAATCATCAATATTTTACCAAACGACCACTCATTTATCCCGGAGCAGGGGTTTGGCCATCAGATGGTCGGAGTGTTGTGATAACAGTAGGTTTGAATCTTTGATCCCATGAAAATACTCGCCTACGTCCTTTGTTTTCTGGCTTATCTCTTTGGCGGTACAGCTTCTACGCTGATGTCGGTGTATTTGCCCGTAGCTGTGCCGGAGTTGTTGGGCCATACCAACATTTCTGAGGCACGCCTCGGAGAAGTGGGGGCTTTTATCAATGCCGCTTTTTTGTACGGCTGGATGCTGGGCGGTTTTGTCTTTGGGGTAGTCAGCGACCGCATCGGTCGCGTTTCATCGCTCGCACTCGTAACGGGTCTTTACGGATTGGCGATGGTACTGACAGTTTTCGTACCCGACTGGCTCCTACTTTTGGTTTTACGCTTTGCTACGGGCATGGGTGTAGGCGGGGTTTTGTTGATTGCAACGGTCTATATTTCAGAAATTTGGCCTCTCAAAACACGCCCTATTGCATTGGGCATTTTGGCGGTAGCTTTTCCGGTGGGTATCGTAGCTACGGGTAGCCTCAATGTACTGATTGCAGATTGGCGGCTGGCTTTTTGGCTTGGACTTGTGTCTATTGCACTTGCCGTTTTGATATGGTTTCTTGCAGAAGAGTCGGCAGCTTGGAAAAATGGTAAAACGGCTATTGAGCGCAGCGGTGGGCGGCTCTGGGACAAAGAAAATCGCACCAATCTACTGGTGGGTATGCTGGTTTTTGGGTCGGTGCTGATTGGGCTTTGGGGGATTTTTTCGTGGCTGCCTACATGGGTGCAATCATTGCTACCCGCTGGTCAAGATGGGCAACAGCAACGCGGTATGACAATGATGCTACTCGGTATGGGGGGCATTGTGGGAGGCATTTTTTCAGGATTTTTAATCAGGGCATTGGGCATACGCAAAACGTTGATTTTGACCTTTTCGGGTCTGACTGTTTGTTGTCTTGCTTTGTTTTTGACCAATAAAGATTTTAGTGCGAAAATCTATGTTGAAATGGGCATTTTATCACTTTTTTTTGGTATCAGTCAAGGTGCCCTTTCAAGTTTTATTCCTCAACTTTTCCCAGTGAGCATCAGGGCAACAGCTTCGGGCTTTTGTTTCAATGTGGGGCGTTTTTTTACAGCCTCAGCCGTTTTTTTTGTCGGGGTATTGGTGAGTGTTTTGGGGGGATTTGGGCAGGCGTTACTCACCTTTTCAATAGCTTTTATGGTAGCATTAGCGGCTACTTTTTTCAATAAAGAATGGATAATCAGTGATCAATAATAGGTTAAAGTGAAGAAACAGGCCGGTCATTGGCTGGCCTTTTTTTTGACAATAACGCATTATCCTTTGTATAATCCACATAATCAAAAAAGACCCACGACCGTACGAGCGGCCCCGTCAAGACTCAAATTTATGGCACACATACACATACCGCACGAAGACCAACTCCCCGGCATACGCGGCCTGATGGCTTATAGCCCCCAAACAGCGCGCCCGATGAATGTTTTAGCGCATGTACTCTTATACGATGAACACAATAGCCTCTCGCGAGGCGAACGAGAGTTGATTGCCACTTATACCTCGTATCTCACCGACTGTTGGTTTTGCCAAAATGCTCTTGGTTCGGCTGTGCGCTGCTACATGGACTAAAACGGCTCTATCTTAGAGCAAGTAAAGCAAAATTTTTGGCAAGCCCCTATTTCCGAAAAGCTCAAAACCTTACTTGATATAGCGGCCAGTGTGCAGAAAGGAGGGAAAAACGTAACACCAGCACAAATCGAAGCCGCCAAAGCAATGGGTGCTACTGACCGTGAAATCCATGACACGGTATTGATAGCGGCAGCATTTTGTATGTTCAATCGCTACGTGGACGGCCTCGGTACACTCGCCCCCTCTGACCCCGCTGCCTACGCTCAAAGCGGTATCAGAATCAAAAATGAAGGATACGCTGACTTTGACCCTACAAAACTGGTGCAGAATTATCATACCTCACAATAATTGAAAGGAAAGACCTAAGACTCCAAAATCATGCCACACATCACCCTCCCCAATTTACCGGGTATTCGCAGTTTGGCGGCTTATCGCCCCGAAACGGGTGCACCACTTTATGCTTTGGCCGAAATATTGCTTAGACATTCGTCAATACCGCAGGCCGAGGCCGAGCTGATAGCGGCTTTTGTATCGTCCCAAAATGATTGTGTATTTTGTACGTGTAGCCACGCGGCAGCGGCGAGGTATCTGTTTGGTCAAGAGAAAAGTTTAGTAGAAGCGGTCATGGCCGATTATACTACGGCACCGATTTCCGAAAAAATGAAAGTTCTATTGACGATTGCTCAATGTGTACAGCGCGATGCTCGCACGGTATCTGACGCACATATAGCTGAGGCTCGCCTTCAGGGCGCTACCGACCGCGAAATACACGATACAGTACTCATTGCTGCCACTTTTTGTATGTTCAATCGTTATGTTGATGGGCTTGCTACTCTCTTACCCCAAAATCTATCCGACTACGACCCCATGGGCGAGCGCATGGCTACGCTGGGGTACGTTTTTCCATAAAAACCTATTGAATTTCATTTTTTGCCACTTTCTTAAGGACATATAAAAGTTTGACTTTTTAAATAATCCTGCCTAATGCTTTCAATCGAATATAAGTTTCAGGTGATAACTCGCAACTACAACCAATGTTGTTAAATTTGAAATTAAAACGAATATTCTCAATCAATCTTCGGGCAAAGATGAAAAACAAAGGGTGCAAAATATATTTCTTAATTTTTTGTTTCTTCTTCAACTTTATTGATGAATCTAATGCACAGGTTATATCAACAAAAATGGTAAAATCTGAGCAATTAGATGCTTCAGTAGCCATAGCATGGGCAGAACTTACCGTCAAAATCATTACAAAGGCTCCTCTCAATACGCCTACATACTGTTCGAGAGCATTGGGTTATTTGGGGCTGGCTATGTATGAAACGGTAGTAGTAACCTCGCCCAATCATCATTCAATTTTCCCTTTATTGTGCGACAGCCTACGAAAGCCCAAAGCACCCAAAAAAAAGGATTACTATCCAGAATTGGCTTTAAGTTCGGCGCAGTCTTTTTTGTTGAAATCTTTTTATGGATACTTGAATAATGCCAAACTGAATTTTTTAATTGATTCTTTAGAACAGGCTGTTCATCAAAAATATGTTTCAATCTTACCTAAAGAAATAATACAGAAATCGGAGAATTATGGTAAAGCCGTGGCATATTCTCTCTATGAATGGTCAAAAACTGATGGTGGCCATGAGGCTTACAAAAATAATTTTCCCATAGATTATAAATGGCCTCGTGGAGAGGGGATTTGGGTAGCTCCATTGGTAGGGCAATCAAACAGTAAAATTCCCCTACACCCTCATTGGGGGTCAAATCGGACATTTTCAAAGTTAAATTCTTTGCTTCCCCTGCCCCCGCCTTTGGAATATTCATCGGATAGCCTTTCAGAGTACTATAAATTTCATAAAGAAGTCTTTGAAAGAAAAAAAACTTTGACACCAACAGAACATAAAATAGTGATGTGGTGGGGAGATGACCCACACGAATCTTGTTCGCCACCCGGACATTCCTATAATTTGGCTACTATTGCCATAAAAAAAGCAAGACCTAATTTAATAAAAGCTGCCGAAACTTACGCAAAAGTAGGTATGGCTGTTGCTGATGCGTTTGTTTGCTGTTGGAAAGCCAAGTTTACCTATTTGGTTGAACGTCCCTCTACCTACGTCAATAGATTTTTTCATGATCACGAAAACGAAATATCAATATGGTTGCCTTTTTTTCGAGAGCCACCTTTCCCTTCGTTTTACTCAGGACATGCTGTCCAATCAGCAGCTACCGCTACTGTTCTTACACACCAATTTGGCGATTCATTCTCGTTCACTGACAACACCCATTCCTATCGTAAGCCAATCACATATTATGTCCCAATACCACTTCCACCACACATAAACCGTAAAACTTATAAATACTCCACAGGAAATTTGCATTACACTTCTTATGAAATGCATTTTGATGGAATGCATTATAATTCATTTTGGGAAGCCGCCGAGCAATGCGCCAACTCTCGTTTGCTGGGAGGTATTCACACTCGTTATGACAATGAGATTGGACTCCAGCAAGGCATTAAGATAGCCGAAAATATCATCAATTTGAAATGGTAATAAACAAAACACTATTCTACATCGGTATCGTTGGCTTCATTTTGTTTGAAATCGCCAACGTCTATTTTATCATGCCTCTGCCCGGTAGCCAGCGTATGAATAGCATCGAAGCAGCGTATTTTTTGTACACTTGGCGGTGGTGGTTTCGTGGGGGATTCCTGCTGCTTGCGCTCGTTGCTCCCAAACCTCACAAGTGGATTTTGCTTTTTTGTATGGTAGTAGTAGGGGGCGTAGCTTATATGACCAACTTCCAGATGGCCGCCGATACGATGTTTTATCAGCCGTCTGATTTACAACTCAAAAATGAAAAAGAAAATAAGGTGTCAAAAGACCGATTGGTACTGGGGGTCGAAATCAACGGCCACGCACGGGCGTATCCGATTCAGTTCATAGGGTATCATCATCAAGTGCAAGATACTCTTAGTGGTAAGCCTATCATCGTAACTTACTGCACCGTTTGCCGTACTGGGCGTGTCTTTGAGCCAATGGTACAGGGCAAAGTGGAGCGGTTCAGATTGGTGGGTATGGATCATTTCAACGCCATGTTTGAAGATGCTACTACCCAAAGTTGGTGGCGACAAGCCAACGGCGAGGCCATTGTAGGGCCATTGAAAGGTACTGTTTTACCTGAAATTGAGACCACCCAAACCACTCTCCAAAAATGGTTAGAACTTTATCCCAACAGTTTGGTCATGCAGCCTGATATGAAATTCAAAGCAGAATATGACTCCTTGAGCAATTATGAATCAGGCAAACGTAAAGGCAAACTAACCCGCCGCGACACCGCCTCATGGAAAGAAAAATCTTGGGTAGTAGGCATCGCACTCAATGAAGCCAGTAAAGCATTTGACTGGAATCGCCTCCAGAAAGAACACATCATCAACGATGTAGTTGGTGAGCAACCGATTGTATTGGTATTGGCCCGTGACAAAAAGAGTTTTTTTGCGTTCAAACGTCGTGATTTTAACCACAAGTTTACTGTTCAGAACGATACTCTCATTGATAATGACGGCTTTCGGTATTCGCTGTTGGGTAAATCAGAGAAACCAACCATTGCCGATTTGGTCAAAATCAAGGCTTACCAAGAATATTGGCATAGTTGGCAGACGTTTCAGCCCTATACCAAGCGATAGCCTTAATCGGTATATTTCACTTTCGATGGCTATGATTTGATTTGCCGAGCGGCTTTGGCGGCAGGAAGATACGAAACCAGTATCGTAACCACCACGACAAGAACAGCCGTAACTACGAAATCTTGCCACAGCATTTTGACAGGATAAGCATCAACAATCGAACTCACCATGCCCATAGATACCAAGCCAAAGGTCTGCTGAAGCCAACACAATATCACCCCCAGCACCAATCCCACCAATGCCCCCACCAATGCCACCAATGCCCCTTCAAAAAGAAAAATTTTCTTGACAAGCGAAGGCGTAGCTCCCATAGCAAAAAACATCTGAATATCGGCGCGTTTTTCGATAACCAGCATCGAGAGCGAAAAGAAAATATTGATAGCGGCTACCAAGATGATGAGGCCGAGCGTAACGGTTACGAACAGCTTTTCGAGGCGGATAGCCCGTAGCAAATCGGCGTTTTGCTCATCGCGGGTTTTTACTTCAAAATCTTTCCCCATGATTTGCTGGATTTCCGAACGTACTTTTTCGGGGGTAGTGTTGGGCTGAAGTTGTATTTCGAGCGATGAAAGTGCATCGCCATAGCCCAAAAGTTTGGAGGCAAAATCGAGCGGTACAAGTAGGTAATCGTCGAAGCGAAGTTCGAGCATATAGATTCCTCCTACTTTGATGATTTGCTGATTGAAAGCCTCTGGCGACGTAAGGTTGAGTGTTTTGGTGTCGGAGCGAGGATACCACAATTCGAGCGGTGTAAAAATATCGTAAGGATTGATGCCCAAATACTGTTGTACCGTGGCTCCTACTACGGCGCGTGGTTCGTCGTCTAAGTCAAGTTGAAGTTTGCCAAAAACCATAGCCGTATCCAACTGGTGCCGCTGCTCGTAGGTAGAGTCCACCCCTTTGAGTTTAGCTACTACTTGTCGGCTGCCATAGCGGGCGAGTACGTTGTCTTCTACTACTTGCGTTACATATTTTACACCTTGTGCTTGGCGGAGTTGGCTAAGTTGTTCGTTGCTGATTTTAAATCTTTTTCCTTCTTTGGGAGCGATTTTGAGGTCGGGATCAAAACTCCTAAAAAGCTGGCGGTTGAGTTCTTCCATGCCATTGAACACCGACAACACCACCACCAACGCCATCGTACCCACGCCCACGCCCAGCATCGAAAGGTTGGAGATAAGACTGATAAAACTCTTTTTCTTTTTGGATTTAAAATAGCGTTTGGCTACAAAAAATGGTAAATTCATGAAATGATGTATGGTGTATGATGTATGGTGTATGATGTAGTTTGGGTCTATCCTTTCCCCATTCTTGACTGTTTCTGACTAACCATGACTCCATCTGTCTATTTTTTTCCACTGTCCACTACCAACACCCAGTCGCAGGTAGGGCAGGTGATTGGAGGTTTAAACTCTTGAGCCTTTTCGTTGCCAAATTCCCCTATTTTGGTTTTGATGCCGTCGCGGGGGTTGTACCACCACGCTGTGAGGGAGTTTTGAGTCAGAGAGGTTAAATCTATTTTCAACGGGCGACCTACGGGAGTATAGGCCAACAAAAAGTCTTTTTTGTCGCTCAATGCCGCTACTTGGTGGCTGGCATCGTCGGGATTTTCGTTTTTGATAAGGTTTTGGTTGGGTACAAGAAGATGCCAAGCATAACTTTCCAATAGCCGCCTTACGTAGCCCATTTGGGTAGCACCTTCTTGGTCTAAGGCTTTTTTCCAATACATACGTGCCGCAATAACGCCTTGTCCTTTTTGGGGATCAAACATTTGCCAGATGTTATTGTTGCCGTAGGTATGGCCACAAGCGCCCGAAAGCACCGACCACCATGCCGCTTGCCGCACATCATGCGAGTTGAAGTAATCGTTTTCGGCTTTGAAATTAACAGGAACATCTTCATAGCGTGGCTCACCATCGAGAGTGGGTTTTACTGGAAATAGGGCGTAGTTTTGGCGTTGGAACACGTAGTTCTTATAGTTTTTGGCCGAGTGTCCCGACTGCGCCATGTTGATACTGAGCCAGTCATCTTTGTGAAAAAATGCTGCCGAATTGCCCGGCCCCATGGGGTGAAAACTCATCAGTTGGGTGTTGCCATTTCCAGCCTTGATACCGTCGGCCATGGCCCGAATGATGTCGTAGTGCTGTTCGGTTTCGGGGTTGCGGTCGCCGCCCAAAATCCATATCACACCCTTGCCTTTATAGCGTTTGCCTACATATTGACCATAGATACGAGCATTTTCGGGTGTAAAAATCTCCGGCCCTTTGCCCCATTTTTTGTTGAATTTATCGCCCCAAGTCGGCAGTAATCCTACAATCATTCCCAGTGCATTGGCTTTGGCTACCACATAGTCCACGTGCTGGAAATAGGCTTCGTTGGGCTGTGTGGGGTCATTGTTTTTGAGGGGCAAATGACCGTAGGGATTGGGAAGGGTTAGCCCGTCGAGTTCGGCCAAGATGACCGTTTGAATCACCGTAAATCCTTTATCTGCGCGGTTTTTGAGGTAGTAATCCACTTCCTCACGATGGAGGCGGTGAATCAACTCCCATGCGGTATCGCCCAACCAAAAGAAGGGCTTGCCGTCGCCGCGCATGATATAGCGTTTGTCGGGCTGAATGTATAGTTTCGACCACTGAGCAGGGCGCGGTTGGGCTTCGGTTTTGTTCAAAAGAAAAAATATCACTAAAAACGGAACAAGGGTTTTCATCACTTTATGAACATTGACAAAGATTTGAACTTTGACAAAGTTGCAGAAACTTTTGATATTTTTGACTCCAAAATTCAACAAACTAAGACAATCATTAAAGATGACAGACTTTCAAATCTCCACCATGGCCGACATGGCCGCTAAAGGCGAAACCCCCGAAGTGTTATTTTGGGTAGGCTGTGCTGGCTCGTTCGATGACCGCTACAAAAAAGTAACCGTAGCTTTTGCCAAAATACTCCATGCCGTAGGTGTAAAATTTGCCGTACTGGGTACAGAAGAGGGCTGCACCGGCGACCCCGCCCGCCGCGCTGGCAATGAGTTTTTGTTTCAGATGCAGGCCATGTCCAATATCCAAGTGCTTGATATGTACGGTGTTAAGAAAATCGTAACGGCCTGCCCGCACTGCTTCAATACCCTCAAAAACGAATATCCGGCACTGGGCGGCCATTATGAAGTGCTGCACCATTCAGAGTTTTTGCAGCAACTTATCAACCAAGGCAAAATCAAATTGCAAGGTGGTGGTACGTTCAAAGGACGCAAGATTACCTTCCATGACTCGTGCTATTTGGGTCGTGCCAATGATGTCTATGAAGCTCCTCGCGCTGTATTGGAGGCTTTAGATGCCGACTTGGTGGAGATGAAGCGTGCCAAAGCCAAAGGTCTGTGCTGTGGAGCGGGTGGCGCGCAGATGTTTAAAGAACCCGAAAAAGGCCGCAAAGACATCAACATAGAGCGTATCGAAGAAGCCTTGGCCACAGGTGCAAGCACCATAGCCGTAGGCTGTCCGTTTTGTATGGTCATGATGACCGACGGCGTAAAGAACAAAGAACGCGAAGAAAGCGTTAAAGTATATGACTTGGCAGAGTTGATAGTGCAGGCTATGTAAGTCAAAAGGTCGTAAAAAGTGGTCAAAGACCACAACACCAAACCACCACAACACCAAATCACCACAACACCAAAACGTATGTATATCCCATTCGATGAAATAGACTTCAATGCCCGAGTGTGGGTGTATCAGGCCAATAGGTCTTTGACTCATGACGAAGTTCAACTTATCACCGATATGCTCAAGGCCGCTCTCGAAGGCTGGCAGGCACATCAAAAAGACTTGTTGGCATCGGGCAAAGTATTTTTGAACCGTTTTGTAGTACTGGCCGTGGACGAGTCGCATGAAATGCCCAGCGGCTGCTCGATTGATAAATCCGTACATTGGCTCCAAGAAATAGGCGAAAGATTGAATGTGGACTTTTTCGACCGATCTTTGGCCTACTTGGATGAAGCGGGGCAAGTACAAACTTTGGCCTTACCTCAAATCAAAGCAGCCGTAACCTCCGAACAACTCACGCCAGACACCACCGTATTTGACAATTTAGTAGCAAACAAAGCCCAATGGATGGGGCGTTGGAAAGTACGCGCTGCCGATACTTGGCTCAAACGGTATTTTGCTCAAATTGGTCAAACTTAAAGAACAGAGGGCAGATTCAACTACTTTTTATTTTATACACCATTTTCAGATGAACGCATTTTCCAAAAATCATTTTTCATAATGCAAGAAATCCTTCACACTCTCGGTATTCATTCAGACAATCAAGGCATTAGTACAGGACTCAAATGTTGGCAAGGGAAAGGCGAAAAACTTGTTTCATATTCGCCCGTCAATGGGCAAATCATAGGCTCAACCACCGCTGCCTCAAGCGATGATTACGAAACGGTCATCGCCCATGCACAAGAGGCTTTCAAAACTTGGCGGCTGATGCCTGCGCCCAAACGCGGCGAAATCGTGCGGCAAATGGGCGAGGAGTTTCGCCGCTACAAAACCGAATTGGGAACATTGGTCAGTTATGAAATGGGCAAAAGCCTTCAAGAAGGACTGGGCGAAGTACAAGAAATCATAGACATCTGCGACTTTGCCGTGGGGCTTTCGCGGCAGTTGTACGGCCTGACCATGCACTCCGAGCGTTCCGCACACCGAATGTACGAGCAATGGCACCCACTGGGCATCGTAGGCATCATTTCAGCTTTCAATTTTCCGGTAGCTGTTTGGTCGTGGAACGCGGCCATCGCGTGGGTATGTGGCAATGTGTGCGTGTGGAAGCCTTCCGAAAAAACACCTCTGACGGCCATTGCTTGCCAAAATATCATCAAAAAAGTCTTGGAGGCCAATCAAGCCCCCGAAGGTGTTTCTTGTTTGGTCATGGGAGGGCGTGAAGTAGGCGAATGGCTGGCTGCCGATGAGCGCGTTGCGTTGGTGTCGGCTACGGGTAGTACACGTATGGGAAAAGCCGTAGCACAAACGGTAGCGGCTCGGCTCGGCAAAAGCCTGCTCGAATTAGGCGGCAACAATGCCATTATCGTGTCGCCTCAAGCTGATTTGCAAGTGGCCATTCCTGCCATTGTATTTGGGGCGGTAGGGACAGCAGGGCAGCGATGCACCACCACTCGCCGTTTGATTGTCCATGAAGAAATGTATGATGAAGTCAAACAACGACTCCAAAAAGCCTACACACAGCTACGCATCGGCAATCCTTTGGATACTCAAAACCACGTAGGGCCATTGATTGACCAAGAGGCCGTAGCCCAATACCTCCACGCCATAGAAGAGGTCAAAAATGCTGGAGGGAAATTTGTCGTCGAACCGGGCGTGTTAGTAGGAGCAGCATTTGATTCGGGTTGCTATGTCAAGCCTACGATTGCCGAAGTAGAGAATCATTGGGCTATCGTTCAGCACGAAACCTTCGCCCCCATACTTTATTTGATTCGCTATAAAACACTCGACGAGGCTATTTCGTTACAAAATAGCGTACCACAGGGGCTTTCGTCGGCGATTTTCACGCTCAATCTTCGTGAAGCCGAGCAGTTTTTGAGCCATGCGGGGTCTGATTGTGGTATTGCCAATGTCAATATCGGCACCTCTGGGGCGGAGATTGGGGGAGCGTTTGGAGGTGAAAAAGAAACAGGCGGTGGGCGAGAGTCGGGTTCTGATGCTTGGAAAGCCTACATGCGCCGCCAAACCAACACTATCAATTATGGTACTACGCTCCCGTTGGCACAAGGCATCAAGTTTGATTTATGATTAAATAAACCTATCGCCTAATTTCTGAATAACAGTGAGCAAACAAAAAGAAAATACAAATGAAAAACTCCTCAAAATCAATCGCTTACGTACTATTAATATTTTTTGGAATCGTCATTGCAGGTTGTAATCGCAACGCCGATCCCGACCCAGCAGATCAATACTTGGTAAGCAGTTCGTTGATTGGGGAGTTTACGAAAGAACAACTCACCCAGCGGCTGATCGCCTCGGACCCGTCGCTGGCTACTTTTGCGGCGGTTTTGCAGAATGGTATCAAAGTGTATAGGATAGTTTACAAAACCAAAAATACCGACGGCAAAGAGATAGAAGCATCGGGCGCATTGATTTATCCCAGTCGAACGGGGGCGATGCCTTTGATCAGTATTCAGCATGGTACTATACGCAACGACCGCGATGCTCCATCTTACTTTGGTACGAACAGCGAAGCCAATATCGCTGGGTCGGTTTTTGCTTCGTTGGGCTATATCATTGCCTATCCCGATTACATTGGTTATGGAGCTTCCAACAATGTGCCTCACCCCTACGAACACCGCGCCAGTTTGGCATCGGCTTGCTTAGATATGATTCGTGCCTCGCGTGAGTTTCTCAAAAAACAAAAAGTAGAATGGGATAATCGTCTATACTTGGCAGGGTATTCGCAGGGAGGCTTCGCAACGATGGCATTACAGAAAAAAATCGAAGAAGAAACAGGCAGTGAGTTCAACCTCAAAGCCTCGAGTTGTGGAGCAGGCGCGTATGACAAAACCTCCACCATGAAACATCTCATCAGCAATCGAACGGCGGGTATTGCCAGTTTCAATCAGCTTTATTTGTGGGTGTTGCTTACTTACGATAGGGTCTATAATCTCAATCGCCCGCTTGCTACCTATTTTAAAGAGCCGTGGCTTGCCCAAATTCAAACTGCCCGACAAAACGCCAACATCAATGTAAGCCTCAATACTATTTTCACAGACAGTTTCGTCAGGGGGCTAATAGACGGCACAGATACGGCCTTCTTGAATGCCGTCAAAGACAATGATGTGCACGACTGGAAACCTCGTACGCCCACACGCCTTTACCACGGAGATGCCGACCAGTTGGTGTTTTATTTCAACTCTGTCAATGCCGAAAGAGCCATGAAAGCACGAGGGGCAACCAACGTTACGTTGATTACCCTTAGAGGCCGTGACCACGACACCGCCGTTCAAGATTTTTTGTTGGGCACTTACGAGTTTTTTACGACCCTTCAATGAGCCAATACTAATAACCCGCTTGGGCTTTGTATTCTTCCAAAATCTTCTCTTTCATCGTAATCTTACGACGTTGGATATTGATTTTGCCCATGATTTGCTTTTCAGCTTCGGGGTCAGAGAAGGTATTTTGGGCACTGGCAATGCTCAATTCTAAGTCGGCCTTTTCGCGTTTGATGAGCCATTCCATCTCTCTGATTTTGATAGAGAGTTGATCTTCGGGAGTACGAATCTCAAAAGCAGGATACTTGCGCGCAATGACTCTGGCCAAGTAGCTCAATTCAAAGATTTTATCACAAGCTGCCCGAAAACGCTCTGCAACTCCTTTGTCGCCTACACGTGGCGGAAGTCGAATTTCTTTCCATTGATTGAGCAGTGCTTTGGCACGTTCGGCAGCTTGAATGATGTCCTCTGCCTTGGCTAATTGCTCTGCTTCGCGCATCATTTCTCGTTGCTTGGTAACGAGTGGGTGCTCTTTGGGTTCTGTTACAATACCTTTGACACGGTTATATTTGTCTATGATACGTTGGTTGGAGCGTTTGAATTGTTTGTAGAGTTTAGCCGAGCGTTTCACCGGTATCTCACCTACCTCACGCCATTCGGCACGCAACTGACGAAGCTGGCGGCTGGCTTCTTCTACGTCGTACATCCGTAATAGTGCATCTGATTTAGCGATAAGTTCGGTGTATTTTTCGATGCGGTCGGCGATGATACGATTTTGCTCCGAGAAAAACTCTCGGCGTTGTTGGAAAAAAGTATCCAATAAATTTTGAAAGGCCGTTTCTATTTCTTCTTGATACTCTTTATCAACAGGCCCTGTGCGTATCCATTTGGCTTTGATTTCTTGGAGTTTGTCAGTAGCAGATTGCCAATCCTCCCCAACCGCAGATATTGCACGCGCCTCTTCGAGCAACGCCCGTTTGATTTCTAAGTTTTTTTCTTGATTGACTTTGATTAAACCTTCGAGCACTACTTCGAGCTTGTCTAAACGCTCAAGAAGTGGCACAAAATCCCCTAAGCCGTCGAAAGTAAGCAGTTTTTTGCGTAACTGCACTAATTTGGTCAAATAAGAACCCTTGTTTTGGGCTTCCTCTACATCTTTTTCAAGCTGATCTACTTTGGCAGAGGCAATGTTGAAGCGGTTTTTGAAATAATCAATGGCTTCTTGTTCGGTGCGTTTTACTTCGCCTATTTGGCGGTCTGGGTTCCCTAAATACCCTTTCAAGAATACTTTGCCGTCTAAGACATAGCCGTATTCGTCCATTAAGGTGGCTTTTTCCATCAGTGGGGTTACTTTATTTAGCTGCATTAAAGGTTTTGGTGGGCAATTATACGATATTTGCCGTTACAAAATAAAACAAAAATGAATAACGAAACTATAATTTTCTCAATGTCGGGAGTGAGCAAGGTCATTCCTCCCAATCGTCAAATCATCAAAAACATCTACCTGTCATTTTTTTATGGTGCCAAAATAGGCGTTTTAGGTTTAAACGGAGCCGGAAAGTCCACGCTTTTACGCATCATAGCTGGTATTGATAAAAACTATACTGGCGAGGTAGTGTTTTCGCCTGGCTACTCGGTGGGTATGCTGGAGCAAGAACCTCAACTCGACCCTACCAAAACCGTCCTCGAAATTGTACAAGAAGGAACGCAGGAAGTAGTGGATTTATTGAAAGAGTTTGACCAAATCAACGAAGCCTTCGGCGACCCCGATGCCGATTTCGACAAACTGCTCGCTCGGCAGGGCGAAGTCCAAGAGAAATTGGATACGCTCGATGCTTGGGATTTGGACAATAAACTCGAACGTGCCATGGATGCCCTTCGCTGCCCCCCTGCCGATGCCCTTGTAGGCACACTATCGGGAGGCGAAAAACGTCGTGTGGCCCTTTGTCGTTTGCTTCTCAAAAAACCCGATGTACTGCTCCTCGATGAGCCGACCAACCATTTGGACGCGGAGTCGGTACTGTGGCTGGAGGAGCATTTGCGACAATACGAAGGCACGGTCATTGCCGTTACGCACGATCGCTATTTCTTAGACAATGTGGCTGGCTGGATACTCGAACTCGACCGTGGCGAGGGAATACCATGGAAAGGCAACTACTCCTCATGGCTCGAACAAAAGCAGCAACGTCTGGCACGAGAGGAGAAACAAGAGTCCAAACGTCAAAAAACCCTCCAGCGTGAGTTGGAGTGGGTGCGTATGTCGCCCAAAGCACGTCAAGCCAAATCAAAGGCTCGTCTGGGTGCTTATGAAAAACTGTTAGGCGAAGAAGCCAAGCAACGTGAAGAAAAACTTGAACTTTATATACCTCCCGGACCACGTTTAGGCAATAAAGTGATTGAAATGGCGGGGGTTTCAAAGTCTTTTGGCGATAAACTCCTGTTTGAAAACTTGACTTTTTCGCTACCTCCCGCAGGAATTGTAGGTATCATAGGCCCTAATGGTGCCGGTAAGTCTACACTTTTCAAACTCATCACTGGGCAACTTCAACCCGACAGCGGCACAATCACAATAGGTGAAACTGTCCAACTTTCGTATGTAGATCAAGAACACAACCAACTCTCACCTGACAAATCAGTGTATGAGCAGATTTCGGGTGGCAACGATTGGGTGATGCTCGGTGGCAAACAAACCAACGCTCGAGCTTATGTGAGTAAGTTTAATTTTGGAGGTAGTGATCAGGAAAAGAAAATCGGAAATCTCTCAGGAGGTGAACGCAACCGTGTGCATTTGGCCATGATGCTTAAAGAAGGCGGAAATGTTCTACTCCTTGATGAGCCTACCAACGACCTGGACGTAAACACCCTCCGTGCTTTGGAAGAGGGCTTAGAAAACTTCGGAGGTTGTGCCGTCATTATCTCGCACGACCGCTGGTTTTTGGATAGACTTTGTACACATATTTTGGCGTTTGAGGGCAACTCACAGGTGTATTGGTTTGAAGGGAATTTTTCTGATTATGAAGAAAACCGCCGCAAACGCCTCGGGACTGATGCTACACCTACTCGAATCAAGTATAAAAAACTGATGGCATAAGAATGAGGCTTGAAGCCTAATAATAAATAGCACGAGGCCGAACCTCGCGCTATCGGCGGCTTGAAGCCTAATAATAAATAGCACGAGGCCGAACCTCGCGCTATCGGCGGCTTGAAGCCTAATAATAAATAGCA
>JBKBKL010000055.1:0-24885 GCA_046294665.1 Runella sp.
ACACCGAATAGTCGGCAGTAGCTTTGATATGTAGTAATGCTCTCTCTAAAAGATTAATACGTACATCGTTTTCGGCCTGAAAAACGTGCCCCAACATATCACTCACTACCAATGCCCTACAAGAGCGAATGGTATCTACAAAGAGTGAATGTGCGCCATTGAATGAGTGAATAAAACCACCGTTTTTGATGGTCGTCCAGCGACTGGCTTGCACTGCTCCCGATATTTTCAAAGCCAACTCATAGAAGTTTTTTTCCCAGTCGTTATAAGGGGTTTTACCTTCGTTCATCAAGCGCAGCAGATGGCCATACGTACTGACATTGTTGAAGCCGTGGTCGTGTACGCCTATGTGGCTGATGTGAGGAGCCATGAGGTGCAGCGTATGTTGGCGGCCATATTCCAAAAAATGGGTGTCGCCTGTGGCATCGTATTGCAAAATGGCCGAGCCAAACTGAAATCCTTGAGTCCACTCGGTCCAGCCGCGTGTGGTATATTGGCCTTTGACCGTAAATACAGGTGAGCCTTGCCTTATATCATAGTATTTTTCGATGGCTTGGATTTTTTGGGCTGATAGTTCCCAAAAACGATACAGAGGTGATTCCAAAGCGGCAGGTGTAAGCGAATAGTCTATTTGTATCATACATCAGTGTATTTTTGAATAATGTAGCTGAAGGCCAAAAGCTGCCCAAGATTCCAACATCACAAAGGACGCTCGTATTCAAAAATACCCCTTCTATATAAGCATATACATTGTTGTTTGTGTAGAGAACATCAGTAAATTACCCAATTTTTAGCTTTTTTTGGCATTAAATCAATCGCAGATTTTATGAAAACCATACCTTATTTTTTGTTTTTATGTATTTTGATGAACAGCGCAAGCATCATCAAACCCAAGCAGCCTTTAGTAGTCTTTGTAGCTGGCGACCACGAATACAGCGGTGAGCAAACTATGCCGCTCATCGCTGCAGAGTTGGAGAAAAACTACGGCTTTCGTACCAAAGTCATCAAATCGTATCCCGACCAAAATGCCGAGAAAAATATACCCGGATTGGAGATTTTAGAAGAGGCAGATTTGGCCGTGTTTTTCTTGCGTTGGCGACAACTCCCTGCCGACCAAGTAGCGCACATCGAAAAATATATGCAATCTGGCAAACCTATGATGGGCTTCCGTACTACGACCCACGCCTTCAATTACCCCAAAGGCCACCCGCTCGAAGCATGGAATGCTTTTGCCGAGAAAGCCTTTGGCGCGCCTCCGGGCTGGGGCGGCAAAGCCAACCACACCCACTGTGGACATACGTGCAGCACCGATGTATCGGTCATACCGGAAGCGGCCAAGCACCCGATTCTGACAGGCGTTGCGCCGACATTCCACGTAACCTCGTGGCTGTACAAAGTAGTACCCGACTATCCGGTCAAGGGTGCCGAATGGCTGCTCATGGGCAAAGCGGTCAATTCCGAACGCCCCAACTTCGCCGACAATCCAGTAGCATGGACTTGGACCAACAGCTTCGGCGGGAAAGTCTTTCTCACCACGCTGGGCCACCCCGAAGATTTTCAGGTAGAATCTGTACAACGATTGGTCATCAATGCCATTCATTGGGAGCTTGGCAAAAAAGTACCCAAAAAGTGGAAAGGCAAAATCAATATCAATGTACCCTATCGAGGGATTGTGCAGTAGTCAAATCGTTAGGAAGCGACCTAAGAATTTCGTTTTTCAAAGCCTGCACGATTTTTTCTTTTGAAAAATAACGGAAGCATACCAAGCCAATCTCTCTGAATGGCACAGGAGGTTTGAAAAAACGTACTCGTTTTTGCTGTCCTTCGGTCAAATCTTTGAGTGACAAATACGGTAAAATCGTTAGCCCCTCGTTCATGTCCACTACTTTTTTGAGGGTTTCGATGCTCGAAGCCGACAGGTCAAACTGATGAACCGCCCGTTCATGAACTTTTAACTCACACAAATTGATGACCTGTTGCCTTAGACAATGCCCCTCCTCTAAAAGCCAAAGTCGGTCGGTGTCTAAATCGGAAGGTAACAGGTATTTTTTGGGGGAGTGTACCACTTGCGGCGATGAATAGACCACAAAAGGCTCTCTGAAAAGAGGGATTTCGACCAAATTGGCATCATGAGTCGGGACTGCCAGCAACCCTGCGTCCAACTGATTACGTTTTAGTTTTTCGATGATCACATCGGTAGTCAGTTCGCTGACTTGTAGCTTGACGGTAGGGTAATTTTTGAGAAATTTTCCCAAAAATAGCGGCAACAGATAAGGCGCGAGCGTCGGGATTATCCCCACACGCAATTCGCCTTTGATATGTGCTACCTCTGTTTGAGCGATTTCTTTGATGCGTTGGGTTTCTTTCAATACTATCTCGGCCTGTGCAATGATTTTTTGGCCTATTTCGGTGGGTACTACAGGTTGCTTGTTTCGGTCAAAAATCTTGATTTCGAATTCGTCCTCGAGTTTTTTGATCATCATGCTCAATGTAGCCTGCGTCACGTGGCAATGCTCCGCCGCCGTTACGAAATGCCGATGGCGGTCGAGTGCTACGATGTATTCGAGTTGTTGGAGATTCATACTTATCAATTTTATCTATACAAATATAGAAAATATCAGTTTGAGTTGAACCCAAATAAAGCCTACTTTTGAATCTCAAAAATCAAAACCCAAAACAAATATGGAAACAACAAACAGCACAGGTAAATGTCCGTTTATGGGAGCAATGCGTACCAATGGCAACGGCTTCCACAACCATGGCACCAAAAACGCTGACTGGTGGCCCAATCGCTTAGATTTGGGTATGTTGAAGCAACATTCGGAACGCACCAACCCTTACGACAAAGATTTCGACTACCGCGAGGAGTTCCAAAAACTTGATTATGCCGCCCTCAAAAAAGACTTAGAAGCCCTTATGACTGACTCGCAAGAGTGGTGGCCTGCCGATTTTGGGCATTATGGAGGGTTGTTTATTCGTATGGCGTGGCACGCTGCCGGTACCTACCGCATCGGCGACGGGCGCGGAGGGGCTGGACAAGGCTTACAGCGTTTTGCTCCACTCAATAGCTGGCCCGACAACGCCAACTTGGACAAAGCCCGCCGCCTGCTGTGGCCTATCAAACAAAAATACGGCAAGCAAATCTCTTGGGCTGATTTGATGATTTTGGCCGGAAATGTCGCCCTCGAATCAATGGGCTTCAAGACTTTCGGATTTTCGGGTGGCCGCGACGACGTGTGGGAACCCGACGAAAGCATCTACTGGGGGGTAGAGCGCAAATGGCTCGATGATGCCCCACGCTACTCCGGTGACCGCCAACTCGAAAACCCCCTTGCCGCAGTACAAATGGGCTTGATTTATGTAAATCCCGAAGGCCCCAACGGCAACCCCGACCCCGTAGCCGCCGCCAAAGACATACGCGAAACCTTCGGTCGTATGGCCATGAACGACGAAGAAACCGTAGCCCTCATTGCCGGTGGGCATAGCTTCGGCAAAACCCACGGCGCAGGCGATACTGCCTTGGTAGAAGCCGAACCCGAAAGAGCCGACATCGAGCTACAAGGATTGGGCTGGGCCAATAAATTTGGAACAGGCAAAGCCGAGGATACCATCACGAGTGGTATCGAAGTAACTTGGACTCGTACCCCTGCCCGCTGGAGCCACGATTACTTTAAGCATCTTTTTGAATATGAGTGGGAACTCACCAAAAGCCCTGCCGGTGCGCACCAATGGGTAGCCAAAAACGCCGAAGCGACTGTACCCGATGCCCACATTCCGGGCAAATTCCATAAGCCTACCATGCTTACCACCGACCTGTCGCTGCGCTTCGACCCCACTTACGAGAAAATCTCTCGCCATTTCTATGAAAACCCAGCGGCATTTGAAGATGCTTTTGCAAGGGCATGGTTCAAACTCACCCACCGCGACATGGGGCCAAAAGTACGCTACATAGGCCCCGAAGTGCCTGCCGAAGAATTGATTTGGCAAGACCCCATTCCGGCTGTAGATCACCCATTGATTGACGAAAACGACATCGCAACCCTCAAAACGCAACTTTTGGCTTCGGGGCTTTCGATTTCTGAAATGGTTTCGACGGCTTGGGCTTCAGCTTCTACCTTCCGCAACTCCGACAAACGCGGCGGTGCCAATGGCGCGCGTATTCGCCTGCTACCCCAACGCTACTGGAAAGTAAACAACCCCCAGCAACTCGGCAAAGTACTCGAAGTGTTGGAGCAAATACAGCAATCGTTCAATGCTTCTCAAACCAATGGCAAGAAAGTTTCTTTGGCCGATTTGATTGTGTTGGCAGGTGGGGCTGCTATCGAAAAAGCTGCCCAAAATGCAGGCTTTGACATCAACGTACCTTTCACCCCCGGACGTATGGATGCATCGCAAGCGCAGACCGACGTAGAGTCGTTTGGGGCGTTGGAGCCTTTTGCCGATGGCTTCCGCAACTACATCAAAAACCCTCATTCGGCAGTTCCCGCCGAGCATTTGTTGGTGGATAAAGCCCAGCTTCTCGGCCTCACTGCCCCCGAAATGACAGCTTTGATAGGTGGCTTGCGTGTACTTCGTACCAACTATGACAATACCGACTATGGCGTACTGACCGACAAGCAAGATGCTCTCACCAACGATTTCTTCGTCAATCTCCTCGATATGGCTACCGAATGGAAAGCCACCGACGAGCTAAAATACACCTACGAAGGTCGCGACCGCAAAACCGGCAAACTCACTTGGCTGGCCACACGCACAGACTTAATATTTGGTTCTAATTCGGAGCTTCGTGCCATAGCCGAAGTGTATGCTTGCCACGATGCCCAAGAAAAGTTTGTACAAGACTTCGTAGCCGTATGGAACAAAGTCATGAATGCCGACAGGTTTGACCTGTAAGCGTAGAAGTTCAATAATTCTCCCCACAAAAAAAGACAAGGCCCCTGTGGCTTTGTCTTTTTTGTTGGGTGTTGGAACGGATGTGAAAACATGATAGCGCGAGGCTTCGACGGGTCGCCGTTTCGCCTCGTGATATTTATCACAAGGCTTCAAGCCGTTCTTTTAACCGTTTAGCACCTACGGTGTAATTTAACCACGAAGGGGTTTTTCAATCACCGATAGCGCGAGGCTTCGACGGGTCGCCGTTTCGCCTCATGATATTTATCACAGGGCTTCAAGCCGTTCTTACACAGTGCGATTGAACTTAAAATTGAGTTGATTGCCTCCCCAAAAAAGAAGGTGGCTCGACTTTTCGGCCACCCTCTTTAGAGTTTGTTGATATATAAAAACCTTACCCCTGCGAAAGTGCTTCGGCTCCCCCTACGATTTCGAGGATTTCTTTGGTGATAGCTGCTTGGCGCGAGCGGTTGTACTCGAGGCGTAGGGCTTTGAGGAGTTCTTGGGCGTTGTCGGTAGCCTTGTCCATGGCCGTCATACGTGCGCCGTGCTCGGAGGCGTTTGATTCCAATACCGCCCGATAGAGTTGGATTTTGAGCGACTTGGGTATCAAATCGTTCACGATTTGCTCTTCCGAAGGCTCAAAGGTATAGTTTACGTTGGTAGTAGGCATTTTTTTCAACGCCTCGGCATCGGCGACAATGGGTAGCCACTGCTCGGCACGAATGATTTGCGTAGCCACATTTTTGAACTCATTGAACACCACCTCTACGGCATCGTACTGCCCCGCGATGAAGTCGGACATCATGCTCTCGGCAGCTTCTTTGACCACCCCAAAGCTCAAACGGCTGTACACGTCCATATAGGTCGTGTTTACTTTGAAGCCTCTCCGCTGAAACGCTTCGCCCCCTTTTTTGCCAAACGCCAAGATTTCTACATTGCCTTTAGCGGCTTGGCTGGGGTACTTTTCTTGAATCAATGCTTGCGCCGCTTTGATGACGTTGGTATTGAAGGCACCACAAAGCCCACGGTCGGACGTAACCGTTACGACCAACACCCGCTCTACGGGGCGTACCTTCTTGAACGGACTTTCGGCGGCAGTTTCGGCTCCTGCCGATACGGTGGCCAGCATTTCGCCCAACTTTTTGGCGTAGGGGCGCATCTGCAAAATGGCATCTTGAGCGCGGCGCAGTTTGGCGGCAGCCACCATTTTCATTGCTTTGGTAATCTGCTGGGTCGAATTGACCGAAGCGATTCGGTTACGAACTTCTTTTAATGAAGCCATGATTAAAAAAATATAGACAATGTAAAAATGGAAAATGCTCCTTTGAGCGTATCCAAAATATATATTATTGTACGTCAGTAAAATGCAACTACAAAACTACTCGCTGTTACTTAACTTTCCTAAGCCATATACTTGAGCCTCGCCCGCGTGTGGCGTAGGTAGGCATATTATGTGCGAACCAATCTGCATGAAATGTTTGTAGAAAATCGTTGAAAAACAATATCTCAAACCAGTCTTGGTACATCAAAAAGGCTCTCAAGATGTATGCTTCGTTCCAGCCAAAACGCCCGTTGCCGTCTATCACCCATGCTTTGGGGTATTCAAATGGATAAAACACATCGTGAACGTGTATAATCACCCCGGGTTTGAGGCGTGGAAAAATCTCGAACAAAAAGTAGTTTACGTCGCTACCGGTTTTGGAAACATGGGTAGAATCAATGAACAAGAAGTCATTTTCGCCCAATGTTTCAAAATACGATACCGGAATATCTTGAAGCGTTTTCTCAAAAATGGTTGTATTTTGCTTGTCAGCAGGTTTCAACAATGAGTACAAACGCTCCGGATAGGGTTCTATAAACGTAAACTTCACGCTTTGGTCAAGAAATCGCTCGTTGGTATCGAGCATCACCGCCGACGAAAACCCCGAACCCGCTTCGATGATTTGCTTGGGGCGAAAATGCCGCATCATACAGTGTAGCGTGGTAGCATCGGCATGGATAAAGTATTTATTGACAAAATAATACCTTAATCCCTCCCTCGGCTCATCAGTAAATGGCACCGTAGCAAAATAGGCTTCGGCAAAGGTTTTCATCAAGGCTATTTGGGCTTCTTCTTGGAGGTTGATACCGGGAAGCTCACGCGGAGGAATACCATAAATTTGGGCTTCACGCTTGCGTACCTCACTCACCGAAACGATAGGGCTGTAAAAATGCCCTGCCGGAACACGTGTACGGTATTTGCCAATGTAACTGGCCAACTCTCCCAAAAGAGGTGTAGCCTTGATGATTGCTTTGATGCGCGACATTCGGTTTTGGCTATGCAAATTTAGCAGCCAACTCGCGGCCTACTTTCTTGATGGTATCTGTAACGGTATCTTCCAATTTGCCGGCAGCCAAACTGGTAAGTACTTCGGGGTGAGCGGCTTTCAACAAGTCAATAAATTCTGTTTCAAATGCTTTGACTTTACTGACGTTCACTTTATCCAATACACCATTGATAGAAGCATAGATAATAGCTACTTGTTCGCCAACGCTCACAGGCGAGAACTGCCCTTGCTTCAATATCTCTTGATTTCGGCGACCACGGTCAATGGTAAGTTTAGTAGCAGCGTCGAGATCAGAACCAAATTTAGCAAATGCCTCCAACTCACGGAACTGTGCTTGGTCGAGTTTGAGTGTACCAGCCACTTTCTTCATAGATTTGATTTGGGCATTACCTCCTACACGGCTTACCGAAATACCTACGTTGATCGCAGGGCGGATACCTGAGTTGAAAAGGTTGGACTCCAAGAAAATCTGGCCGTCGGTAATCGAAATCACGTTGGTAGGAATATAGGCCGACACGTCGCCTGCTTGAGTTTCGATGATGGGTAGTGCCGTCAATGAACCTCCACCTTTCACTTTGTCTTTAAGCGATGGCGGGAGGTCATTCATGTTTTTGGCGATGTCGTCGTCGTTGATGATTTTGGCTGCACGCTCCAACAAACGGCTGTGAAGATAAAACACGTCGCCGGGGTATGCCTCACGACCGGGCGGACGACGAAGTAGCAACGACACTTCGCGATAGGCTACGGCTTGTTTTGATAAGTCATCATAAACTACCAACGCAGGGCGGCCCGTATCGCGGAAATATTCGCCGATAGCAGCCCCTGTAAAAGGTGCAAAAAACTGCATCGGTGAAGGTGAAGAAGCAGGGGCGGCTACGATGACGGTATAGTCCATGGCACCATACTTACGCAGGGTAGCTTCTACTTGCTTGATTGTTGAGGCTTTTTGGCCGCAGGCTACATAAATACAATAAACAGGCTGGCCTTTGTCGTAAAACTCTTTTTGGTTGATGATAGTGTCAATACAAACGGCGGTTTTACCAGTCTGGCGGTCGCCGATGACCAACTCACGCTGCCCACGACCTATCGGAATCATGGCATCTATGGCCTTGATTCCTGTTTGGAGGGGTTCGTTCACGGGCTGGCGGAAGATGACGCCCGGTGCTTTGCGCTCAAGGGGCATTTCGAAGGTTTCGCCTTGGATAGGCCCCATGCCGTCAATAGGCTCGGCAAGGGTATTTACGACACGCCCTACGATACCTTCGCCTACTTTCACTGAGGCGATTTCGCCGGTACGTTTTACCGTATCACCTTCTTTGATTTCGTTTGATTCGCCGAGCAATACCGCTCCTACGTTGTCCTCTTCGAGGTTGAGTGCTAAGGCTTGGAGGCCATTTTCAAATACAATCAGCTCTCCTGCTTGTACTTTGGTCAGGCCGTAGATACGTGCTACGCCATCACCTACTTGCAATACTGTCCCTACTTCTTCGAGTTGAGCTTCGGTTTTGGCACCCGCCAATTGCTCCCGAAGTATCGCCGACACCTCATCGGGTCTTACAGCTACCATATTTATTGTGTTTAAAGTGGTTCATAAAATTTGCCGCAAAAGTAGTGATAAATTTACTTCAATAACAGATGCCGTATAAAAATTATACAATTTTTTGTCAAAAATCTTGGAACGTTTTTTGTGGCGTATTATCAAATTTTTCGGTCATTCTATTTTTCTGATTTCTTTGCCTTAGTTTTGTAGGCTTGATACCTTATTACCCCAATAAACATTTATGTTGCCAGTAGCGGTAGTGATTCCTTTCTACAAAACGACATTAAATCGGTACGAGCAGATTGCTTTGGCACAAGGTTTGCAAGTTTTGGAAAAATACCCAATCGTTGCGATTAAGCCCAAATCTTTGGACATCACTCCCATTTTGGAGCAATCGCCTCATCTTGAAGTTGAAAATTTTGAGGACGATTACTTTGAAAGTGTACAATCTTACAATCGGTTGATGCTTTCTCAAACATTTTATGAGCGGTTTTTGGCTTTTGAATACATCTTGATTTATCAGTTAGATGCGTTTGTATTTAGAGATGAATTGGCGCAATGGTGTGCCAAAGGCTATGATTACATCGGTGCGCCCTGGCGCATCGAGCGCGAGTTTTCTTCTTGGGGCGATCGGATCATGTTTCATATCAAAAAAAAAATAGCCCTTTGGTTCGATTTGAGAGATGAGCGTCTGAACAATCAACCCCGCGATGTGATTCTGAAAATGAGCGTAGGCAATGGTGGTCTTTCGCTTAGGAAAGTACAAAAAATGCTGACAATCGTGAAGCAACATCCCAAGCAAATCGCCCACTATTTGAATCAAAAAGGGGCGTTGTGGAACGAAGACATTTTTTTCTGTATCGAAATGAACCGATACTTTTCAAAAGTAAAAGTACCTCATTGGCGCGAGGCTCTGCGCTTTTCAGTCGAAGATTTGCCCTCCAAGGCATATAGGCTCAATGGTCAGCAACTGCCTTTTGGGTGTCATGCTTGGGAAATACACGAATTGGATTTTTGGAAACCCCATATAGAAGCCTTCGGGCATCAATTACCCTAAATGAAAAGAAGATACAGCGGTACTCCACGCGAAACGATTCCGCTTCGAGTATTAGATTTTTTCGTGGATTTATATGCCTTTTTGTTTTATAAAAGAAGGAAAATAGAGCCTATCGCGCCCAATCCGGTGGTTTTAGTAGCTTCATTGGGTCATTTGGGCGATGCCCTCACGGTATCTTATCTCTTCCCTATCATCAAAGCGCATTATCCACAGGCGACGATTGATACCTTATCGCCAACTTGGTGCAACATCATCAATGAAAATAATCCTTTCGTTCGCCAAAATATTTGTATTGACCACTTTCTAAGCAATCGCTCCAATGTGAGTAGATGGCAAAAAATCAAGCAATTTTACCAAACCATTCGCTCTGCCCTGCCGCTACTTCGACAGCAGCATTATGACTTTTATATTGATGTACGTACTTCTGATAGTGTTTCTCACTTCATCTTGCCTTTTATCAATGTCAAAAAAGCCATTGGTTACAATCGTAGAGGGCTTGGAGGGCTGCTCGATGTGGAGTTGGAGTATCCCGATGAGTTTGTCCCTTTTCATCATTTTGATACTTATACTGCCTTGCTGAAGGAAATCGGGGTTGCGTCTAATTTAGAGGAACTGAAGCCTTATTTTCCCATAGCCTCTACCATTGATGATACAAGTATAAACTCCAAATTGGGGGGGCAATGGCACCATAAGTATATTTTAGTTTTTCCGGAGGCAGGTGAGGAGCGTCGGCAGTTGAGTGTTGGTTTTTGGGAAAAAATGTTGAGTGAAGTTTTAACCATGACCGATTATCAAATCATTTTTTGTGGACAAACCTCGCTTTCAGCGCAAATCATTGCTTCACTTGCAGGGTTTGATACTGCGCGCTTTCTTGATACTTCGGGCAAATTGTCTATTCCTGAACTGGCTTTCTTAGCACAAAAAGCTCAATTTGCCTTTGCCCTCGATTCCTTCCCTGTACATTTATGTTGTATTTTTTGTAGAACAATCACTTTTTTTAAAGGCACTGGCATTTCGTTTTTTCCAATCGCCAACCATCAAGTACTGCTCTTTCACAGCCATTTGCCGAGTAAAGATTTACTTTTTGTACGCAAGAACGTAAAAATCATTTATCAGCAAGAGATAGAAAGTGATTTTGTACGGTATGAGATTTTGAAGCGGCTTGAGGGATATGATATCTGAACTCACTCTATCAAATCACCCAATATCGTTGTCAAAACTGTAAGGGTAGTCGCATCTTGATCGGCAAATCGAGCATAATTCCCTTTGAAGCATTGCCCCAGCACGGGTAATATTCTTTTCCAGTGATTGTCCGGAAGGGTAGCACGGGTAGTAAGAAACTCCAACTTTTGTGCTACCACTTTCATATTTTGATTATCCTTCGGAATCACACCTTCTAAGTATTCATAAAGTATAGACAACTCTTGTTGTTTTTTTTGGAGTGGACGAAGTTTTTCTGCGTGTGGCCGTGCTAATCGCTCTTGCCAAGTAAGAAGTGGTAGATTTTTGGATTTGGCTCCCACTTGCTGACCTTCATGCTGCCGATACTGTACCAAAGGTAGCGGTATTGCCTCGATTTGCCCCATGACTGAAGCCACAAAAGCTATCCATGTGTCGTGTAAAAATTCTGGAATATCTGTAGGGAAGGGCAACACTTTCTCTAAAAATTCTTTTCTCAATGCCATCATACAGCCTGCTACCCGATTGCCCATGAGCATCAAGCAAATACTTTGGCCTCTATGCCATTTTTTCTGTTGTTTGGGTGTGAGGCGTACTACCTCCCAAAATGTTTTGTGGAGTGATTGGGCGTTTTGGTCCACCAGTAGCGCATCACTAAAAAAAACATTCACAGAAGGCTTCAATGCAAAATACTTTACAAAAGTAGCGACTTTATCGCTCTCCCAGATATCATCTTGATCACTCAGAAACAGCAAATCACCAGCACATAAAGTAAGTGCTTTTTCAAAATTTTTCGTAACGCCCAGTCGCTTTTCATTGACGATGACTTTGACTTCAAAAGGAGCCGTTTTTGTAAACTTCTCAACGATAGAGAGGGTGTAGTCGGTAGAAATATCATCACAGATCACCAACTCATCAGGCAGGTGAGTTTGGGAGGCAATGCTATGGAGTTGAGCCTCCAAAAAACGTTCACCGTTGTATGTGCACAGTGCAATCGAAACTTTTGGAAGGGCAAGCATAATCTATAAGGAGATGGTAATGGTAGGGAAATCAAACTTTCAACATTCGTAAAAGTCGGTAGCAGCCTTCGATTAATTTTCTTCTCAACCCTCGGCTTTTTTGAAAAAAGTAAGTAGGGTGGTCATGTACACAGGGCTGACTCCGAAAGTAGGCATCGTTGTTTGACACAACTGCTTGGTGATATGTTTCAAAAACTGACTTCAAATCGGGTCGCGTCTTAAAGCTATGCCGGGTTTGATGAATAGAAATCTGCTGAGGTTCTGAAAATTTGTACCCGCTGAAATGAAAAAACACCAAAGGGAAAATCCTATTGACTTTATAATACGCCCCCTCTTGGGTCAAGGTACGTTCGTGTAGATTCCAATAGGCCATATTGTAGCCCAAATGACGACTGATAAGTGCTTTAGGATAAAAAATAGGGACGTAGTTGAGCCAGAGCTGATCTACAAACATTCCTTCCGGGAAGTTGAAATACCCTTCATGCCAAACACGGCCTTGCCACCATGTCAAAAAATGCTGTGCTTCCTCACCACGCCGGACTGCAAAAAAACCGCCATTGTACATACCTGCATTCAAGAAATGACGGAGTCGGGGGGCTTGTTCGTCGGAAATAGGCTGTGTAACATGGGGAGTGATGACGATATTGTGCTGCTCCAAATCTTGCTCTATCGGAGTCAAAGGACTAAAGATGAGCATATCAGAGTCGAAATAGAGTAGTTTCTGTACTTCCGGAAAGGTTTTTAATAAATACCCTGCCAAATAGGGTTTGGCTAAACAACTCAATTCGAAAGGTGTATAGCGCGAAAACAACTGCTCGAAGTCAGGGATTTGTTCGCCTCCAATCTCAATGATTTGATAATCTTTCAGTAGAGAAACATCGCGGTCGTTGATTTTATCGAAAAGCCCAATGATTACGTTATAAGTAGGATTGTGCCGCACGAGGCTATCGGCCATAGATTTGGCCTGAGCTAAATGACTAAATGTACAAATGGTAAAGGCCAACTGCATCAGAAACAAAATAGAATAGTTGGCGACAAAAATAAAGGCTTCTTTTGAGTTTAGGGTAGTAAATGTTGTTTTTTGATTAAGCGGAAGGCGGTCGGTCTTACCCAATTATGATATGTCCAAATTGAAAGTAAAATTTTTGATTTTTTTCCATAAAATGTTGAGAGATTGATTATCAAAAGGTTACGTCATTGGTTTTCGTAAACATAAAAGGTTTGAGTGTAAACAATCTCTAAACTTTGGTCTAATTTTGTATTTCTAACCTCAAAACCTTATAAATATGTTTCGCGCTATTACTACCGTTTCACTATGTCTTTTGACTACCTTAGTTATTGGCCAAAACCTCAAAATCATACTCACTAAGGCCACTTTTTCTTATAAATCTGAAGGGATAGAGAGATATATGGCTTTGTTTAAAGTAGTGAGTGGGAAAATCGAAAGTGGCCAAAAAGCAGAGTTTTCGATCCTACAAAATGGCCAACTCAAAGGCTATGCTTCGTTGTATGCAGGTTCTTCTTTGAAAACAGGTGAAACCACCAAGTATGAAGAAGAAATATCAGTAGTAAGTACAATACCTTTGTCAGCAGGTATGACGCTCACTTCGCACGATTTGGCAGAGGTGAGTTTACCTCCCAATCGAACCTTTTCGTTCAAAACAGGCCAAGCATTCTTAGGCAATCAAGATTATGAATACCGTGCATCTATTCAAAATTTGAAAGGCACTCTCAAAGTAGGTGATGCCATCGAATACCTCAATGACAGAGGGCAGCGAAGCAAGGCGAAAATCACCTCTTTGGAGGTAGGTGGCATTAATCCAAATATCTTGATTTCGGGACTTCCTACCGATGCTGCTGTTTCCGTAGGGATAATATCAGATGCAAAATTTGATTTTACCAACGCTAACGTAACCCAAGTAGGTGGCTTGACCTCCACTGCCACCAGTACTACACAAACAGCCAAAACAACCTCTAAAGACAAAATCAAAAAAATACCTGTCAATGCCATACTCGAAAACAACGAAGTGAAAATCACCCTCCACCACCTCATCAAATACAACCCCGACCCTGCCAACAATCAATATGACATTTTCAAAGTGGACTACTCGCTCGACTACTACATCGTGGACTGCACCGTCGAAAACAAATCTAACCGCCCCATAGACAGCGGCGAGTATATGCTACGGCTCAATTTTTTTGATAAAAACGGCAAAAGTGCTGATGAATTTTTGAGGGTTTTCAAAGCCAACAGCAAGAGCAGCGATACCCAAAAAGATGCCGAAAAGGTAGATTTAAACGTCTTTGGGGGCACCAGCAAAATCCGCTTGAGCCAAGTCATGGCCAAATACACCGAAAACCTCCCCGACTACGACATCAAACACAAAGCCTCGGCTGATGCCATTATGAAAGAACTCAAACCCGGCCAAAAAATCAGAAGCGAAATCGCTACCCTCATGGGCATACCTCCCACCTATAAAATCGAAGGCATCGGTACGTGGGGAGGTACTTTTTTCAATAAAAGGAACTTGATTTTTGTATCCTTAAACTTCTAATTTTTCGTCAGCAATCTGCGACAGAATCGCTTTCCCAAGATATTCTATGAAGTTATGTCGCACTCCAGGTTAAACGCATTAAAATCAAAATTGCCTCAGAGAGGCTACCTATTGGTAGAGTATGACAAACATTGGCCCTGCACCAAAGCCCCAGTGGGGCGACATATTTCACACTCCGCTGGGGTTTTTCTATGAAATCTAACGCCTCTTTGCTACCAATATGACAGTCCGAAGGAGTTAAAAATAGTAAATGTATTTTTAATGCGTTTGACCTGTTCGCACTCTATGTACATCAAAACTTTGCCGAGAAAGTCGTACCTTTGCATTCTTTTCAAAAAATGAAAGTACCCCAATGCTCGACCAATTAGAAGCAATCAAAGAACGTTTTGACGAAGTATCCCAACGCATCGTACAGCCCGAAGTGGTGTCTGATCAAAAACTTTTCTCTAAACTCAGCAAAGAATATAAAGATTTGGACAAAATAGTCCAGCAATACCAAGCCTACAAAAAAGTACTGTCCGACATCGAAGGAGCCAAAGACCTCATCGCCAACGAGAGCGACGAAGAAATGCGCGATTTGGCCAAGGCCGAGCTTTCGGAACTCCAGCCACAGGCAGAGCAAATGGAAGCCGTACTCAAGGAAATGCTCATACCCAAAGACCCCAACGACAGCAAAAACGTCATTCTCGAAATCCGCGCCGGCACCGGTGGCGACGAGGCAGCCATTTTCGCCGGCGATCTGTTCCGTATGTATCAGCGGTATAGCGATACCGTAGGCTGGCGCATGGAAATCTTGGATTTCACAGAAGGAAGTACGGGTGGCTTCAAAGAAATCATTGCACGTATCGAAGGCGAAGATGTCTATGGCAAGCTCAAATTTGAGTCGGGGGCGCATCGCGTACAGCGTGTACCTGTGACAGAATCGCAGGGGCGAGTACATACTTCAGCAGCGACTGTAGCCGTAATGCCCGAAGTGGACGACGTAGAGGAGGTAGAAATCAACCCCGCCGACATCGAAATTACCACCTCGCGGTCGGGCGGAGCAGGTGGCCAAAACGTAAACAAAGTAGAAACCAAAGTACAACTTACACACAAGCCCACGGGCATAGTGGTAGTATGCCAAGTAGAGCGTAGCCAACACGGCAACCGCGAGCGTGCTATGCAGATGCTACGCTCCAAACTCTTTGAGATTGAACTCAAAAAACAAACCGATGCCATTTCATCGCAGCGCAAAACCCTCGTAGGTAGCGGCGACCGCTCCGACAAAATCCGTACCTACAACTACCCCCAAAGCCGCGTAACCGACCATCGTATCGGCTATACGGTGTATAATTTACCTTCGGTTATGGACGGTGATATAGGAGATTTTATCGAACAACTTCGCATTTTTGAAAATACCGAACGAATGAAAGAAGGTGCAATGGCCTAACTATTCAATCCTCCCAAACTACACGTAATACACTTGCTTTGATTTGGTGGTCGGCAAAAAACTGTATCCAGTACAACTGCTGTGCCGACAAGTGGTCGGTGGGCGATTTGACCTCCACCAACTCCAACCCCGCCTCATTCCAGACCATCAAATCGGGGAAGCCTCGTGTGTTTTCACGCAAATTTACGGCCATTTCGAGCAAAACCGCCCGAAACTGCGTAGGGGTTAGGTATCTGACAATCAACAATACAAGTTGAAGTAGCACTTCGCTCCAGTCCACCAGTACATTAGCCGTTCCGAATTTTTCTTGAAAAGTCTGTACTACTACTTGTGTCCATTTTTGCTGAGTATCGAGTGCTGCCAAACGTTGTTTGATTTGCGGCTCACGTTTTCGATAAAAATCGGGTTGATAAAAATCCGACGGCATACGCTGAAGCGGGTGGTGAATAGCCTGTACGTTTTGGTCATAAATAATATCCCAAAAAACCAATCCAAACAGCCCTCTCCATGGGTAATTTTCGCTGTGGACGGCTTGATAACCATTTTCAATAAAATAGTTGGCTACACCTTGCTCCACATTTGGGCGAAAATTACCCGAAATCACCACACTTTGAGCCTCTTGCAGAAAGCGTGTTACACTTTTTTTGGTACGTCGTTTGGCATGATTAATTTTTTCGATAAAATCTAATGCAAAAAAACGCTCGTCGGCATTTTGAGGTTGGAGGGCTATTTCTTCACACAAAGCACGTGCTTCTTCACTAAGGCCTATTTTGTGGAGCAATCGGACGCGGCGTTCGCGGGCAGGCACTTGGTCGGTGAGTTGATAGACTTCCAAGGCTTGTTCGGAGAGTTTTTGGCGTTCGAGAAAAGCCCCCACCCGATTGACAAACCGCACATAGCTGGGCTGGGCTACTTCGCTCAAAGACGACAGCGTGGCCTGCCAATTCATAAACCAATCGAAGATTTCTTCGGGAGGCGTGACCGTTTCTTGTTTCTCATAAAACTCCTCTAATGCCAGCGAAACGCGCAGTTTGTCTTCGGCTTCTTGGCGAGTAGCAAAGCGAGCCGTGTAGGCATCGTCGCGGTAGCGTTCAAAATTGACCTTGCCCAAATCACGAATCACAAATTCCGTCATATCGGCGTAGCGATTGCCAAAAAACAAAAACTTCATCATCATCACCTCTACCTCAAAATTCATCTTGACGACTGGCTCGCTGATAGATTCAATCAAGGTATCAAATGAGAAGGTATGCGCCAAGTATCGTATCAAATCGGGCTTTTTGAGCGGTTTGAGCGAAAGCTCGGAGGGTGGGGCTTGTCGTAGCCATTCTTCTTTGGTAAAAAGCGACAAAATTTCGTCTTGGTAGGAAGCATGAGAAGTGGCAAGCGGTTCGATAAAACCAGCATCTTCCAACTCGTACAGTGCCGCAGGAATATCATTGATTTCGGGGTATTTGAGTTTGGAAGTACGAAAAAAAAGCCCCTTTCGATTGCCGAATCGTACAAACAAACACTGAGCATCTTCGGAGAGATTATTGAATTTTTGAAGGAATGTTTGTTCGCGTTCGTTCAGAATAGGAGCATAGAGCTGTTCGACAAAATCAACTAAAAACCGAAAATAATCAAGGTAATACTTGAGAGGTAAATCTGGATTTTTTTCCACTTCAGGAGTTTACAAAAGTATGACTAACTACGTCCATAACGTTTGAGGATTTCTCTAATCTGTGATTCACTTATCTCCACCAGTTCACCAATGACCTCAAGAGATAAACCTTTATCAAAAGCTCTCAAAACAGTCTGCTCCTTGGCCCGCTCTATGCCCTCCAGAACTCCCTCAGCTTTGCCTTCTGCCTTGCCTTCTGCCTTGCTTTTTGTGATAATTTTTTCGTAAGTGCTCATAAATTCTTGATGGATTGGTTCGGGTAAACGTTCTTTCAACTCTTCAACGGTAATCTCCGTTACACTCAACAAATATACAAACAATTTCATCACAAAGCCCGTTTCGCTGCCCTCACGTGTCAAACTCTGGGCGATGCGCGGCAGACGTGCCAACAGGGTCGGTATATCGCTTGCGTAGCGCATCATCTGCAATGTACCCGCCAGTACCCCATTGCGCACCTGCTCCAGTTGTCCCTCTGACATCTCTGCCAGACTCACAAACTCCAAACCATACGTTGGTATATAGGCTTGAAACAGTTCGGCATACTCTTTGAAAAAATTAGGTAGAGGCCGTACCTTCCATTTCTTACGCCCGTGATAAAACAAAAGCGGTAAAATAGGACGAAGAGATTGTCTTTGTTCTATCTGCCGCCAGTAGCCTTCAGCAAGATAACGCAGCAGTTGAAAAACCACATTTTGATCTCTATAGGATTTATGTTCGATGAGAATAGACAATAACAACGGGCGATTGGAGTCTTTGATCTGTGCTTGCAGCAACACATCGGAAAAGATTTCCTCCATAGGGGGCGTAAGGTAAGAGTTTTGTTGGACGGTAAGACTTAACCAGTCAATCTGCTCTACCACCTCTACCGGCAACATCTCTTGCAGAAAAGAGCGTGCTAAGTCCAAATCTGAAAATAGTTCTTTGACGATTTTGTCGTGCGGAGTAGTTAGTGGTGGCTTGCGTTTCATAGAGCAGGTTTTGACATTCAAAAAAGCACAAAACCATTTTCAAACACAAATGAAAGTAAAATGACAAATTAACAGTTATTGCAATTCTGAAACAGCAAGACTATTTTTGAGAAATCAAAATATCTTAAATATCCACCTTAACTTCCTCTTTGCCCATGTCGAACGCCTACCACGACGTAGTTGTAACCAAGTACAACATCTTCAACAGCTTATTCTTGAGCCTGCCCTTTCAGGATATTTATCGCACAGGTACACTGCTGCCGCTATTGGTACAAGCTAGCGAAAAAGGCTTTGAAGAAGGCAAAAGTCCACAGCAAATATTGGAGTTGTTTTTTGAGGAATATGCCGAGCAGGCTTCCGAAAGCGAACGCCGCGATTTGATGTTCAATTTTATCAAATTCATCGAACGTCAGGTAGTTTTGTTCGATTCGGTAGAAGATGCAGGCTTCGACCAAACGCATGATTTGAATGGCTCTGGCTCCATTGCCCAACTTCTCAACCGCGCCGATAGCGACGATCTACGCCAAAAACTCCTCAAAAAACTGGAAGATTACTGCGTCAGAATTGTACTTACAGCCCACCCGACGCAGTTTTATCCGGGCAAGGTTTTGGGCATCATCACCGACTTAGAAGAAGCCATCAAAGTCAATGATTTTGCCAAAGTCAATTCGTTGCTACTGCAACTGGGCAAGACGGGCTTTATCAATAAAAACAAACCTACTCCTTTCGATGAGGCCATTACACTTTGCTGGTTTTTGGAAAATGTTTTTTACGAAGCTATCCCGTCAATCATTGTCAAACTACTGCATGGCTTGGGGCAGTCAGTGAATGACTGGCAGCATCACGATTTGTTTAGGCTGGGTTTTTGGCCCGGTGGCGACCGCGACGGCAACCCTTTCGTAACTCCCGACGTTACGCTACAAGTGGCCGACCGCCTGCGGCAGATTTTGCTTAAATGCTACTGGCGCGACATCAAAAATCTCAAACGTCGTCTTACCTTCAACGATGTAGAGGATTTTATCGCCATCGCAGAGCGTAAAGTAAACAATGCCATTTATTACCCCGACCAAGATCACTATCAAAACGCCGATGACCTTCTGCACGATTTGTACCAAGCCCGTCAAGTACTCCTCCGCGACCATGACGGACTTTTTGTGGATATTCTCGACGAAACTATTCTCAAAATCAAACTTTTCGGCTTTTTCTTTGCCAGTCTGGACATTCGACAAGTAAGTACCAAACATACGCTGGCTTGGCAGGAAATCTTATCCAAAATCGAAAAGCAAATCCCCGTCTTTTCGTACAAGGATTATGAAAAATGGGAAGATGCTCAAAAAATAGACTTCTTGCTGTCGTTGCAAGTGGACTTACAAGAAGCTGATTTTCAAGATCCTATCGCCAAAGATACCTACGGGTCGGTGTTGGCCATTCGCGAAATCCAACGACGCAACGGCGAAGCAGGCTGCCACCGCTACGTCATCAGCAACTGCGCCAGCGCACTCAACGTGGTAGAAGTACTGGCCTTGATTAAAAATGTGTGGAAAACCACAGAAATACCTGTGGACATCGTACCCCTCTTTGAAACCGTTGAAGACTTAGCTAACGCCGACGAGGTGATGCGCCAACTGTACGAAAATCCTTTTTATCGGGAACATCTCTCAAAACGTGGCCACCAGCAGACTATCATGGTAGGTTTTTCGGACGGTACCAAAGATGGCGGCTACTTGCGTGCCAACTGGTCTATTTTTACGGCCAAAGAAAACCTCACGCGTCTATCGCGTGAGTACGACGTGAAAGTTACGTTTTTCGACGGGCGCGGCGGCCCTCCTGGGCGTGGCGGTGGCAACAACCGCGCTTTCTATGCCTCGCTTGGCAAAGACATCGAAGACAAAGAAATACAGCTTACGGTACAAGGCCAAACCATCAGTTCCAACTACGGAACCGTACCTACGGCCATGTACAACTTGGAGCGGTTGTTTACGGCAGGGCTTGAAAATCATTTGTTTACGGTAAAAAATGACAAAACACAATTTTCAGAAGCAGATAAAGTGCTTTTGGAAGAATTGGCACAAGCAGCGTACAACGCTTATTTGAAACTCAAAAATCACCCCAGTTTTTTACCCTATCTCGAAAAAATAACACCACTGCGTTTTTATGGCCAAACCAAAATCGGCAGCCGCCCCGACAAACGTAGTGCCGGAGGCAGCCTCCGATTTGAAGATTTAAGGGCCATTCCGTTTGTGGGGTCGTGGGCACAAATGAAGCAGAATATACCCGGGTTTTATGGTTTCGGCTCGGCCCTCGAAACCCTCAAAAATGAAGGAAAAATGGAGGCATTACGCAAACTCTACAAAAAATCACTCTTTGTGCGTACCCTCGTCGAAAACTCTATGCAATCGCTGATGAAGGCGTATTTTCCAGCTACCCGATACCTGCAAGAAAATCCCGAATTCAGTGAGTTTTGGAACATGATGTATGAAGAATACGAGCGTAGCAAAAAGCTCATGTTGGAGTTTTCGGGAGAAACCGAGCTTCTTAACCAAAACCCTGTAACCAAAGCCTCTATCAAAGTACGTGAGCGAATCGTATTGCCTCTAATGACCATTCAGCAGTACGCGCTCCAAAAACTCCAAACACCCGATTTGCCACAAGCAGAAGTGGAAGTTTACAGCAAACTTGTCATGCGGGCTATGTTTGGTATCATCAACGCCGCCCGAAATTCTGCCTAAGGTCAGTTCACTTCCCGTACCGCTGTTCGTGGGCCGATGCCGTTTTCGTTGAATGGCTCTATGCTGAAATAGTAATTAGTACTGCGGTCTAAGGCTTTGAGATAATACTCGTTTCGACCATATACCATGATGCTGTTGTAGAGTTTGTCGGGAGCGATGCCGTAATAAATATGATAGCCTTGTGCGTGGCTTTCGGGATACCATTTGAGCCACGCATTGCGCTTGTCGTCTTCTTGGCGCAGCACCACAAAGCCCTTGACCTCGTCGGGGGCTTTGCCTTTTCCTTTGCCAAACACCCGAAATCCACTAATAGCAAACTTACCGACGGCTGTATGAATATTTTCGAGTTTCAAGAAACGAGTTTCAACCGCTTTAGAGAGTTCGATATAGTCGTGTGGTACGTCGGTGCGGTTTTTGCTTTTGTCCACCAATAATTGCCATTTTCGCCCGTCGGGAGAATGCCAAAGGCGGTATTGGTGATAAATATCCGTAAACTTACCAAGATACATACTGTCCACGTCTTGGTCAGCATAGTTGATTTGAATAGCCCTAACGGTGGAGATTTGCCCCAAATCGGTCTGAATCCATTCACCAGCTTTGTTGGAGGCGGCACTCCAGTAGGTTTTGATGTCTTCATCCACGGCATAATTGGCCGGAAAACCCGTCAGCGACGACGACACCTGCACGGGCTTTTGATAATTGAGCAACATCCAGCCCGTAAATCTACTTTTGAGGTGGTCGGCAGGGCCATTAGGCAAGTAGTGTGGATAATCGCCGAAGGTAGTGTTGGAGTACATGATGCCGTCTTTGTCGAAGCCCGTCGGAAACAGCACGTTTCGCCGCTCGAAGTTGTTTTTGACCGTTACGACCCCCGTCGTTACGTGCCACCAGTTGCCGTAGTTATCTTTGAAACTGGCACCATGCCCCGCCCCACGAATAAACCCTCCGGGTTTGTAGCAAAAGGGATTGTGTTTCTGATAAGTATATGGCCCAAGTGGTTTGTCGGCTACATAAACACCATCGGCATAGCCGCTAAACTCTGTGCCGGGCGCACCATATTGGAAATAATACTTGCCGTTGTGCTTGTCCACCCATGCTCCTTCTATGAAAGGTTTCAGGAAAATGTTGTCGTTGTATTCGCCAAAACGCTCCCAGCCATGTTGCTCATCGTGTAGCTTGACGAGGGCAGTGCGCTCACCGATAGGCTGTAAGGTTTTGGGGTTGATTTCCCAACCATAGAGCGGGTAAAAATTGCTGGAGCCGTAGTATAGATAAAGTCGTTTGTCGTCGTCATAAAAAAAGGCAGGGTCCCACGCTGCTCCCTCAAAGGCTGGCACGGCGATTTTCCAATCATCAATCGTAGGATTGGTGCTTTTCCAAATGGCAAATTCTTTGGTATGTGTAGAACCGATGACGTAGAGGGTATCGTCCATAGCCCAAACAGCCGGGGCGCAGAGTTCGTCATAGACTTTGTTGTGGGGCAAAAGAAACTTACGACTCACAAAATTCCACTTGGAGAGGTCGTCGCTCCACCAATAGCCCCATTGGTTGGTCGAAAACAAAAAATATTTTCCTTTGAAATTGACGATTACGGGGTCGGCGGTGGCACGGTGGCGGCCTGCTTCCGAAAAATTGGGGATAGGCGTAAAGCCATAATCCAAATTCATCGGATTGCAGTAAGTTTTGGGCTGAGCGTTTAAATTTTCAATGCCAAATACCGTTGTCCATAGCAAAATCTGTAAAAGGGTTTTCATTTTTTGGAATAGTTGGAAGAATATAGAATGACGCTGTTTGTCGTCAAATCTACATCGAACGGAGCATTTTTCGTTAAAACCTTTCATTTTTTCTTACTTTTGGACAACCAACCGACGCATCAAAACCCATGAAAAAGTACCTGATACTACTCATCGCGCTATGCTCATCGCTCTGCACGGCTTTGGGTCAAACTTACCATGCCAACGACCGCTTCGAGCAACTCGGCACTACCTTACCCACTCCCAACAGCTACCGAACAGCATCGGGTGCCCCCGGCAAGGAGTATTGGCAGCAGCGCGCCGACTACGACATCAAAGTAGAACTCGACGAAGCCAACGACAAAATCGTCGGTAGTGAGGTCATCACTTACTTCAACAACTCGCCCGATGCCTTGCCGTATTTGTGGCTTCAATTGGACCAAAATCTTTTTGCCAAAAACTCCCCCGGCCCTATCACTCGTACCGGCGAATTGGGCAATGCTACTTCCGTGGCAGGTTTGGCAATCATTTCTGACAGTTATTATTCTGACAAAGATTATGGCTTCAACATCACTTCGATACGCGATGCCAAAACGGGCAAAGCATTGCCCTACGTCATCAACCAAACCATGATGCGCGTGGAGTTGCCGCAGCCGCTTCAGCCCAAGCAAAATTATAGTTTTACGATAGAGTGGAATTATCGCATCGTAGAGTTCTCCAAAGGCGGGAGGCGTACTGGCTTTGAGGTTTTTGCCGACGGCAACAAACTCTACGAAATCGCACAGTTTTATCCTCGTATGTGCCTCTATGACGACGTAACTGGCTGGCAACACAAGCAGTATTACAGTCAAGGTGAATTTGCGCTGTCGTTTGGCAATTTTAAGTTGGCCATTACCGTACCCAACGACCATATTTTGGGAGCAACAGGCGAGCTTCAAAACCCTACGCAAGTACTTTCTGCCGAACAATACCGACGGTATGAGCAAGCCAAAAAATCAGACAAAATCGTCGTCATAGCCACACAAGCCGAGCGCGAAGCAGCCGAAAAAGCCAAACCTACGGGTAAAAAAACGTGGATATTCAAAGCCGACAACGTGCGCGATGTAGCTTTTGCAACCAGCCGAAAATATATCTGGGACGCAAAAACAGAAGAAATAGCGGGCAAAAAAGTGCTATGCCAGTCGTTTTATCCACGGGAAGGCAACCCGCTTTGGGGCAAATACTCCACCGAAGTCGTAGCGCATACGATCAAAACCTATTCAAAATTTTCGATTGATTATCCCTATCCCGTAGCCATTTCTTGCCATGGCCCTGTGGGAGGCATGGAATACCCCATGATTTGCTTCAACGGTGGCCGCCCCGAACCCGACGGCACGTACTCGGAGCGCACCAAATACGGCATGATTTCGGTCATTATTCACGAAGTAGGGCATAATTTCTTCCCGATGATTGTCAATAACGACGAACGCCAATGGATGTGGATGGACGAAGGTATCAATACGTTTTTGCAGTACCTCACCGAAAAAGAATGGGATCGCGACTATCCTACTACTCGCGGTGAGCCGCAGCAAATCACCGATTATATGCGCCAAGACCCCAAAAACTTAGTGCCTATCATGACCATGTCCGACAACCTTATCAGTGCCGGCAATAGTGCTTATGGTAAACCCGCCACAGCCTTGAACATCTTGCGCGAAACCATCATGGGGCGCGAGCTGTTCGACTACGCCTTCAAAGAATACGCCCGCCGCTGGGCTTTCAAGCACCCCACCCCCGCCGACTTCTTCCGCACC
>JBKBKL010000056.1:0-5278 GCA_046294665.1 Runella sp.
AACCATTTCCCCCGCCAGCCAGCGCGACCTACGAAGTTTCAGTTGTTTAAGTCGCAGGGTTTTGGTCGGAGTCAAGGTCCAAATCCGATGCAGATAGAGCGGCAGAGTCAGCAGCCCAAGGCCGGTCAGCAGAGTGGAGGGAGAAATTGAAAAAATTATAAAACTCCTATGAGCCAACGACTTAATATTTCTACGGGTACACTGTGGGAGGGTATTGTGGGGTATTCGCGGGCGGTGCGTATCGGCAATATCGTCGAAGTAACCGGCACAGTAGCCGTGGACGGCGATGTACCTGTGGGCGTAGGAGATGCTTACGCCCAGACAAAGTTTATCATACAAAAAATAGAAAAGGTACTACACGAAGCGGGTGCGTCTTTGAGCGATGTAGTGCGTACACGAATGTTTGTAACAGACATATCACAGTGGGAAGCCTTTGGCCGCGCTCATGGCGAATTTTTTGGAGAGATTCGCCCCTGTACCACACTGATAGAAGTATCGAAGTTGATTGCGCCAGAGTATCTTATCGAAATAGAAGCAACGGCCATAATCAGTTCGCCCTAACGCTCACGCATACTCAACACCGCCTGTTTGAGCGGACTCAATGAGCAGTTGTAAGGTTGTACATCTTTCGATACATTCTTGAAGTTGTTGGCAGCATCGAGATTGACAAACGTGGCATTCTGATTGTTTTGGATACAAATACGTGCTTCGGGCTTTACCTGCCCATTTTCCAATGTTTTTTCATCTACGATGCCGTCATAGACTATATCAGGGACATTTTTGCCAAAACGGAGTTTGTATCGAAACAACATTCCCAGTCGGCCTTTGCCTTGATAACGCACGCGGTCTCGAGCGTAAACATTGTCGTGGATATAAATACCCGTAGGATAAGGATAGTACAGCGAATCTTTGATAGGATTTTCGGTGATATAATAGCTGATGATACCCGTGCCGATGCTGTTGTTATTCAAAATTCGGTTGTTAAACACTTCCACTTGATTGGTAGCCAAAATCAATACGCCCGTACCCTGTGGTACAGTGGCTACGATATTGCCTTTGGGGGCAAAATTGGGGAAATTATTGTGGTGCACATGGTTGTTGAATAGCCTAACGTTTCCCCCTTTTTTTTGTACCAAATCTGGTAAATCAAACACAAGAAGCCCGCCAGTATTTTCGGTGGCTTCGTTGTCATAGACATCGGCCATGAGGGAGTTTTCGATTTCGATACCTGCCACATTGCGGTAGGCTTTACAATTTCTGACGACAATATTTTTGGACTGCCCCACATAAATCCCCGCATCGGAAGCCCCAATGGCTACACAGCCTTCGATCAACACATTTTGACACATCACAGGGTAAAGGCCATACGCTCCGTTGGAAGATTTTGGTTCGCCTGTCCATTCGGTTTTGACATTGCGAAACACAATGCCTGCTACGTTCATGGTCTTGATGGCATCACCTTTGGCATCTTGGACAGTGAAGTTTTCGAGTGCGATGTTTTCGGCATTTGATACCCGTAGCCCTTCGGCACCCTCGGTTTGGCCTTTGAAGCTCAAAATGGTCTTGTCCATACCCGCCCCACGAATGATGATATTTTTCTTGCCTTCGAGAGATATACTCCCTGTGAGAGTAAAAACCCCTTCATCGAGCGTGATGGTACTGCCATCTTCGGCCAAAATGAGTTTGCGCTGGAGTTGTTTTTGAAAGTCAGCTTGTCCGAAAGCATTTACTACAAAAAATAGACATAAAAATTGCAAAAGGACTTTCATGATTTTTGGATTTTTGAAGTGTTTGCCGAAAATACAAAAAAGAATTATGCCTCCAATCCATTACTTTTGTCTTTCGTAATTTTTAATTTATCAAACGATTGTTGAATGTCATCAGCACATAAAAATTTAAGTGTATTTTCTACCGACCAACTCCCGGACATAAGCCAGCGCAAATTTGCGATAGTAGTAGCCGAATGGAATCACGAAATTACCGAAGCCCTTTACGAAGGTGCATATAGCACTTTGCTAAAATACGGAGCAGTGGCAGAAAATATCCTACGTGCCAATGTACCCGGTAGTTTTGAGTTGAGTTTTGGAGCGCAAGTATTTGCCCAGAGGCCCGACATTGATGCTGTCATTGCGATAGGATGCGTGATACAAGGTGAAACAAAACACAACGACTACATCAATCATGCTGTAGCTCACGGCCTTACGGAGGTGGCCTTGAAATACAACAAACCTGTGATTTTTGGAGTACTCACGCCCAACAATCACCAGCAAGCTCTCGACCGTGCTGGGGGTATTCATGGCAACAAAGGCGACGAAGCCGCCATTACAGCCATCAAGATGTTGGCTTTGATATAATAAAAAGTTTTGGAGTAAATAATGATTGCGGAGTCAATAACCCACTTCACCTGTCGAGAGGCAGGCTATTGTCAGAAGGAGGGCGTAAAGAAATAGCAATCAAGTACTTCTCTCCCCAATAATCCGTAAGCCGTCGAGGGTAAGGTTTCGATTGATTTCTACAAACTCTCCGTGCAGGGTATCAATGATTGACGACAAGCCCCCCGTGGCGAGTGCGATGCAGTCGCCGTCGAGTTCGCGGCGGATTCGTGTAATCATACCCCTCACCAAACTTTCATACCCCAACAAAATCCCCGACTGAATGGCGTGGGTCGTATTCTTGCCGATAGCCGAGGCGGGTAGCTGAAGGGGCACTTCGGGTAGCTGGGCAGTATTGGCAAAGAGGGCTTTCACGGCTGTTTTGAGGCCAGGAGCTATGGCTACACCTAAGATTTTGCCTTCTTCAGATATTGTCGTGAAAGTCAGTGCTGTACCGAAGTCCACTACGACAGCATTGCGCCCATACTTGGCATAGGCAGCTATGGCATTGGCCACCAGGTCAGTACCGATTTCGTGGGGGTGGTCTATCTCTACTTTTAGTTCTGGATACACATCAGGCCCTACGACGATTACTTTTTGGCTAAAGAGAGATTCGAGCATGGTGCGAATCGTCGGCGTAAGGGGTGGTACTACACTACTTAGCACGATTTTATGGACATCATCTAACGCCAAACCTGCTTCCAAAAAATGCAGCCGGAGCCGACCTTCGTAGTGATGTGCAGGCTCGTCGGGTAGCGACCGAACCCGAAACAAATGCGCCCAAGTTTGGTCTTTCCAAATCCCAAAAACAGTATCGGTGTTGCCTACATCTACGGCCAAAAGCATAGTAAGAATGGGTTAGGGTTGGAGAAAAATTTGTAAGTTTGAATAAAAAATAAGCCAATAACAAGGCTATTTTGTCGTTGTTTCTTTAAGATTTCATCAATAAACCGCTTTTTTCATCAAAAGGCATCATCTTTATTCCTCATTACTTTTATGCGCAAGGTAAGCGTTTTTTTATCTCTTTTCATAACCACCGTAAGTTTTGCTCAAGACCTCCCCGACTGGGAAAACCCTGCTGTTTTTAGTCGAAATACCGAGCGACCACATACCACGCTCACCCCTTATCAGAGCGAAGCGGCAGCATTACAATTTGACCGAAGCAAATCAACTTTTGTACAATCACTCAATGGGATTTGGAAATTCAAGTGGGTGCAGCACCCCAGCAAAGTACCCGGAGATTTTTTTCAAATCAATGCCAATACTGCCAACTGGGACGACCTCCCCGTACCCTCCAACTGGCAAGTAGTGGGTGCGCGTGATGGCCGAGCTTATGATCGCCCTATTTTTTCCAATATCAAGCATCCCTTCCCGGCCAATCCGCCACGCATCGTAGCCGATACCAATGCCGTAGGGCTGTACCGGACTACCTTCAATATACCAGCCAACTGGCAAGGGAGACCCGTGTTTTTACATTTTGGCGGGGTCCAATCGGCCTGTTATGTTTGGGTCAATGGGCTGCAAGTGGGCTATCACCAAGACGGCATGACTCCGGCAGAGTTTGACATCACAAAATACTTGCGCGGAGGCCAAAACCAATTGGCAGTGCAAGTCATCAACTGGTCGGACGGAAGCTACCTCGAAGACCAAGACTACTGGCGACTGGCGGGGATTTTCAGAGATGTTTATCTCTATACGGCCTCCACGATTCATATCAGAGATTACTATACCGTAACGGATTTTGACGAAAACTACCAAAATGCCACACTACGGATTTCAGCGTTCATCAAAAACTTTTCGGCACAAGTTCAAGACAAATACCAAGTCAAGTTCAAACTTTACGACCCCAATGGACGACTCGTAGGCGACGAGATGATACGGAATATTCCCATGATGGACCCGCGTGATGAATCATACTTGACGCTGAACCTACCTGTCGAAAACGCTGCCAAATGGTCTGCTGAAACCCCCAGCCTTTACAAATTGACGATGCAAGTTGTGGACGGAGAAGGGCAAGTATTGGAAGTCTTGAGTCAGCGGGTAGGATTTCGGAAAGTAGTCATCAAAGACGGCCAGTTTTTGCTCAATGGCAAGGCGATTACTTTCAAAGGAGTCAATCGGCATGAATTTGAGCCTACTACGGGGCGTGTGGTAAGCCGCGAAACGATGCTCAAAGATATTCTTTTGATGAAGCAGCACAATATCAACGCTGTTCGGACTTCACACTACCCCAACGACCCACTTTGGTACGACCTCTGCGACGAATATGGGCTGTATGTGATAGACGAGGCCAATATCGAAAGCCACGAAATGTTTCAACTCAAAAACCGTCCGTTGGCTTCTAATCCTGACTGGAAGGATGCCTTCGTAGCACGCGGCAAAGCCATGGTAGAGCGCGACAAAAACCACCCTTCGATTGTGATTTGGTCGCTGGGCAACGAAACTGGCATGGGGGGCAATTTTGAAGATATGGCTCAAATCATCAGGCTCATAGACCCTACCCGGCCTATTCACTACGAAGGCCGCAACAACTATGAGTTTGATTTTTCCAAAACCGAGCAGCCTCTTAGTAGCTTCGACATCATCAGTACCATGTATCCTTCGGTAGAAGGTATGGTAGCTTTGATGAAAAAAGACCCTTCACGCCCTGTTATTGTCTGTGAATATGCCCATGCTATGGGCAATAGTGTCGGGAATCTTCAAAAATACTGGGACGCTATCGAGCAGTACCCACGCTTACAAGGAGGCTTTATTTGGGATTGGGTAGATCAGGGCCTTTACTTAAAAGATAAAAACGGAAAACCCTACATCGCCCACATCAATTACATAGACGGTGCCAATGCCGGCGACGGCTTAGTCAATCCCGACCGCCTCCCACAGCCCGAAATCAACGAAGTAAAGCACGT
>JBKBKL010000056.1:5288-24841 GCA_046294665.1 Runella sp.
TGTACCGATATGTAAAGTTTACACCAAAGGATACGCTGTTGCCTTCTACCCAAAATATCACCATTCATAACCAATATGATTTCATCAGCCTCCAACCTTTCAAATTGGTATGGGAACTACTCGAAAACGGCAAAGTGATTCAACGCACCGAGAGCAATACACTCACCGCCAAAGCGGGCGAAAAACAAACTTTGAATATTCCGTTGAGTTTGCCCACTTACGCTGCATCGGGAGCGGAGTATTTTTTGAATGTGAGTGTTCGCCTCAAAGACAAAACATCATGGGCCGAAGCGGGGCATGAAGTAGCCTATCAGCAATTTTACATCAAAGTACCAGCATCGCCCAAAACGACAGTATCGTGGCCGGCTACTGCCACCGTAAGAATCGGATTGGTACGAGGTGGAGGAATTATACTGACCAACCCTCAATTCAAAATCACCTTCGACCGCCAATCGGTAGGTATGAGTTCGTTTGTTTACAAAAATCGAGAATTGATAGGTTCTCCCTTGCAGCCCAATTTTTGGCGTGTACCTACCGACAACGACGAAGGTGGCGGTAAAGAAAGTTTTGCTGCTCAATGGCGAGCAGCAGGATTAGATAGCTTACGGCGGCTAAGTGGCGATTTGCGTGTGGAGCAAATCAGCCCTACCATCGCAAGAGTGCATACCCAGAGTGTTTGGGCTGGAAAAATGGGTGTACATTTTTTGGTCAAAACCGTTTACACTATTTTTGGATCGGGCGATGTAGAGGTCAAAACAAGGGTAGATGCCAACGGCAACAACTTGCCTCCATTGCCTAAAGTAGGTATGCAAATGCAAGTACCGGCTATGATGCGAAATATGCGCTGGTATGGGCGAGGGCCTTTTGAAACCTACCCTGACCGTAAAACCGCCGGTAAAATAGCCGAATATAGCGGTAAAGTAGCCGAACAGCATTTCCCCTACATTATGGCACAAGAAACAGGCAATAAAACCGATGTACGATGGGCGGCTGTGAGTGATTCGGCAGGAACAGGGTTATTGATAATGGCCAACGAAAACCTGCTTCATTTCAACGTTCAAGATTATACCGATGCGGCATTGTTGGCGGCCAAAAAATCTCAAAGCCTAAGTCGAGGAGATAAAACAGTACTGCGTATTGACCACCAAATAATGGGGCTGGGAGGCGATGATAGCTGGACACCTCGCACACACCCCGAATACCTGCTCACCGACCGTGAGTACAGCTACACTTTTAGACTACGGCCTTTTGATGCTTCGCAGCCGCTCGAAAGCCTCACCCAAACAGTACTCCCCGTGGTAGCCGAACGTTCGCAGGCCATGTCAGAGTTGGGCGCACCTGCCAATATTGTCAAAGACGAACGTACCCAAGAAGAACAAGAGGCTGCTATCGAACAAGCCGAAGCCCGTAAATACATAAAACGTAAGTCCACTTACCGAAGAAAGCCAGCTTCAAAAAAACGAAGAAGATAGACCATCAAAAAAAACGGAAGCTGGGAGGCTTCCGTTTTTTTGTATGTGAAAGGTACTTACTTTTGTTCGGGCAGTAATACCACCTTGATAAAATTGGCATCATTGAGATACTTGTTGGCGGCAGCTTTGGTACTTTCTACCGTGATTTTGTCCAACTGTTTTTCCCATTCTAAGAAAACTTTTGGGTCATCGCCACGTGTGTAGGCTCCGATGAGTTGCGATTGCCAAAAATTGTTTTCGCGAAGTTGCACCTCCCAGTTACGGCGTGTTTCGGCTTTGAACTTCCCGATGTCTTCGGGAGTAGCCCCTTTGTCCTTGATTTCTTGAATCACGGCCAATGTCTTGGTAGCCAATTCTTCTACACGCTCTGGGCCGGTACCATAGCCGATGCGGAAGGAGTAGCGTGGGGCGGGAATTTTGCTGTAACCAGCCCTTGCGCCGATGCCATACACGCCACTTTCCTTCTCACGGATTACTTCAATCAATTTGATATTTAAGATTTCTTCAAGTGCTTTGAGTTGCCAGTTGTTGTCTTCGTTGTATTCATAATCGCCACTGTAAACGAGTGTCGCTTGGCTTTTTTGCTCGATACCCTTATAAACTTTTTTGTCCAAACGTCCTGCTGGAGTCCGAATCCCCAAATCCCGGAAGGTTTCTTTTTTACGTTGCGTAGGCAGGGCAGCTAAGTATTTTTCGAGCAAAGGCTTGATTTCTTCCACCTTGAAAGTCCCTGTAAAGAAAAATGTAAAGTCGGCAGGGTCGGCGAAGCGTTCTTTGTAAATCTCGAAGGCACGGTCGGCATTGGCCATGTCCCAACGCTCCACACTAATAGGCAGGCGGCGGAAGTGGTAATTGCCCAAAATGGTATTGATGCTATCTTGAAACACCATCTCAGGCATGGGCGAGGTTTTCATGTTTTGAATAGCCGATCGCTGCGAAGCCATGAAACCCTTAATGATATCATCGTCTTTGCGGGGGGTAGTGAAATAGCCATAAATCATCTGCAACGCTGTTTCGAGGTCTTTGGGGCTGCAACTTCCCGAAAAGCCTTCTTCCGTTTCACCGATAAAGGGGGTGATTCTCACAACTTTGCCTGTTAAAAATTTTTTCAAAGCTGGGCTATTGAACTCACCGATACCACTCTCCGACACTATATTGGCCGCAATGCTGGCACTCATATAGTCCTTGTCCTCGTAAAGAGAAGAACCGCCAAGGCTGCGGGCCGAAATCAAAATTTCGTCATTTTTAAAATCGGTGGGTTTCAATACTACTTTCACACCATTAGAAAGCGAAAGCTCGGTAACGCCTATTTCGGCGATTTGCTTCCGAAAAGCCGTGCGGCCAGCAGCAGGCAAATTTTCTACCAATGGCTTGTCCACTACTTTGTCTTCGTAGGGTTTTACGTCTTTGCCCGCATTGTTGATCCACTCTACAACTTGCGCTTCTGAGGGCAGTTTGTCTTTGTCATTGTCGGAGGCCATGATGATGACAGCCCTGTTGTCAGTACGAATAAACTTATCAGAAAGCGCATTGACTTCTTGTAATGTAATTCCGTCGAGTTGGCTTTTGACAAATTCAAAATAAAACTCGATGCCCATCGAGCTACTACCCTCCAAAAAATGGTTCATGTACTCGTAGGTGTATTCTTCCGACTTGGTTTTGTCTTTTTCTTTGAAGCGTTTTTCGGTATTGGTCAAAAACTCTTTCTTGGCGCGTTCGAGTTCGGAGGCCGTAAAACCAAATTTTTTGGCTCTTACGGCTTCGTCCAAAACCGCTTTTAAACCTTTCTCGACATTGCCGTCTTTGGCAACGGCATAATTGATGAAAGAGTCATAATCGCCTATGAAACCGCTATATCCTGCAAACGAAAATAAAAAAGGTGGATCGGCAGATTGCTGCAACTCTTGCAAACGCGCCCCCAGCATTTCGTTGTAAAGCTCACGTTTGATGATTTCACGAGAGTCGTTGAGTGTTTTTTCATGAGCTTTGGGTAAGCGCGTAATGACCTGCGCTATCATGTAAGGTTGCTCGGGGTCAGTTACAATAGCTACTTTGGTGTCTTTGTGGTCGTTGATACCAAACTTGCCAAAGGGCTTGGGCTTTACAGCTTTGGGGATTTTGCCAAAACGATTTTTGATTGTTTTTTCCACTTCATTGATGTCAAAATCCCCTACAGCAACGATAGCCATCATATCAGGCCGATACCATGTTTTGTAGAAATTACGAATGGTTTCATGCTTAAAATTCTTCAGGATTTCTTCTGTACCAATGACGTTGCGTTTGGCATATTTGGAGCCGGGCAAAATAATCGGGAAAAACTTATCACGCATACGTTGTTGTGCTCCTTTACCTCCTCGTAATTCTTCCAAAATCACTCCTCGTTCTTTTTCGATTTCTTCGCCATCAAAAGTAATGTTGTGCGCCCAATCTTCAAGTACGATAAAGGCTTTGTTGAAAATGTCGGCAGAGTCGGTCGGAACAGGTAATTGATAAACAGTCTGATCAAATCCAGTGAAGGCATTCAAATCATCACCAAATTTGACTCCTGCTCGTTGTAGATAGCTGACCAATTCGTTTTTGGGAAAGTTTTTGGTGCCATTGAAGGCCATGTGTTCGGTAAAATGCGCCAAGCCGTTTTCGTGGTCTTCTTCTTGGATAGCCCCAACTTTATTGACAAGAAACAATACTGCACGTTTTTTGGGTTCTTCGTTTTGACGAATATAGTAGGTCATGCCATTGGGGAGTTTGCCGTAGCGAACTTTTGGGTCGAAGGGGACAGGCTTTTTGAGGTCAAACTTTTGGGCGAAAGTGGCTGTGGCTACGCCCACTAACATTAAAAAAAACAATAGTTTTGCAGGTTTCATGGGAGAATCATGTTTAAGTAAATGATAGATACAAGCATAAAACAATTTGTTTACGACTATGTTTGCAAATTATTGTTGATAAACGGTCGCTTTTGAATGTAATTACATTATGTTGTTTGACGATACCTATCGTACCATTGCAGCACCTGCCGAGGGATTGTTCCGAGATAGAGGGAGTAAATTTTTGGCATTCGCTTATCCAATTGGCGGCGAGCTAGAATCCAAAAATTGGCTTCTCCGTCTGCGTGAGCTACACCCCAAGGCCAATCACCACTGCTACGCCTATCGCCTGGGCCTCGACCGCACGCACTTTCGCCTTTCGGACGATGGCGAGCCTTCGGGGTCAGCAGGAAGACCTATTCTCAACACCCTCTACGCCCACGACCTAACCAATGTCCTCGTGGTCGTAGTTCGCTATTTTGGAGGGACACTCCTCGGCGTGCCGGGACTTATCAACGCTTACAAAACGGCTACTCAAGAAGCCCTGCAAAATGCCAAAATCATCGAAAAATCGGTGGAAGATGTGTATGACATTCGATTTGACTATCAACAAATGAACGAAGTCATGAAAATCATCAAAGCATTGGAACTGCCGCTGACCCATCAAGTCTTCGATAATGAATGTAGTATCACCCTCAACATCAGAAAAACCCTACTCAATCAAGCCATCGAGCGATTGGAAAAAATAGACAGTATCAGTATCAAATATTTAAAAACTATATAGCCGCTATGACTACGCCCCCCCAAGATACTCCCGTAGCAGTACGCGAAGGCGAGCAACTCGACCTCACCCGACTCCACGAATTTTTGTCAAGCAATGTCCCTTCGATTGGAAAAATTGTAGAAGTACGGCAATTTCCCGGAGGGTATTCCAATCTAACCTATTTTCTCCAGACTGATACGCAGCAAGAGTATGTCTTGCGCCGCCCACCTTTTGGTGCCAAAAATATCAAAGGTGGCCATGACATGGGGCGAGAATTTAAAGTACTGTCTGCTTTACAAAAGGTAGGATTTACGAAAATCCCGAAACCAATGGTTTTTTGCGAAGATGAAAGCGTCTTAGACTGCCCATTTTACATCATGGAGCGTGTGCAAGGGGTGATTCTTCGTGCCCACAATGCCCCCAAAATGAATATTGCTCCCGCCACCATGCGCCAAATGTCGGAGGCTTTGGTGGATAATTTAGTGGAGTTGCACTCGATTGACATTTACAAAACCAACCTCATCGAACTCGGTAAACCCGAAGGCTATATCCAACGACAAGTAGAAGGCTGGTACAAACGCTACCAAAATGCCCAAACCGACGAAATAAAAACCATGGACGAGTTGTACCAATGGCTTACGGCCAATATGCCTACCGAAAACCCGCCCTCGCTTATTCACAATGACTACAAATACGACAATGTAGTACTGGCTTCCGACGACCTGACGCAAATTTTGGCCGTACTCGACTGGGAAATGACCACCGTAGGCGACCCGCTCATGGATGTTGGTACTTCATTGAGCTACTGGGCCGAAGCCTCCGATGGGGCTTTTGAAAAAGGTTTCAACCTCACTTGGCTGCCGGGCAATCTCACCCGCCGCGAAGTAGCCGACCGCTACGCCCAAAAAAGTGGCCGAGATTTGAGCAAGATTCTGTATTACTATGTCTTTGGGTTGTTCAAAAATGCCGTCGTGATTCAACAGATTTATGCCCGCTGGAAAAAAGGTTATACCAAAGACGAACGATTCGCCAATCTAATCATGGGCGTTAAAGCCCTCAGCTACAAAGCCGCGAAGGCGGTGGAGAATGGGGGAATTTGAGGGGGAGGGCAACGAGGCAATAAGGCAGCGAGGCAACAAGGGGCAACGAGGGGAAGGGGAGAAAATAAAATCAACCAGTACATGACTAAATCTCCACTTCGCCACTACACCACACCATCAACGCTCGCGGTTGGCTAATTGGCCGCAGGCAGCGTCTATGTCTTTGCCTCGGCTTCGGCGCACATTGACTACTACGCCCCTGTCTTCCAAAAATGTTGCAAACTGTGTCAGTCGGTCGGCTTCGGTGTTTTGGAAGTCAGCTTCGGCGATGGGGTTGTATTCGATGATGTTTACTTTGGAAGGTACTTTTTTGGTAAACTCCCACAACTCTTTGGCATCTTGCAGGGTATCGTTGAAATTGTGAAAGACGATGTACTCAAACGTGATTCTGTTTTGTGTTTTTCGATAAAAATATTGCAATGCTTCCGCCAGATTTTTTAGTGAGTTGGTTTCGTTGATAGGCATGATTTGATTACGCTTGGTGTCGTTGGCAGCGTGGAGTGAGAGGGCGAGATTGAATTTCACACCGTCGTCGCCGAGTTTTTTGATCATCTTGGCAATGCCCGCCGTCGAAACCGTGATGCGCTTGGCCGACATACCCAGCCCATCGGGGGAAGTGATTTTTTCGACCGATTCGAGTACATTGGCGTAGTTGAGCAGGGGTTCGCCCATACCCATATACACGATGTTGGTGAGAGGAGTTTGGAAATGCGCTTTGGCCTGGCGGTCTATGGCCACTACTTGGTCGTACATTTCGGCAGCATCAAGGTTGCGTTTGCGATCCATATAGCCCGTAGCACAAAATTTGCACGTAAGCGAGCAGCCTACTTGGCTCGATACACAAGCCGTCATACGGTCATCGGCAGGAATGAGTACGCCTTCGATGAGGTGGCCGTCGTAGAGCCGAAAAGCCGATTTGATAGTGCCGTCGTTGCTTTTTTGGGATTTGGCTTCTGAGATTCCTCTGATTTCAAAATGATTGGATAGAAGTTGGCGAGTAGAAAGCGAAAGATTCGTCATTTCGTCAAATGAGGTAGCCGACTTTTTCCAAAGCCATTCGACAATTTGCTTTGCCCGAAAACCCTGCTCACCCTGCTGCACAAGCCATACTTTCAACTCCTCCACCGAGAGTTTGCGAATGTCTTTTTTGGATACACTAACTGCTTCGTCCATGATAAACTTTGGTAATTGATAACAAGATTTTGAATAAAAATAGAACGTATTATACTTAAACCTCATAGGTTTGCAAAAAATTAGCTATGTAACTCATTGATAATCAAATAAAACCTATGAGGTTTTTTCACAAATCAATTTTGAACGAGTATAAAACAAAATAACATTAGATAGACACAAAAAATTAAAAAAATGAAGAAATCAGTCAAAAAATACCTGTTTACAGGTATTTTTTGAAGGTTTTTTTTACTATACTTTTGTAGCGAAGTTCCCCATCATCTTTACCCTACTTTATATTTCTACCCTACTTTATTATGTTTCTTCGATACAGGAAACTGATTGAGAATGTCTTTTACATTGTGGTACAACTATTTTGTATTACTCCAGTACTCTCAAAACACGATGACGACACTTTATTGATAACAAACATTCAATGCCCAAAAATCTGTCGCGGACAAAATACCTACACAATATCATTCAAAAAACCTGATAATGCTAATATAGTCCCAGAACGTGGAGAAGTAGCAGGCGATAGTATTTTTAACGTTACAGCGTCGAATTATGAATTAAACTTGAAATTAGTTTTTTCTACTGGAGATACCCTCAATAGACGTGTTTTACTCCCCGTCTGTGATCCAATCATTCCTCTTTCACCTCTTGTAGCAAGCCAAACGCTCTGCAAGGGAGAACCCACTCCCACGTTGGTTGCGTTCACTTCCCAGCCTGAAGCAGTCGTTGATTGGTATGACAAGCCGGTAGGTGGCCAACTTTTATCCAAAAATAGCTTTACGTTTTTGCCCAATCAAGCGGGAGTATTTTATGCCGAATCACGTATTCAGTCCACGGGCTGTGTCAGTTTGAGTCGTACTCTGGCCGTTTTTTCTATAAAAAATACCCTTTGTATTCCTGTGATGACGAGAGTGGTGAAATCGGGAGAATGATGGTTTAAACTTTAGCCCACTTTCAGCACAATTTTCCCAAACTGGGCTGCTTTTTCCATGTATTTTAGGGCGGCTTCGGCTTCTTCGAGCGCAAAAATTTGATCTACTACTGGCTGGATTTGGTGTTGTTGGGTAAATTTGACCATCGCCTCAAACTCCGCCTCAGACCCCATCGTACTTCCCAAAATATCGAGTTGTTTGAAGAAGATTTTGGCAGGTATGAGGTCGGTGATGTTGCCGGTTGTACCGCCATAAAAGCAAATCCGACCTCCCAATGCCGCCACATCAATCAGTTTGTTGAAGCCCACCCCGCCGGCACTGTCAATGATGACATCGAAGTAGCCCATTTTGCTGCCACCTGCGGCAGCCAAGAGTTCTTTTGACCAATCTGGCTTTTTATAATTGACTCCTCCTTTGGCTCCGAGGGTGATGGCTTTTTGTATTTTTTCGTCCGAACTTGACGTTACCCATACTTCTGCCCCAGCGGCTACGGCAAACTGCAACACAAACAATGCTACCCCACCTCCGATGCCCGTTACCAGCACCCTATCACCGGCTTTCATTCGAGCGCGACTCATCAAGGCTCGCCAAGCCGTAACCCCCGCCAAAGGCAAGGCCACTGCCGCCTCAAAATCAAGGTGAGATGGTTTAGGGTATAAATATTGCGCTTTGACTTTGATGTATTCGGCAAATGTGCCATCATCGGGCATACCCAATATTTTGAAATCTTTGGTGTAGTAGGCTTCATGACTGCCCCAGTTATGGCCGGGATTGATGATGATTTCTTTGCCGAGCCAATTTTTGTCCACCTCCTGACCTGTTTCTATTACTACTCCTGCTCCGTCAGAACCTAAAATGCAGGGGAGTTTGATGCCCGGATAAAGGCCATATTTGATAAAAACGTCGCGGTGGTTGAGTGCGGCCGCTTTGATTTGTACCAGTACCTCGTCGGCTGCGGGTTGGGGTGTGGAGGTTTCTTTCAAAACAACAGGCTTGAAAAGTTCTTCCAATACGATGGCTTTCATTGGATTTGAGGGGGTGTGATGATGGGTTGGAATATTGTACTGCCAAAGTTACCAAAAACTTCGTGGAGAAGTATAATGATCGCGATTGCCGAGTGTAAGGCCAAGCGTAAGCTCGTGCGATGTACGTGCGGTGGACTGCAATGTAGAAAGGATATGCTCGTAAGTATAGCTTAATGTAAATTTTTGAGCAAAACGTAATCCACCCCAAATCAAGGCTGCATCGCGCAGGCGATACGAAGCCCCTATCCAAAACTGATGTAGGTAGCTGACTTTCAGATTAAAATCCCATGAAAGAGGTGCATTTTTAGTTTTTTTGAACAAAACAGAAGGCGTAAAATCCCAATCCTCCAACAGCGATAGCCGATAGCCCGTAGTAAAAAAATAATGAGGAGAAAGCGTGCCTTGCCAATCATAGTCGGGAGTGCGGAAGCGTAATTTTCCACCAGTCAATTGCTGTACTGATAGCCCTGCAAAAAACTCTGGCGAGTACACCCAAAGCCCCGCATGGACATCGGGCCGTAGGCTATTGAATCTGCCAGATAAGGCCAGAGGGTCTTGGGGATTAGCCAATCGGATTCGGTCCATATCCATCGAATGTTGGGTAAGTCCCAATGCGATACCGGTACTTACTTGCCAATAATCGCCCAACGGATAATGATACGCCCCCGCCATGCTCAATGAGAAGCGTGTCCACGGGCCGGTTTGGTCGCGAAGTATCGTAAGTCCCAATCCTCCATGTGCATCTGGTACAATGGGAGCGGTCTGCCGACCAAAAGCAAAACGTGGAGAGGCGGGTTCGATTTGGAAGTCGGGGTTGTTGATAGGCAAGTGAGCCGTCATGTAAAAAGTGCGTGGCGCATCGTCGAGTCCTACCCATTGTTGGCGGTAGCCCATGCGGGCATCGGCGTAGCTTTCTATTCCTGCCAAAGCGGGATTGAGCAAAAAATTGTTTTGAAGGTATTGGGCGTACTGGGGGAGTTGTTGAGAGAAAACATTTAGACAATAGAAAAAAAATACAGCCCAGCTACCGAAGCATCTGAATATACCGACTGTATTTGATGATAGATAGAACACAGATTTGATGGATTGGACACGGATTCTAACGTATTACTATCAAAAATCGCGCCTAAGGTATCAATTCTGTTGCAATTTTGGCCGAAAGTAATGCCAGTGGAATCCCACCGCCTGGGTGTACGCTTCCACCTACGAAATAAAGATTGGGAAATTCTTTGGAGAAATTGGCATGACGCAAAAAGGCAGCGTAGCGGTTGTTGGAGCTGTTGCCATACAACGCCCCTTGCGAACTCGACGTTTTGGACTCAATACTGCGCGGATCAAGTATATCTTCACATTCGATGAGGTCTGCGATGTTTTCGCCCAACATTTTGCTCAATTTTTGAAGAATATTGTGGCGCGCCCTCTCGATGAGGCTGTCCCAGTCTTGGCCGTCGTTGTGGGGAGCATTGATCATCACAAACCAGTTTTCGCCACCTTCGGGCGCATCGTCGGGCTTGTGCTTGGAAGTGATGTTGATATAAACCGTGGGGTCGTCGAAAAGTGATTTTTGATTGAAAAGAAAATCAAATTCGGCGCGGTAGTCGTCCGAGAAAAAGATATTGTGCAAACCCAACACCGGAAACGACTTTTTGACCCCCCAATAAAAAATCAAGGCCGAACTCGATTTTGGCTGGCGCAAGATACGTTCGGGCTGGCGAGCATGGGGCAATAGATGTCGGAAAGTATTGACTACGTCCATATTGGACACTACCCAATCAGCCTCTACTCTTCGACTTTCGTCTGCGCCTTTCTCTTTGACCCAAATACCCAAGACACGGTTTTCAGAAGTTTCGATTTTCTCTACTTTGTGATTGAACGCATATTGAACCCCCAACTCTTGCCCCAGTTTGACCAAACTTTCGGTGATGTCTATCATGCCTTTTTTGGGAAAAAACGCGCCGATGTTGTATTCCAAATGCGGAATGATGTTCATCGTGGCAGGGGTTTGATAAGGATCGGAGCCATTATAGGTAGCGTAGCGGTTGAAAAGCTGCACGGCTTTGGAAGTCTTAAATCGCTGTGTATTGGCAGCGTTCATGGTTTTGAATACTTCCAGCTTGTGAAAACGTGCATACCCCCGAAACGCATCGCGATTGAAATAGGTAGCCATTTTGTGCAGAGAACGATGCAGAAAAAGATTTTCGGTGATGTCGTATTTGGTGGCACTATCGCGCAGGTGAGCCAGTACGTGTTCGGCGGGTTCGCCGAGTTTGGCCTGAATTTCTTCGGCCAATCTTTCGGGCTGGGCGTGTGCGGTGAGTCGGGTGCCGTCGCTCCAGAAATAGCGGCAGGTTTCGTCCAATCGGATATAGTCAAAATACGCTTTAGGGTTTTTGCCCGCCAAGCGGAATAGGTCTTCGACCAACTGCGGCATCGTAAAAAGCGACGGCCCGGCATCGAAGCGATAGCCATTGATTTCAAAATGGGAGAGTTTGCCGCCGGGATAGCTGTTGGCTTCAAAAACTTGTACTTGGTAGCCCTTGCAGGCCAATCTTATGCTGGTAGCGATGCCCGCGATGCCCGCCCCAATCACAATCGCACTTTTCATCATTTAACTCATGGTTTGTCGCTGCCGGCGACTTATGACTCTGATTTTATCGCCTACGCTGACGATACCGGTTTGATAGGTGAGAACGTTTTGCCCGAAAAAAATTCGGTTGTTTACTTTTCTGTAACTCGCCAAGGTACGCAAAGGTTCAGCAGAGTCTATTTCTCCCAAGTTAGGATTGACGGTTGTCATCACACAGCGCGCGCAAGGCTTCAAAGCTAAAAAGGTAATGCGTCCTATCCGAAATTCGTACCAATGGTCTTCCTCATAAGGCAGCCCTCCCTCAAAGATAAAATTGGGTCGAAACCGCTGCATTTTGACCGGCGACGGCAGGCGCGCGTTGAGGTCATCGAGCGAAGCCTTGCCGGCAATCAAGTAGGGAAAACCGTCCGAAAAACTCACTTGAGTATCTTCGGGGGCATAGTCAGCGTCCACCAAGCGCGAGGAAGTATCAGTCATAAAGGCCAATCGCACGGGAGCACCGAGGGCATTACTGAGCCACTCGTCGCAGGTTTTGCTTACCAAAACAGCCTCTACCTTATCTCCCCAAATTTCGACCGTTACGACTTCGGAGGTTTGAGGTATTTGCGGAACGCGAAGTTCGTGCTGTACGTGGTCGCGAAGAATGATATGGTGGTCGTTTAATATTTGAGTGATGGTCGCCATTTTGGGAAACTGTCGTTGAGATAGAGCCTTCCCTTGCTCATCAATGATCACCCAGCGGCGATCCCAGCGTAGCCCACGGTTTTCTATGAAGCCATTTTGAATCGTAATACCCGCCAACGACTTGACAGGATAAATCCACATTTCGGATAAAATGAGAGATGATGCCATAGTAACTCTAAAGTATTAGCTATACAAGTCCACGAATGTAAAAATAATTTGGTGGATTCTTGGCTATTTATTGCTCCATTCTTTCACTCAACGATATGCCCTACAAACTGGGCGGTATTGTTGATGATTTTGCCGCCACGACGAAAGCCCAGTCCACAGCCTTCTCCCGCCCAAAACACTCCTGCTTGGTAGCGTTGGCCAAGTACATCGCGCGGAAACTCTACGTACTGCTGATATATTTTGGAGTAATGCTCATACTCTCCTGCATGGGCCGAAACTACCATACCATTTGACTCCACGATACGCACGTTGGCTCCTTCGCGCCCTAAAAGTACTTTTTCTACGTTGGTTTGGCTGGGTATTGGCTCGGCAGATGAGGGCAATAGCAGCGGGTGGTCGGGGTACAAATCCCACAAGATTTTGAGGAGGTATTTGGACTGAAAAAGTAAGGTATAGGCAGGATTGATGATGACGGCCTTATGGTTTTTGACGATTTGAGTGAGCGTAGCGGCCAGTTCGGGTTCGTCGTAGCCGATGTATTCCCACGGGACGAGTTTGAACCAAAAATCGAATTGTTCAAAATGCCCATTACGGGGGTTTTGTCGAAAAATACCTTCGGTTTCCGAAAAATCCACTTCATCTATGTAGGCATACTCCACGTCGAAGCCCGCTTCTTTGGCAGCTTCGCCGAGTACTTGTACGTTGGTGTTGTCTTCGGGGGCATCGCGCATGGCCGAAAGCAGCAAAGTAGGCGTAAGGTGGGTATTTCGTTGTTTCAACTCTCGAAACTGTGCCACCAAAGATTCATAGACATTGTTGAACTGCTTGCTTTCTTCCAGCCCGTTGGCTTTTAGGTGCGCCCACTGCACTACTGCTGTTTCGGGGATACAGGTAGCGGTATCGGCATTGAATTCGATGAGTTTGATAGGCGCACGGCCTACGCCACCCGCCAAATCGAAACGCCCGTAGATGTGCCAGTGGCGGTCGTCGTTCCAGGTGAGTTGTATCAATTCGACGAGGCTGTCGGGGATTCCCATTGGCTGCCAAAGCTGGTGGTCTATGGCATATTGGGCAGCCTCCGCAAAAATCTCATACAACTCATTGGCAGCATTATAGTATGCTTCGGCTTCATAAGACTTGACCGTTACGGCTTCGTTAGTCAGATAGGGGAGGGTATCTTCGCCAAGCATCCAGTCCCAGCCGACTTTACGCAGTTGTGCTTCGGGCGTATGATTGAGAAATTGGGTACGAATCATTTTCTTGAATTTTAGCTTCCCGCACTTCGACTACTGCTTCCAAAAAATCCGCTTCTGCTTCTACTGGGGCGGGTCGCCATACTTTTGCGGTGGCTATGGTAGCTATCGTGTATGCCCTGCGAGCGTGCGTAAGCCGAGGAGTTGGCATAAACGCCTGATGTATAGGCGCGTTCGCGGCTTTCATTATAAAAGCCCGACGAATTGTTACGCCCCAGCATATAGCCCAGCCCTCCCCATAGTAGCGCGTTCGATAGCGAACTTCTGTGGTGATGATGTGTATGATATTGGTCAGGGTTGCGGTAGTATTCGCGGGTGGTAGTGTCGGTTTGTACCAAATGTTGGGCTTGGGCTACGGTAAGGGTGTCGCGCCGCCCGTCAAAATATCTGACGATAGCCCCTGCTTCGGCCTCGCTCTCTACGGGGATTTCATCGGTGATTTTAAATTCGCCCGGTTTCATTTCGGTAATGTACGTTTTGAGTGGGCGGCCTTTGAAGGGCTGCTCCTGCTGCTGCTCTTCTTGGTCTGAGCCACAGCTTTGTAGGGTCATACCACCGCTAAAAAGCACTACACTAAGCGCAGCACCTACTGTAATCTCTCTGACCGTCTTGATGATAGCACCGTGGCGTTTGGGAGTCATGGTCGTAAAAATTTGGGTTGAATATCTATCGAAATTAGTAAACAATAACAACGAAACAAAGTAATTGCGCTTTGGCGAAGCGGTCAATCAAAATCTGATGAATAGCGTTTATACAAGCAACAGCATTTGAAAAAAAGGTATGAATGGCAACGAAGCAATAGGGTTTGAACTGATTTTGAACTAATTATGCAAAATGCACTTTTTTGAAGCAGTTTTTGAAATTGTAAAATTTTTTATTGCACTTTTAAAAGAATATTAACAATAACTATTTGATATTCATTGACTTTAATTGTACTTATTTTATAACTTTGTGGCGCAAACCAAAACTAAATAAAATATCATGGCGATTGCAAAACAAGTACTGAAAAGCAAACCCGTTTGCAAAGTAACCTTCTCTCTCTCGGCTGACGTAGTAGCCGATGCCAAAGAGATTGCGGTATTGGGTGAGTTCAACGGCTGGAACAACGAAGCCGCTACAAAATTGAAAAAACAAAAAGATGGTTCATACAAAGCTACTGTCGAACTCGAAACTGGTAAGGAGTATGCCTTCCGTTACTTGATTGACGGCACTATTTGGGCCAACGACGAAGCCGCCGATAAGTATGTTCCTACGGGAGTATCTTACGAAGAAAACTCGGTGATTGTACTGTAAGATTTTGTTTTTTCGAGTTTTGCCCGTTGGTTAGCCAGCGGGCTTTTTTATTTGTTGCTTTCTATAACAGCTATGGTCAAGCGACTGATGCAGACGAGTTTGCCAGCCTCGTTGGTGATTTCTATCTGCCAAAGATGAGTAGTGCGGCCTACGTGTAGGGGTGTTACTTTTCCATAGACCCAGCCATCTTTGACACTCCGCACATGGTTGGCGTTGATTTCGAGTCCTACGGCACGTTTGGAGAGGTCGTTGAGGGCTAAAAAAGAAGCGATACTGCCGAGTGTTTCGGCCAAAACGACCGATGCCCCTCCATGCAAAATCCCAAAAGGCTGTCTGGTGCGCTCGTCCACAGGCATACGAGCTGTGATGAAGTCATCGCCGATTTCGAGATATTCGATCCCCAAATGCTTTACAAGGGTATTTTGGTCAAACTTTTGGAGTTGTTCGATACTAATATTTTTGTTGAACATACTGAAAAGGGTTTAATTTGTGAAGTAAACAAAAATTGATACACCCACCAAAATTTACCTACCATTGATCCAGAAGACTATTTATCTCATACGCCATGGCGAAACCGACTACAACCGCCGAGGCGTAGTACAAGGCAGCGGTATCAATGCCCCTCTCAACGCCCTCGGGTTGGCACAAGCTAAAGCATTTTTTGAGGCTTATCATCATACCCCTTTCGATAAGATTTACACTTCTCAGCTCATTAGGACTATTGAAAGCGTAGAAGGTTTCTTGAGCAAAAATATTCCTCACGAGGCATATCAAGGACTCAACGAAATCAGTTGGGGGATAAGAGAAGGCCGCACGCCAAACAGCATGGACAATGACTACTACCGCTGGCTGATTGAAAGCTGGCAAAATGGGCAAACAGACCTCCAAGCCGAAGGTGGCGAAAGTCCGCTGGAAGTACAGGCGCGATTGCAATCAGTCATGGAAATTATACTAAGCCGCCAGCATGAGAAAACGATTTTGGTGGCTATGCACGGAAGGGCTATGCGCGTACTATTGGCTACATTGCTCCAACTTCCGCTGAGTCGAATGGACGATTTTCAACATTCCAATTTATGTTTGTATTTGTTGAAATATGATTATCAAACCCAAAAATTCAGTATAGAAAAAGAAAACGATACTCAACATTTGAAACATCTCACCGTTACACCTTTACCATGACCCGCCAGCAACTTATTGAACAAATCAGACGTAAAAAATCATTCCTCTGCGTAGGACTCGACCCCGACCTTCAAAAACTTCCCAAGCATATTCTCCGTGAGCCAGATGCTGTTTTTGAGTTCAACAAACGTATCATAGATGCTACTGCTCCTTTTGCCGTAGCTTACAAACCCAACATCGCTTTTTATGAAGCACTCGGCCCGCGTGGGTGGAACAGTTTGCAGCGTACATTGGGCTATATACCCAAGGATTGCTTCACGATAGCCGATGCCAAGCGCGGTGATATAGGTAATACTTCTGCCCTGTACGCCCAAGCCTTCTTCGACAAAGGCTCGTCGGGTATGTCGTTTGATAGTATCACCGTAGCTCCCTACATGGGTCGCGACTCGGTGCAGCCGTTTTTGAGTTTCAAAAACAAATGGGTCATTCTGTTGGCACTGACCTCCAACGAAGGCAGCGAAGATTTTCAGATGACATTGAGCAACCCTCGCCTCTCCCGCGACGATGACGAGTATCCTCTCTCCAACAGTCAAGTAGTGATAGATAGCGAAAATGAATTTCTCTTCGAGCGGGTTATCAAAACCTCTCAACAATGGGCTACCCCTGGACAAATCATGTACGTAGTAGGGGCTACCAAAGCCAAAATGCTTCAGCAAATTCGCAAAATCGCCCCAGAACATTTCTTACTCATTCCGGGAGTAGGAGCGCAGGGGGGAAGTTTGGAAGAAGTATGCCGCTACGGCCTCAACAAAGACTGTGGTCTGCTCGTCAATGCGGCACGAAGCATCATCTATGCCTCGTCAGGAGCAGATTTTGCCGAAAAAGCGGCTCAAGAAGCCAAAGGTTTGCAGCAAGAAATGGCGAAAGAGTTGCAAAGGATTGGGTTTTAAAAACCACAATTCTTCATCAAGCATTTGATTGAATAAAAAGCATTTTTAATTTTGTATTATAAAATTTAATTTCTTTTTATGATACAAGTCATCAATCGTGCTTTGGATATACTCGAAATCATCGCCGAAAACCCCGAATACCCTACTCCATTGGGCGAAATAGCCGATAGATTGAACCTCAATCATGGGACATGTGCCAATATCATGAAAACCCTCGTGGCGCGTCAGTATTTGGAGCAAGTGGGTACTAAAAAAGGCTATATCTTGGGTGCAAAGTCATATACCCTCACAGGCAATGAAGCCTATCGCAAAGATCTTATAGAGGCCGCCAAGCCAGAAATGGAAAAACTGACGATAGAAATCAATGAAAACTGTTTATTGGCTGTGTTGAATGGCGACAAACGATTGGTAATCCATGTCACTTACGCCAACCAAGAGCTACAAGTACGCACCTCACCCGAAAAATCAGTGTATGATGCTGCGTCGGGTAGGATGCTGCTGGCTATGCTTTCAGAGGCAGATATTGAGCGTTTTGTAGCAAAATATGGCCTACCTACTGCTGAAAACTGGAAAGAAGCCGATTCTGTAGAAAAACTTAAAGTATTACTGGCGCAGTTCAAGAAAGAAGAGTGTGCCTTGCAGATGCTGGCTGGAAGGCAAGTCGTAGGGCTGGCCGTACCTATACGTCGTGGTGAGAGAGTAGTGGCAAGTTTGAGTATTTATCTGCCCGAGTACCGCTATATGTTGGCCGATAAAGCAGGCCTTGTCTATCATCTCAAAGCTGCCGCCAAACGGATTGCCCAGCGACTTTCTTAGGACTATTCAAAGTCGAATTACTACACTACCAGTTTTTTGTCCCAACTCTACATAGCGATGCGCATCGGGGATTTGCTCAAAAGGATAGATACGGTCAATGACAGCTTTCAAAGCCCCTTCTTCGGCCATTTTTTTGAATAGGAGTATCTGTTCTTTGCTGTCTTTTGGTATAGGAAAGATGATTTTTTTGGTAAAAAGCGGTAAAAAGACATTTTGGTAGGCAAACCCCAGCTCCGTCGAAAAATAGACCGCGTTGGGCTTCATCAGCCGCCGACATTTGAAAAATGAGCTTTTTCCGACGGCATCAAAAATAAAATCGAAGGTATCGTTGAGTTGTGTAAAATCCTCTTGGGTGTAGTCAATCACCCGCGATGCGCCCAGTTTTCGGGCCAATTCAAGATTTTTGGTGTTGGTAACGGCCGTTACATCAGCCCCCCAATAGGCCGCCAATTGCACACCAGAACTCCCAATCGAGCCTGACGCACCATTGATAAGAATCCGGTGGCCTTTGCCTAGTTTTACTTTTTCCAGATAGTTGTAAGCTAAGTAAGGCCCCTCGCAGATAGCCGTCGCTTCTTCAAACGACAGGTTGGTAGGTTTGGGGGCGATTGACCCATTTTGGGCTACACACACATATTCGGTGTGTGTGCCCATTCGGTCGGCATTGAGGCCAAAGACCGCATCGCCTACCCCAAACTCTGTTACATCGCTACCGATTTGCTCCACTACCCCCGCAAACTCCGTACCCAAAACGTGCATCTTGGGGCGGAGGAATCCTGTAAAAAAACGTGCAATGAAATACTCTGCACGGCGTATGCCTGTATCGGTGCGATTGACGGTAGTAGCCCGAACCTTGACCAATACTTCGTGGGCGGCAGGAGTAGGTTTTGAGATGTCTTCCAAGTGGAGTACGTCCACCGAACCATATTCTGTATTTACAAATGCTTTCATGGCTGTTATGATTTTCAGTTCTAAAGAAAAACCATAGAAAAATATTCTAACCTAAGAAATTGATGAAAGGACAAAAGAAAGTTTGAGGAGAGCAAATGCTATGAGGGTTGGACTACGCTAACTCGCTATCAAGTACTCATTGTTTTTTTACAAAAAATCTTGAAAAAATTTGGTTTGTATTTAATTGATTATAATAATTGTAACAGAGTAAAAATAATTTTTATAATATAAAATAAAAACCCAAATCTTTAACATGAAATTGAAATGGTTTTACTTATTGATGAGTTGGGGGCTATTGGCTACTGACTTGGCTCAAGCCCAAGACCGCCTGCTGACAGGCCGTGTAACAGGGGCCAACGACAACACACCTCTACCCGGGGTAAACGTGCTCATCAAAGGCACGGCCATTGGTACCAGTACCGATGCTGAAGGCAACTACCGACTCAATGTATCG